>JAFGNB010000200.1 GCA_016927235.1 Chitinispirillaceae bacterium
CCACCCCGGTTTTTCCGCGACGATCGGCAATTCGGCATCGTCGGGCGACGTTGCGGACGCGACCGCCCTCCCGGTCGAGGCCTCGATAACGGTAGCCTTGACCGATGAACTTCCGATGTCGTATCCCAGCAGGTAGCCCTCGCTCCTCATAGCCGCCGCTCTTTCGATGTAAGGTATTTCATGCACTTCCGGCATTAACCGGATCCGGAATCGATACTATGCAAAATATGAAAATTTTTTTAACCGTTCAACATCAAATAATGAATAGAATTTAATGACCTGATATATTTTTATATCGAAAAGGAAACGGTACGGTGGAAAAGAGCAAACCCGGAATTGCGCGCGCGCGCGCTTATATTGCCGCTTTGGCGATGCAGGGAGAAAACAACCCGGTGCTGCCTCCGATCAGATCCCTGGCGCGGGAAGCAGGCGTCTCCTTCGTCACCATGTGGAAAGCGATGCGGCAATTGCTGCAGGAGCGCTCCGTCACTGTTGATGTTCGGGGCAACCGGCGTATTCGGACGGATACCAGGCGTTGGGCCTCATCAGCCGGCGGACAAAGCGCGTCAGCGTCCGAAACAACCATTACTCAGGGAGCAACCGGTTCCTGGAGGCATGTCGCGGAAAAACTCTACCGGGATGTTGTTTCCGGCCGTTATACGGGGGGTGAAAAGCTGCCTTCATGCAAGGAGCTGCAGCGAACCTACGGCGTTTCGTTTGCGACCTTGAAAAAGGCGCTCGCGACACTGATCGACGAAGAGATCGTCGAGCCGCATACGAATGGGTATTATATCCCTTCACTTGCCGGCAGCACCGGCCATTCACGTATTGTCGCCGTCGCATGCGGCTGGGAGGACGGGAAAATATGGGTTGATTACCAGGATAAAAGTTATTTCCGCACGCTCGAATCCGAATGCATCAGAATGAATATTCAACTCGATGTGATCGTTTATTTCAGAACTCACGGCCGGCTGCGGTTTGTCCATACCGCTTCAAAGAGCGATTATGATCTGAGTGACCGGACGATTCTGGGGTATATATTCATTGTCGCCAATCTCGACAGCGCTCCCGAAGAGGCGCTGGAACGACTGGTCGGACTGCGCCGTAACGTTGCCGTGCTGGATGTGGTCGGCGGCTGGAAGGTTCCCCGCTGTGCGCAGGGGAGCCGTATGGTGCAATTTTTTACCGCCACCGCGTCGATGCTTCCGGCCAGACGGGTCGCCCAGTATCTGCTCGGCAGGGGACACCGGCAGATAGCCTTCTTCTCGCCTTTTCACCGGGCGCTCTGGTCGCAGCGACGCCTCGACACCATCGACGCGATGTATCGCCGCGCCGGATTTCCCCGCGGGGTCATCCCTTTTGTACAGTCCGGGTACGCCTATCAGTGGGACTACCTGAAAAACCAGGAACATGATGAAGACATCCGCTCGCTCATTCATCAGTATGACGAATGGAAACAGAAGGCCCATACCGAGTTTTTCAAACGGTTCGGGAACCTCGGATACAGTATCGCCAAGTACATCACCGAATGGAACTGCGCCAGCGGCGAAATCTACGAAAAAATGAAGCCGCTCTTCGAAAAGGCGCTCGAAAACAGGACGATCACCGCATGGGTGATGGCGAACGACTTCGCGGCCACGATCGCCGTCGACTTTCTCAAGGAGCGCGCGGTGCGTATTCCCGACGACCTTTCGGTCATCTCTTTCGACAATACCCTCGACGCGATGGAGTATCAGCTGACGTCATACGATTTCAACAATCACGGAATCATCGCCATGATGCTTCGCTTCATTCTCGCTTCCCATACGATCAGGGCGGCACGCCACGGCATGTGCATCGAAGCGGACGGAACGCTCGTGGTGCGGCGGTCGACCGCAAGCGTCGCGGTGCGGTAAGGCGTTCTTTCGCCGGGAGCGTTTCCCTTAGAATTTGAATTCGGTCTTGAAAACCCACCACCAGTCGTCTTTGGTGGGGAGTACCTCGGCGAACGACATTTCCGCCAGGTTGATATAATAGAAATTGATTTTCTTGTGATCCCTGCCGAACTGGGTGATAAAGCCCAGGTGCTGGTCGAGGAATGTTTTCTTAATATACAATGACCATCGCCAGGGCACTCTTTTCATGTTGTAGGTCGACAGGTTCATCGGTTCGTAACTGGGCTTTGTAACGCCATAAAACAACTGGTCGGAGAATGCCGATTTGTTTTCGCAGTATTCGAACTCGAGATTAAGCAGGTCGATGACTTTGAAACCCGGCAGATTGAACCCGAACGAAAAGAGCATCCGTTCATTCCGGTTTTGGTAAAAAGGTTCGTAATCTTCAACCCCGAGCAGATCGATCTCGCCATACAGACGCAGATCGTTTTCTCCGAAGACGGAGAGTGGAAGAAATCGTTTTGGATCGAATGAGAGCCGGGCCATGCAATTGACTGCGCTGCGGTCCATTACCGTGTCGCTCCATGAGACCAGCAGCGTTGAGTCAACATTGGGGGGATAATAATAACCATCGAGGGCGCTTCCCATATATTTTCCCTGATATGCTGAAAAAATATGATAAAGACTGACGCCCAGACCAACGGAAACCGATTTATTCAACAGGTTGCATGAAATAATGTCCGATACCGACCAGTCCTGGATCGGATGTGCAAGCAATTCGCTGTGAACCAGCAGATCATTCTCGATCAATTCGTTAAATAATTGGATATGTCCCCGCAGGCCGAGGAGGTCGGCCTGGGGATAGTCGAAATCAGCGTAGACGACAAGAGGGTAGGGATTTGACCTGAAAAGATACTCACCGAGATTCCGGACGCCGTGGTTGTATTTATAGGGAAAAAATCCGACCTGCAGCTGACCGGTAAATCGTTCCGAATCGACAAATGAAATGAGCGCATTCGCCGTTTTTATGTAAAAAAACTGACGAGTTTGAAGCGTGGTGGGAAACTTGCCGATCTGCGGCGTCGAGAAAGCGATCAACCCTTCACCGGCGATATTGATCTGCAGCTTGTCGCGGTAGTGAACGGAAAATCCGAGGTTCGCGAATGCGCGCTGCTGCCACACATGGCCGATTTCCTCGAAGAAATCGCTTGCCGAACTTTTATAGTACCCGTGACCGATCTGTCCGATCTCGAAGGAGCCGTACCCCTTGGGGGTTATTTTCAGGTTATCCGGTCCGGCACTTACAATTGCCGAAGCGCCGATACAAACCGCAAGCGCAAAAAGGTACTTCATCAATTTCCTCTGCATATAGGGACCTTCTTCCTGCAAAAATCGGGTAAATGTTTTGAACCGTCATTAACGACGGCATCGTTATCAATTTACGGTAAGGGAAACGCTGACGCCCTCACCGTTCGTTCCTGCAAGCACTGCCGGGTCGGAAGTGGAACCGGCAATGATTTCATACACTCCGGGAACGACTTCCCACCTCCCGGATTTGGTTGACGGATCGGCAGAATAGACTGAAAAATCGCGCGGGCCGAGTGTGAAGGGCACCTCCCTTGTCTCTCCGGCCTCCAGCGTTATGCGTGCGAAACCGCGGAGGTCTTTGACGCGGCGCGGCATCGAACCGGCGTCTATCGGTTTGACGTACAATTGCACCACCTCGTCGCCCGCACGGTCGCCGGAGTTGGTAACCGACACGAAAACGTCGATACGGTCGCCGGAGGCAATTGAAGCAACACCTTCGAGCAGCCGTATTCCGTCGTATCTGAACGTGGTGTAACTCAAGCCGTGTCCGAACCAGAACAGCGGCGTTTTTTCCGTTTTTTCGTAGAAAAAATAACCGTGAGCCGAATCGACCGAGGCGTATTTGAGCGTGAAATTATCCTGGTCGTATTTCGGGAGGTCGGTAACCTGACGGGGGAACGTCACGGGGAGGTGACCGGCCGGATTGATGTCGCCGAACAGCACCTCTGCGATCGCCTGTCCCTGTGAACGTCCGGGATAGTAAGCGATGAGTATGCCGGGGGCCTGCGACCAGCTGCCTTCCGACGAGGCGCTGCCGCCCGTGTACACGACGATGGTTTTATTTACTTTTGCCATTACCGCCGCTACGAGGCCGTTCTGGTTGACGGGGTTATTGGGCAGGACCATCGACACGCGGTCGAGATCTTCCGACTCCTTGTCGACGCCTACGCAGACGACGGCCACATCGGCGGAAGTGTAATCTTCGGTCACCGTGATACCCGGATTCGATGCGACGAGAGCGGAGATGCCCTGCAGAGGAGTGATGATGTTATCCGGTGTGACCGCGCTGCTTCCGCCTCCTCCGGGCCTGCCGAGTTTCGCATACGGTCCGACCACTGCGATGGTAAACGTGCCGTTTTTGTCGAGCGGCAGAACCGGTGTTCCGTCGACGACCTCATTTTTCGCCAGCACCAGACTTTTTCGCGCCGCTTCCAGGGAAAGGTCGCGGTGCTCCTGTGAGAGGATGACCGATCGCGGAAATGTTTTCGCCTGGTCTTCGGAGGAGAGCAGCGTTCCGTCCCATGCCCATAATTTATCGTATAAAATTCTTTTCGCCTTTCTGTTGAGCGGCTCGACGGACCAGAGTTTTGAATTGATGTTCGCTGCCGCTTGGTTGTATCCGCCCTTGCCTTCCGGCATGCTCATGTCGAATTCGGTCTCGTACGCATAGGTTTCGTCGACACCCTCGGCCCCCTGCCAGTCGGTCATCACGATGCCGTCGAATCCCCAGTCGTTGCGCAGGATGTCTTCGATGGTGTGCCGGTTGGAACCGGCACGTTCGCAGAGCCCGTTGACGAGCACGGGCTCGCTGACGGTGTAGCCCGGTACCACGACGCGGTGATAACAGGTCATGATTGCACGGGCGCCTCCGTCCTGCAACGCCATTCTGAACGGTTCGCAGAACAGTTCGCGAAGCGCGCGCTCCTCAAGCCTGACGATCATGTCCATGCGCCAGGTTTCGGTGACATAGGGGGTGAAATGTTTCGGACAGGCGATAACCTTGACACTCTGCAGGCCCTGCACCTGCATGCTGTTCATCCTGCCGTTGAGATACGGGTCTTCGCCGATTGTTTCAAACGCCCTGCCCCAGCGCGGATTGATCACAAGGTCGCACATCGGACCGAGGACGCAGTAGAGTCCCATTGCCCGGGCCTCTTTACCGATCGCCTGGCCGATACGATATGCAAGTTCTGTGTCCCATGTGCAGCCGAGCCCCGCCTCGGTGGGGAAGAGGGTGACGGTATCGCCCGCTCCGTAAATGGCTATGTCGTTGGGTTCACCCAGAGGATACCTGATGCCGTGCGGCCCGTCGGCGCAGCGCCACCCGAGGATGGAGGTCCCGTCGGGCATTTTCGAATTATCCTGGCCGAAAAATTTGTAGAAGGGACTGGACATACTGGCGTAGAGCAACAGCTGCTTCTGGTCGGGCGTCATCAGCTGCGCCAGTGAATCGGCCGTCTTCCACATGCGGCTCATGTCCGCGCTCGCCACGATCGTCCCGACGTACTCGCCCGAAAAATCACTCGTCACGCCGGTCCTGAAAAAGGCGGTTTTCAGCGTGTCGCCCGCATGCTTCTGTTTTACCGGACCGACGTCCCCGGTCAGTTGATAGATCGGAAGCCACTCTTGGGTGTTCTTCGGCGCAATCATGAAATCGACGATGATCGAGTCCTGTCCCTCGGCGAAAAAATGGTAGGATACGCGGCCCATGTAGTAATAGCCGGTATCGCCGTTTTGTTCGACGCATTTCGCGTAGCCTTTGACAAAATCGACCGTTACGTCGGAGATGCGTGTCGCCCGGGCGGCGGCAACAAGGAAAAGGGCGGTCATTACGGGAATACAAAGTCTGTTCATCGTCCGCCCCCTAGTTCCAGAGCATCAGTTTGAGGTTTCTGGCAGTATCGCCGTACACGATTCGTGCGATGAAAATACCGTTTCCGCACTGTGCTGAAGCGAGCCGCCAGGTTGCGGTGCCGGTTTTTCCCCGCACCGGAATTTTAGCAACCACCTTTCCGAGCAGGGAATAAACGGCGATTGTTCCGTTGTTTTCGGCCGGACTGCCCGGGAATGCCCATGAAAAGGTTATTGCCCGGCTGTAGGGACGCAAGCCCGAATGCCTGAAAAAGCTCCGTTGCGGCGGAGTGTTTTTCGCGACAATGCCGGTGATCGGCGGAAAGGTGAATACATCGCTCTCCGCCTGGATCACCTCCCCGAAGCTTGCCCATACAACTGCGAAACACCACAATGAAACGGTTTTTAATTTTCCCTTCATTCAAACCTCCCGACGCTACCTGGAACAATGCATATAAAAATGAGTATTCGACGCTGTTTTTGCAAAGGAAATATAGTTGATTCTTTCACGGAAAATCTTTTTTCCCGGCATCAGGTGACTGGCAGTGAAATAGGGATGTATCTTATTGAGTGATAAGAAGCTTCCTGCACGTTCAAAAAGGCGCCGGTGCGTCAACGGCACTTTTTCCCGCACCGCATTCCTCCCGAAGCCGCGAGAACCGCCGTTATTTTAAGACGGGTAAGGGATGTTCCGGGAATCACTTGATCTGAAAAATCTTACGAACTATTTTGTAATAGTACCGGTTTCCGGTGTCACCTCACCAAATCGAGAGGAGGGTGTATTCATGAAGCGACGAAGAAGTGCTGTCATCGTGATGTCGTTGCTGCCGATTGTCATGATATCGTGCGCCGCATCGTTTCCGTTCATCGCTCCGGCGGCACTGTCCGAAGCCACGGAGCTCAAGGAGCTCTGCGCGCAGCAGAAACTGACCGCAACGGAACTGAAAACCGCCGATTCCCTTTACAGCCTGGGTTCCGCACTCGCGCAAAAAAAGAAGCATGAAGCGGCGTACCTGCTGCTGGATCGTGCAATTATTCATTACCGGATTGCGTTGACGAAGGCCGCGATTCTCCGCAAGGAGAAAGCGATCGCTCAACAGGAACAGGCGCTCTCAAAGACGCGCGAGGATGTTTCCGCCTATAACCAGGTGCTTAAGGAACTTACAACCATGGAGCAGCAATGAAAAAGAGATTCATACCAGTAATGTTGGTACTGCTTGTACCGGCGGCTTCCGCGGTTTTTGCCGAAAAATCCCCCTGGGAACCCTCGGAGCGGCCCTTGCCGTCATACCTGCTGAAAATCGGCAAGGCGACGACCGTCGACGCACTCTCCGTTGTTCTCGACGAGGCCGTGAAGGATTTCCATTCGGCAACGGACGACGCCGTACCCGATCTTTACGGAAAAGCGCGCGGCGCCATCGCATGGGCAAAGCCGATCATCGCGAAAAATCCGAATAAACCCGCGGCACGGGAGCTTTTCAGCGCCTGTTCGCTCGCCACCGTCGGCGCCGTCACCCAGCTTATCCGGGGTAAATACGACCGCGATCTCCGCGCGCTGCTCGAAAAACGGATCGCCGCGCTCGAGGAGATCAAAACCATCCACGAGAAGATCAACGATCTCGAGCGGAGCAAAGCGAGCGAGATGGCGAACAAGCTGAAATCGGACCTGAAGGCGATGCAGGATGAGGCTGATAAAAAATTCAAGGAGCTTCAGAGTTCGCTCATTCAGGTGACCAACGACGCACGCGGTACGATCATCTCCATGTCGGACATCCTCTTTGAAACCGGAAAAGCCAATCTCACCGCGGATTTGAAAACCAGCCTGGCGAAAATCGCCGGAATCCTCCTTGTGTTCAAAAACTCCAGGGTCATCGTCGAAGGACATACCGACAATGTCGGATCCGAAGAGTACAATCAGACCCTCTCCGAAAGGCGGGCGGAGAACGTCATGAATTTTCTCATCGAGCAGGGAGTCACCCCGTCGCGCCTGACCGCCATCGGGTACGGCTTCTCCCGGCCGGTCGCCGACAACGAGACCAGCGAAGGAAGGGCGAAAAACCGCCGCGTGGACCTGATCGTGCAGGAGAAAAAGGCGGCGGAGTAAAGGAAAAGGGTGGAGGAGTAAGTACAGAGGAAAGGGAGAGTGAAGGGAAGAAGGGCGATTATCGGGAGAGGGGGGAGCTGCTGCTCAAACCAGTAATCGTCATTCCCGCATACAACAACGCCCGCACCGTCGGGCGGGTAATTGCCGGAGCGAAGGCATCAGGCGTACCGGTCGTGGTCGTCGATGACGGCTCGACCGATGCGACGGGCGAGATCCTGCACACGATACGCGACCTGCCGGTCATTTCATTTTCCGTCAATCGCGGCAAAGGCGCGGCACTGCGTGCGGCGTTCGAGTGGGCGCTGTCGCGCGATTTTACCCATGCGATAACGATCGACGCCGACGGCCAGCACCTGACGGCCGATATACCGCTTTTTATCGATAAAATCAAAGAGAATCCGCGTGCGCTCTGGATCGGAGACCGTTTTCTTCCGGCCTCCGGCAGCGCCGGAGAGCCGCTCCGTTCGCGATTCGGCCGGCGGTTCGGGGCGTTTTGGTACCGGTTTTACACCGGCATTCCGATCCGCGATACGCAGTGCGGGTTCCGCGCCTACCCGCTCGCCGCCGTCGCAACAACCGGCTGTAAAAGAGACCGCTTCGAGTTCGAGATCGAGGTGCTTATCCTTGCGGCATGGCGCGGCGTGGAAGTAAAAAGCCTCCCCATCCATCTGCTCTACCAGCCCGAAGAGGAGCGGGTGTCGCACTTCAGGCCGGTCCGCGACTTCATACGGCTGAGCACGGTCAACGCCCGCGCGGCGATCACACGGATCTTCTTTCCGGCAAAACTGCTCGACGCGCCCGGACTGAGCATCAGGGAGAAAATCGTCGCCCTGATAAAGCACGAACTGCGCGCCAACACCTCACCGGCAAGGGCCTCGCTTTCGCTCGCGCTCGGTGTTTTCATGGCGATACTGCCGATTCACGGGTTCCAGGTCGTCACCCTCATGGCGCTTACCTTTTTGCTGCGGCTCAACCGACCCCTCGCGCTTGTCGGCGTGAGCGTGTCGTCTGCGCCGATCCTTCCCCTCTGGATCGCGGCGGGAATAGGGGTGGGGAACATCGTCGTTCCGTCAACCCTCGCCGCCTCGCTGGCATCGGTCATTGAATCAAACCTCCCCGGTTTTTTCAATGAATGGGTCGCGAACCTGCCGGTACGGGGGGTGTTCGAAGGAATTATCAAATGGTTTTTCGGATCGATCGTTCTTGCGGCACTGTGCGGAGCTGCCGCGTTCGGGATATCCTATCCGCTGGTGCGGCGAGTGGCTGAATGGAGAAAGGGGGAGAACGGGAGAAGGTGAGGGGGGGGGAGGTTAAAAAAAACGTACTGATTTGCTCGAACAGCGATCCGATTGCCTATTTTTCCGGTTGTAATCGAAGAAAAATAATTTCAAAGAGAAATAATCAAGAATAAAATAAATTTCTTTTTTAAGTTAATGTTTGCGATTAATTATATTTTTCGTATATTATCGCAAACGATAACTGTTAATTCTACCTATTTCCATGGGAAAAAAGTGAAAAAACTTATTGACTATATTGAAAGTCTTCAATCCCAAGGAAAATATACCTTCACCAGTGATGATATTCATGGTGCATTGGAACGGAATGATTCCGCAATCAAGGCCTCGTTATTCAGACTAGTGAAGAAAGGGCGGGTTGCCGTTGTCCGGAAAGGGTTTTATGTGATCATTCCATTGGAGTACCGGATCCGCGGTATTTTACCACCCATTCTTTTTACGGATGATCTGATGCGATACCTTGGAAGGACTTATTATGCGGGACTCTTAAGTGCAGCGGCTCTTCACGGAGCGGCACACCAGCAACCGCAGGATTTTTTTGTCATTACCGGCCTCCCGCCGTTGCGAACCGTTAAGGCGGGCGGAACGAAGATACGTTTTTTCGTCAGAAGAAATTTATACGATTCGGGAATCGAAGAAAAAAGAACTGATACCGGCGTCATTAAAGTATCTTCACCGGAGCTTACCGCAATCGACGTGGTAATGTTTGCCAAGCGAATCGGCGGCCTGAACCGGGCGGCCGAGGTGTTGAATGAAATGGCCGATTCGATTTCGCCACCAGCGCTTGCCGATTGCGCACGAAAAGCATGCACTCAATCAATACTCCAGCGACTCGGTTTCCTGTTTGAAAATGTCATTGAACACAAAGTTCTGGCTGAGGCGCTGTACGACGTGCTGCGGGAGCGACTGTTTTTTCCCGTTTATCTGGCTGCTGCCGGAAAGGATTCTTATTGCGGTACGCCCAATCGTTGGAAGGTAAGGGTCAATGCATTGGTGGAGATCGAAAAATGATCCAGAGGTCATATATAACTCACTGGCAGGCGAGCGCACCATGGAAAACAAATGAACAGATTGAGCAGGATCTTGTTATGTGTCGGGCGATAACGGCCCTCTATTCCGACAGCGATTTACAGCGCGGATTGGCCTTTCGCGGCACAAAACAGTAGCATATTTTTTGTCAATGATGCATGGCAGCGGATTATCGATTTCCGGCAAAGACTTCACTGCGAATGTCGTAAAAAAACTGGCCAATGAAGAGTTCAGGAACGATATGACCGGATTGCTCCGTGCGGACATCAAATATGATATCGATGTTGCGTGGGATGTGGTATCACGGGAACTTGTCGGTTTGTTGCCGTGATGCATACCGATTTTATAGGTAAGAGGTTGATCTGACGAGGAATGCATAAAGTATAAAAACGTTGCCCTCATTATCCGCAACAATGTATCTTCCAATCGGTTACTCGGCTGGTAGTTGCTTTGCGATTCATCATACTTCAGTAGTAACCCACAAACAGTTGCAGCAGCGGGAGCATAATTTCAGTCTTCCTGACACAGCGGGGACATTATGCCGGAAACGACCTGTTACGATGCGTTGAAAAAGACGGTTTCGCTTCTCATCGTCGACGACGAACCCGACCTTCTCTATTACTTTGATGAATTGTTCTCGGACCATCCGCTGTTCAATGTCAAACAAGCCGCAACCAGCCGCGCTGCCGAGGAGATCATACACTCCTGCGCGCCGCACCTCTGCCTTCTGGATCTGGGGATCTGCGACGTCGATGGTGACGAGTTCTATCTGCTGAGAAAATATTCGCATCGAATGCCGTTCGTGATAATCAGCGCCACAACGGACATCGAACGGGTGTTCACGGCAACGAAACTGGGCGCTGCCGGCATGATTGCCAAACCGCCCGATGTGGGTTCTCCCGGATTCTGGTCGAAAATCAGCGACGCTTTTCTCGAACGAAGCATTCTTCCCGCATTAACCGATGCCTTCAACCCGTGCCTGACGGAGTGCTGCCGCATTCTGCAAAACGATCTTCCCGACAATGTCTCCGACTGGGCGGGAAAAGCGGGAATCACCGACGCGTATCTGCGGAGATTATGCACGGAAACCTGTTCGTTCTCGCCGAAACAGCTCCTGTTCATATATAAATTCTACAAGGACGCCTTTCGCTATTATAATGAATTTAATCTCTCAGTAATAAACCACACTGAACCGCCCCCTCCGCGAATCGACCGGTATGAATACCAGCAGCAGGAAAACTATTTCCTTCAGCACCGCCGGGTCATGGAAGCGATCAGGGACAGGAATGGCGGGAATGGGGTAAGGGGAAAAAAGTGAGAAAACGCAACAGATTGTTGCGGAATTTGAGGGGTGGAAAGTAATAATTTGGAATAAATTACTGTTTTGTTGGAATGAACGAGAAATATCTTATTTTTCAAAATTGTTTAAAGGAGTCATATGAAAGCAACCATGAAAAAGATAGTGCCGGAAATTGCTTTGCTTGCATTGAATTTTGCATTGCCGGGTAATTCGCAATTAAGAATAGCAATGCCTGCTGAATTGACTTTTGAAGAATTATGGTCAACGACTCAGGGAACGGAAAGTTGTGAAACTGTCGATGGTAAATATACTAGATTTGTAAAAAAATGCAGATACTTCCGATCGCTTGGGTATACCCACGTGATTTACAAGATGCCAATATATAACGAAGATTTTTATAAATCTGGAGTATTTAATGGTATGAAAACAGACATAACAAAGAACACTGTTCTTCTATTTAAGAATGCAAAAAGCGCAATAGAATCAGAAGGATTACAGATGATTCCTTTAATAAACGTTTTATCTCATCTTGATTGCGGTGGAAAGGATAGAAGTATATTAAGTATCAACCCCGATATCGCTGAGATAAAAATGTATCAATCTGATATCTCAATGATTAGGACCGTTCAAGCGGATGCTAGTAATACTACTAACAATGACCTCTATAAATTTACTACTACATCAGATTGCTATGTGATACTTGCTCACGATGCAACGATTGTTGATAAACCCCTTTGGCTAGAAACTTACTTTTCAAAAACCGGCCTCTCAATTTATGGAGAATTCTGGTTTGAGAAAAGAAGGTACGATCTTTATATATTCAATGGAAAAGTAAATCATTGGCGTCCATGTTGGGTGTGTGGAAATATGCGTAATTCACAAAATAATCCAAGCGACCCTGCGATATATGGCATATTTCTCGCTAGTATTAATAGAACAGGTGTCGTTGAAATTGACCACGAATTTGTTCCACGAACTGGATACACCCGGGTTACCGTTCCCAACAGTAGCGTCGATATACCGTATTGTGATTATCCGTCACCAAAATTTACGAATGGTAATTTCAATTCACTGAAAAAAGATATATTTAATACAATCGGATGGGTCATATATAATAACTCTGATGAATTTAACACTATTAATCTGTGTTATCATGTTCCATATTACCGCGGTAATACCGTTTTGCAAACAATTACAACAAATCTTTTACAGGTCGTTCAAGCCAATTGGGGAACAGGGGCCCCTCAATTTATTCATTTCGGCGGTGATGAGCTGGGATACGTCAATACATGCCTTGTTAACGCAGACGGGAGAGAAACCGCTACAAAGGCCCGGTTAGTTGCAGAAGGGATAGAAAACACAATACAGTGCCTAAATACGGTTTTCGGGCCTGGGCAAGTCACCCCTTTATATTTCTCAGACTCATATACTTCCGGTTTTAATGGAGAAACGTATGGACTTTGTGGAGATTTGAATAATAGCGGCAACGGCGGCATTCTTGATGAGCTGAAAGATATTAGACAAGGTGTTGAATCAGAAATAATACTTTGTCCCTGGAATTATAGTCAGACAGATCCTACCGGGGTCATCGATAAATTAAAGCAGATAAAGTATATGGTATATTGGGGTTTTCCTTTTATTACTTTCGGCGGAGAAGATTTTGATGCCGGTATAAATTGGTTGAACGATATAGACCGCTATTGTAAAACAAAACAATGTAATTTCGAATGGTTCGCTCATAGTAATAAATATCCGAATTTTGTAAAAGGACATGGGTTTTCTACATGGCCTAATGAATGTTTTCATACTTACGAATACCAATCTTCCGACGGCACTCTTACAACCAATTACACTGCTCCGATTGTCGCCTTTCTTGCGGATAACCCGCACATGGCCGCTGCTGTTGACGCAAATGATGCTGTTTATTACGACTCCTCTCTTTTTAATGGGGTTAATTTCCGGCATAGTCGAAACAACATGACATGGACAAAGGGATCTGATTACACGCTTGGACTGGGGATACGGCCGTATGGAAATGCAGAAGAACCCGGTCCAAACCCTGGAATACCGACATTGAGCTGGAACACCGGTTTTACTGAACTTACCGTGAAGGGAAAGTGCACCGGTGATTTGACGGGTTCGAATGAAAATTTTATGTATGCATTTGCACAGCGCTCCAATGCATTCATAATGGAGTTCGAACTGATTGAGAATAAGTTGAGCAATGTTAACAGAGTGGGAATAATGGTAAGGAATTCGCTGAAATCAAAAGCAAAATGTGTTCATCTGAATTTCAGTAAAAGTCCCAAGTTTATTGCTTTAGATCAGCGTTCAACGGATAATGGCAATTTGTCAACTATCGCTTCAAACGGCAATATCAACGGAGAATCGTATAAGTTGAAAATAACCCGATCAGGAAGCAATGTCGCAGCATTTTATGCAGTTGATAATTCAGGGTATATGTTTCTGGGAAATGGAACCGTAGATGCTGGACCTGTGTATGTTGGATTATCAATATGTAAAACAATCGGGAATGGATCGGCAACATTCACCGATTTGTCGCTGCATCCAATAGACATAACCCCGATCCTCAATCTGCTTTTGGATTGAGCCGGTGATGGGAGTGATTAAGAGAAAGGAGGAGGTAAACCGGAATAGAGTGTAAGCGATCGACAATAAGGGGAATAAGTTCGCCCTGGGTTGCTCCAGTAAGCTATAGGCAAGAGACAGCCTCCATCGCGAAACTATTCCGGACAATGAAAAAAGTCGCAAGCGAGGCTATGGCAATCAAAGAAGGAGTAAATGAATCCAACTATCAGCATGAAAGAATCAGGAGGATTGCATTTGATAAATTGTCAGCCGGCGGTTTAGAAATGCTATAAGAACCCTATTTTTATAAATGAAGGGTGGGCATGAAGTGCCTTTATTCAAAGGAGGATTTAATGAATAAAGCAAGTTTAACGATTATGAGCTTAATAATTGTAAATCTATATATTAATACTAATGCGAGTGGTTGGACTGATGAATTAACTGTAAAATCGGCTGAATGTCAATCGAATAATAATATGATTCTTTTCACTACCATCCCATAGGATTTCAGAAAAGTTGACAAGTTGGCCGGCCACGTGACATGTTAAAGTTGCTTAAAACTTAACAAGGA
>JAFGNB010000201.1 GCA_016927235.1 Chitinispirillaceae bacterium
GCCGATGCGGGTCGTTTCGCCGATCACCACGCCGGTGCCGTGGTCGATGAAAAACCGGGATCCGATGGTCGCTCCCGGATGAATGTCGATGCCGGTGCGCGAGTGGGCGCGCTCCGCCATGATGCGGGGGATGATCGGCACGTCCAGTTCATAGAGCAGATGGGCGACCCGGTAGGTGGCGATCGCTTCGATACAGGGGTAGCTCAGCACGATTTCATCGAGGTAACGGGCTGCCGGATCGCCTTCGAATGCCGCCTGGATATCCAGCATCATGAGTTTCCGTATCCGTGGGAGCGATTCGATCAGGTGCATCAACGCCTGCGCCGACCGGCTGTCGCAGTCGCAGTGGTCGCAGTTCTCCTTTTTACAGCGGTAGCGGAACACGCTGCGGAAGTGTTTGTCAAGTCTAAAACTGATATGGCGCAGCAGGTCGGCGAGGAAAAAGTTGGCATTTTCATGCGTGATGCGCTCCCTGCTGTAGCTTCCGGGAAAGAGCGCCGCGAGGATATCGTCGAGAATCTCGTAGATGTCGTTCCGGCCGGCGAGGTCGAGGCCGTCTTCGGAGGTGATTTCGCGTGTGCCCCGCAGTCCCTTTTCAAGTTCGTCGACAACGGAAGAGAGCCGGGTGTTCATCCAGGTGGTGAAGTCCATCCGCCGCCCCCTCAATACGTGGTCGTCTCGTGGATGTATTTGATCCACTGCGAGAAGAATTCGGTACGGTGCGACCGCCAGGTATTGGCCGGGCGGTCGAGGTCGAGGTTCGCGGGAGGCTCCACATCCTCCCTTTTCGCCCGCCGGTCGCGGCGGTACTCTTCGATAAGCCGGTCGGGTTCATATTCCGGATGCCCCAGATGGATGAGAAACCGCTGGTCGGCGCTTTCAAAAATGGTGTATCCCGCCTCCTTCGACCAGGCGAGCAGGCTGAGGTGCCCCTGATCACGTTGCGCTTCGAGCACCTCGTCGGAAATACCCGCATGCCTGCTCTGGGCACACCAGAAACGGTCGTCCATCTCTCCGGTGATCGGGTGGCTGCGGTCGAGGTTGACGGTTTCGAATACGCCGAAGACTTTTTTTCGAAGGAGCATCTTCTCGATGCCGAGGTATTTCGCCAGGGCAAGCCCCCCCCAACAGATGCCGAGCGTTGACGGGATGTTTTTCCGGGCATAGCGCAGTATGCGCTGGATTTCATTCCAGTAGGAGACCTCTTCGAAGGGGATCTCCTCAACGGGAGCGCCGGTGACGATCAGGCCATCGAGATGCCGCTTGTCGACCGCCTCTTTGAACGGTACGTAAAGCCTCTCCAGGTGCAGCGCATCGGTGCTGGAATAGGTATGGGTATCAAGCCGGACCCAGACCGGCTCGATCTGCATGACCGAGCGTCCCAACGGATGCAGCAGGCTGAATTCATAGGTATCGGCTCTGGGCATGATATTTAAAATACCGATACGAAGTGCGCGAATATCCTCCTTGAGCGCCTCTTCGGTTGAAACGCAGAGAATCCGGCTCTGCTTGAGCGCTGCAGTTGCATGATACTCTTTTGGAAGAACAATGGTCATCGGATCAGCCTTTATCGAAAATTACCTCTACGCCTAAGGTATAAAAATACCACTGCCGGCGACAACTAAATGACATACATAGGTGAAAAAAGCAACTCTTCCCGTTCGATCATATCCTGAAGGGTGAGGCGGCCGAGAAAGGATCTCCAGGAGTCGGAGAGCTCTTTCCAGATCGTTCGTGCGGCGCATGTTTCCGTTTTTCGGCAGGTAGTGTTCGAACCGGTGCACTCAACGAGATCGAGCGGGCCCTCCAGGGCGTCGATTATTTCCAGCACGGTTATCTCTTTGGGCGGTCTGCTCAAAATGTACCCGCCGTTGACTCCGCGCGTGGTGTCGACAATCCGGTTATTTTTTAAAATAATAAGGATATTTTCAAGGTACGAGTCGGATATATCCTGATGTGCGGCAATGGTTTTTCTTTTTGCCGGAGTTGCACCATACGACCTGGCGATTTCAACGGCAGCCCGCAACCCATAACGGGACTTTGTCGACAGTTTCATGGAATTCCCGACGGTGGTAATTGTTGATCAACTTAATCATAAAATAATTATTTTTTTTTGGTTTGTCTACGGGGGGAGGGTGTGGAATAGTAACAAGGCGGGCGGAAAAGAGGCGACGTTGTTGTTTCAGCCGGGAGAAGGCGGTTGTATTGATAAAAAGAGAAGGATCCGACGTCGTAAAGGATGGCGTAACCCTCTCATTTTTCAATTGAAATACAGTGCGCGAGGTTAGTATATTGCATCCGAGATAAAATCGCATACCCGCGTCATCCGAAGTGCTTATTAATCCGAGAGGGCGCCGCGAGAGCGCCGTAGAGGGACCAGGGTCCTTCGATTCAGGATGCGGCGGAGAAGATACGCGCGGCGTTCGAGCAGCTTGTCGAGTGCGGGCGGATTATTGATTCCGTCAAGCATACCGCCGGGTGGTTCGGCGTGCGAGCCGAAGCGAGGAGAAAAAACAGATGTTCGATACCGGAAAACCTGTGCGTAACTATGGGGCGGCTGCGCCGGGGCGCCGCTTCAGGCCGCCGGCGCCTGCGCTGTGGATTGCCGTCGCGGTTTGCGCAGCGTGGTGCGGCGACCTCGTCACGTTGACGCCGGAAAAGGTGAAGGAACTTGTTACCACCCAGAACGCAATGATCAAGGCATCGGAGCTGGGAATCAGAGCGCAGGAACGCGCGCGGATGTCGGCGTTCACCGCTTTTTTGCCTACCGTAAACGGCACCGCCGGCGCGACGCATCTGGTGACGCAGCCCAAATTCGAATTTGAGGCGGGAGGCGGCTTTGATATGGCATCGATCGTTGATACCGGCACGTTCCCTCCGACGCCGGTCCCGCCGTACGATTTAGGCGATCTGGCTCTTTTAAATCAGCTGAGCAGCATGTTCGATTTCGGCGACCTTGCGATGAGCCCGACGAATATCTACTCCCTCGGCTTGACCGTCGCGCAGCCGTTATTCACCGGAGGAAAGATTCTCAATGCTTATCGCATTCAGAAACACTCAACCGAGGCCAAGAGACTGACCCATGAACGGACCAAGGACGAAATGGCATTCGCGGCGCTCTCGCTCTACTGGGGATATGTCGGGTCGCTCAAGGGACTCGAAGCGACCGCCGAGACCTGCAGATGGTTCGAAAAATTGGTAGGCGATCAGGAGAAGATGTTCCGCAGCGGTCTGATCATCGATCTCGATGTGCTCAACTCCAAGATTCAGCTCAGCAATTTCAAATTGCTCGAAATGAAAATGCAGGACATGATCCGTACCGTCGGCGGTCAGCTGCTGCTGTTTCTCGGTCTGCCCTCCGATGCTGTCATCGAGGTCGACACCGCAAGTCTGCGCAGCGAAGTGACCGTGAACCTGCAGCCGGGCGCCGACTCCGTTGCGCACTGGCTTGCGGTCCGCGACGACGTGCGTGCGATGCAATGCCAGCTTGACATGATGCGTTGCCTTGAGAAGATACAGAAAGCCGCCTATGCGCCGACCGTTGCCGGGTTCGCGAATTTCGCCTACAGCAACCAGTATTCGATCAGCGATGAGACGAAATTCGACAATACCTCGGCGTTCGGCGTTTCGCTCAACTGGATGCTGTTCGACTGGGGCAGGGGGGTGCGCGAGGCGCAGAAAATCAACTACCAGGCCGAGGCGCTGCAACTTCAGATTGAAAACATGGGCGAACAGGTCAGGTTGAAAAAATATGAGCTGGCGCGCAAGGTGGCGCAGTCGGCGAAGGCCAGGGCGATCGCCCGCGAAGATGCCGCCGTCGCCGCCAAAGCGCTTGACATAGCAAGAATAAGATACGATGCGCAGACCATCACCAATACCGAACTGTTGACCGCACGAAATCAGCTGACGAGTAAAAACGTCGCCTACACACAGGCGTGTATCAACGTCAAGCTGGCGCTTGAAGAGTACCGGCTTGCGCCGCTTTCGTCGGGCCGGCCGCTTGCCGCCGGTTCAATTGATGCGGACGACGCAGCGGCAGGAGGTTCTTCCGCACCTGAGGCGTCGAACGCGGGCGCTCCAGCGGCCGCCGCCGGGTCGCCCTTGGGTTCGGGCGGCGGTATGCAGGGCAGGTAAGGGTCGACGGCGAACCGGCGTTCATTGGAGAGCCACGGTTGAAGCCTTTACCCGGAAGAAGACGCTGTAATGGAATCCATATCCGAAGGGAACTGCAGATGAAAAGGGAAAAAGTGGGTGGCATCATCGGTTGCTGCGTGCTGGTCGCATGTCTCGGCACTATCGGCTGCGACAAAATCAAGCAATTCAAGCCCAAAAAAGCCGAGGTCGCGGCGGAACGGATCAAAGTTGACGTCAAAGTCGAAAAAGTCGTGCGGACAACCCTGTATCGGGAACGCCGGTTTCTCGGCACGCTTGAAGCGCTCCGTGAAACCGACATCGCCCCTCAGACGCCGGGCCGTGTCAGATCGTTGCCGGTGAAAATCGGTAATTTCGTTGCACAAGGTCAGGTTGTCGCCAGGATGGACGATGTGCAGCTTGTGGCGACCGAAGCGCAGTATCAACAGGTAAAGGCAAACTACGAGCGCATGAAGTCGCTGTACGAATCCGATGCGATTCCCAAATCGCAGTTCGAGTCGGTGGAGGCTGCGTATACGGCAATGAAACGACAGATGGAAGGTCTGCAGGAAAATACGGTGCTGGTTGCACCCTTTGCCGGCGTTGTTACCTCCACGGCGGTTGAGGAGGGCGAGCTTTACAGCGGATCGATGATGCCGGGCGCCTCGGGCGGCCTGGTGCATATCGCTCAGCTCGATCCGTTGAAAATCGATCTGCAGGTCGACGACCAGACCGTACGGTTCGTCAAAAAGGGTCAGACCGTACGGCTGTCGATCGATCAGGTCGACGACAGCGTGCCCCTCAGAGGAAAGGTAGATTTTGTCAACCCGCAGGCCGACCCGGCAAGCAGAAGCTTCGGCGTGAGGGTGGTGGTGCCGAACAAAGACCGGCTCCTGCGTCCGGGGTATTTCGCCGAGGTCCGCCTCATCCTCGGGGAAAAATCCGGCGTGCTGGCGCTGCCGCGCAGCGCCGTCGTTGATGAACGGGTATTCGTGGTCGAAGGCTCGATGGCGTGCGCGCATAAGGTAACCCTCGGATGGTTGACAGATGAGTATGCCGAAGTCCTGGAGGGGGTGGCGGAAAACGATCTTGTCGTGGTGGCCGGGAACAAGGCCCTGCCCGACAGCGCGCGGGTGAACGTGGTGGAGTGATCCGTTGCAGCCGGCGGGGGCGGCATACCCGCGCTCCGTCCGTCTGCGACAACCCGATAGAATTGAACGGAAACCCTATGAATGCTGTGAACGAAAAAGAACCGGATCCCGAAAAAAAAGCGGGCATATTCCCGCTGGTCGAATTTTCGGTGAGCCGGCGCGTATCGATCACCATGCTGATTCTCATCGTGATGGTGTTCGGCATGCTGTCGCTCAGCCGCCTTCCGCTCGACATGCTGCCCGATATCACTTTTCCCATGGTCACGGTCGTAACCCAGTACGAGGGGGTTGCGCCGGAGGAGATCGAGCGGATGGTGACGGTGCCGCTCGAAGGCGTGATCGCGAGCGTCAATCGGGTCAAGAAAGTCTCGTCCCAATCGCTGGAGGGCTATTCGTCGATCAGCGTGGAATTCGAGTGGGGCACCAATCTCGATTACGCCGCCCAGGACATCAAGGACAATATCGACCAGATCAAGCCGTATCTGCCCGAAGGCATCAAAGAGCCCATGGTGTTCAAATTCAACATGTCGCAGATGCCGGTTTTGATGGTCGGCGTCACGGGCATCGAGGATGCCTACAAGCTCAAAAAGCTGCTCGAAGACAACGTGCGGGAGCGGCTGCAGCGGCTTGACGGCGTGGCGCAGGTGCTCGTGTACGGCGGCAAACAGCGCGAGATCACGATCGCGTGCGACCCGGTCAGGCTGCGGGCCAAAGGTCAGAACATCGAAGCGATCAACAATATGCTTTACACCCAGAACCTCAATACGCCGGCAGGGTACCTGACGAAATCGAACACCGACTATCTCCTTCGCGCCATGGGCGAATTCAGGAGCATCGACGATATCCGCAACATCATCATCGGTGTGGCGCCCGACAACCGCACACCGGTACGGCTCTACGAAGTCGCCGAGGTCCGCGACACCTACAAGGAGAAACGCAGCCTCATACGCATCAACGGCAAGGAGTCCGTCTTTCTGATCATGATGAAGCAGAGCGGCGCCAATACGCTCAATGTCTCCCGCAAGCTTGTCAAGGAGATGGAGGCGGTACGGACAATCTATCCGCAACTGGAGTTCTACACGTTCTGGGATCAGGGCAAGCCGGTCGCACGCGTCACCGGCTCGACCACCCGCGACATTGTCATCGGCTATGTTTTTGTCATTTTCATTCTGCTGATTTTTTTGGGCAACCTGCGGCCGACGCTGATCATCGCGATCGCGGTGCCGCTTTCGATCATTACCACCTTTATCGTGCTGTACCTCACGGGTTTCACGCTCAACCTCATGACGCTCGGCGGTCTGGCGCTCGGCGTGGGTCGGCTGGTCGACGATGCGGTGGTGGTCATCGAAAACATCTACCGCCATCTTGAAAACGGCGAACCGCCGGTGGAGGCGGCGCGAAAAGGCGCCTCGGAGGTCAGTATGGCGATCTCCGCTTCGACCTTCACCACGATTATCGTGTTCCTGCCGCTGACGTTTTCCCAGGGAATCGCGCAGCAGCTCACCCGCGGATTCTCCTTGACGATCGCATTCACGCTGCTGGCGAGCCTCTTTGTCGCCTTCACGATCGTGCCGATGCTCTCCTCGGTGTTCTTCCGCAAACCGAAAAAAGAGTCGGCGCAGTGGTTCAACACCATCAAGAACCGATACGGCCGGTGGCTCGAAAGCGTGCTGCGCCGTCCCGGGCTTACGCTGTGGGCGGTTGCGATAACCATGCTTCTGAGTATCGGGGTCGGCGTCGTTTTCGTGGGAAGGGAATTCATGCCCAAACAGGATAACGCGATGATGCTCCTCAACCTTGAAATGCCTATCGGTACGACACTCGATGAGACCGCAGCGATGTGCACCGGCATCGAAAAAGTGCTCATGAGCTATCCGGAGGCCACGTACGTCGGCGAGATCGTCGGCGTTGACGAATCGCAGATGGGCGACCCCGGCGGCGCTGCTATTTCCGGACCCAACGGCGCGCAGATCTTCGTGATGCTCAAGGATCCGGAAGACCGCAAGCGTTCGCAGCAGGAGATCGAGGATCTGGTCAGGGCGCGCCTGCCGGAGCTGAGAAACGGCAAGATCACGATCATGTCGATGTCGGGCTTCAACATGGGATCGGGCAAACCGATCAAGATCAATATTTACGGCAACAACCTGTCGACGCTGGCCGATATTTCAAACAATATCATCGAAGTGATCCGCACCGTACCCGGGCTCCACGATGTCGAGTCCTCCTTTTCAAAGGCGCGGCCCGAATACCATTTCGTCATTGACCGGCAGAAGGCGCTTCTTTTCGGTCTCACGCCGTATCAGGTGCAGAAAGCGATCGAGGCGGCCAATCTCGGAACGGTCTTTTCCC
>JAFGNB010000202.1 GCA_016927235.1 Chitinispirillaceae bacterium
GACGGGGTGCCGGGATAACCGTAGGCTGCGGTAATACCCGCATCAACCGCACCTCTTGCACATGCTTCATCCCCGAGCAACAACAGTTGATCCATGAAACGACTCCTTATGAAAACAGGCGGCCTCGGAGCATCAATATATATTTTGTTACCATAAGCAGATCGCCGAGGATAAAACACCAACCCTGAGCGATGATAACCGGTAAGGGGATTCGGGATATGAGTACCGTCGATCCGGCATGGGAAGAACGGACCGAGAAGATTCTGCAGCGGGCCTGGAACGATCACCGCAGCGTCCTCTATGAGCATGAAATCTACGAAATCCTTGACACCCTCGATATCCGTGTGCCGGTCCATCTGGTGATCCGCGAGCTCTCCGACATCACCAACAAGGCGATCCGGCTTTTCAGCAGCGACAGAATCGTCCTTAAAATCATTTCCAGGGATGTCCCGCACAAATCCAAGGTCGGCGGGGTCAGGGTGGTCCACAAGGATGCGGATTTCATCCGCTTTTCCTGTACGTCCATGATCGACCATTTCAGGGAACGCGGCATCGGCGCCGAAGGCGTCCTGCTTGTCGAATACATCGATTATTCGCAGGACCTCGGCAATGAAATCCTTCTCGGCTTCAAAGAGAGCGGCGCCTTCGGGCCGGTGATTTCATTCAGCAAGGGAGGGAGCGACGCGGTCCATTTCGCCGAACATTTTTCGCCGCCCAATCTCATCCTTCCTCCCATCGACCGCGAGTGGGCCGTCGCTCTTCAGCAATCGACGAAGATCTACTCCAAATACATTGAAAACGACCGGGTGAACTATATCAATCATATCGTCGACACCGAGATTAAATTCAGTCAACTTGCAACCCGCTTCTCCGGCTTTTTCCCCTCCCGTTCGAAATTCACCTTTACCGAATTCGAGGTCAATCCCTTCGTCTTTACTCCGGATCAGGATTTCATCGCCCTTGACGGACTCGCCTCCTTTGCCGAAAATAATCCCTCCATCGCCCGGGAAACCGCCCCCGTGGATTCACTCGACCGCCTTTTCAAACCCGACGGCATCGCCGTGATCGGCGTCAGCGATACCGACAATGCGAAATCAGGGAACATCATTCTGAAGAACCTGAGAAAGCTGGGCCATACGAACGCCTACGGCGTCAACAACAAAGGCGGCGCCATTCGTCTTGAAGGCGATGAGATCAGGCTTTTCAAAACCGTCGGCGACATCGGGCACAACATCGACCTTGCGGTCGTCTGCGTTCCCGCCCGGGCGACGCTCCCTATAGTCAATGAGTGCGCCCGCAACGGCGTCGGCGCGATCATCCTGATCCCGGGCGGATTCAGCGAAGTAACCGGCGACCGGAGCATCGAGGAGGAGATCCTCGCCGTGGCGAAAAAGCACCACATGCGCATCATCGGACCGAACTGTCTGGGCATCGTCTATTCCGGCGCCGAGAACCGCCGCGGCATCAACACCTTCTTCATCTCGGAGGACAAGTTCCGCATCAACATGGACAACGAGCAGAACGTGGCGATCATCAGCCAGAGCGGTGCGGTCGGGATAACGGAGATCTACAACCTGCGCAATGCGATCTCGCCCAAAGTGATCGTCAGCTACGGCAACCAGATAGACGTCGATCCGGCCGATCTTGTCCGCTACCTCGACGCCGACGACTCCATCGACGTAATCGGACTGTATATCGAAGGGTTCAAGCCCGGAGCGGGAAGGTTTTTTTTCAACGCCGTCAACGAGAGTAAAAAGCCGATCGTGGTGTACAAGGCGGGCCGCACGGTCGAGGGCCGGAAAGCGACTGAATCCCATACCGCAAGCATCGCCGGCGAGTACGAAGTGGCGAGGGCGGCCGTCAAACAGGCGGGAGGCATCGTCGCCGAATCCATCATCGACCACAGCGATTTCATCAAAACCTTCGCCCTGCTCAACGACTTCAGGGTCGGCGGCGACCGCATCGGCATCATCGCCAACGCCGGGTACGAAAAAACCTACGCGGCGGACCACCTCGGCACACTCCATATCGCCGCACTGTCTGAAACCACCCGCAGCAGACTCCGTGAGATCCTCCCCCCGTACGTCTCCGTTGATCCGCTGCTCGACCTCACGCCGCTTGTCACCGACGACCAGTACCGTCGATCCATCGAAATCATGCTCTCCGCTCCCGAAGTGGATGCGCTCTGCATCTCCATCGTACCGCAGGCGGAGATCATCCACACCACCGACCGTGAGATCGACGACTGCAACAACAACATCGCCGCGCAGATCGTTGCTCTCGTCCACCGGTACAAGAAACCGGTCGTTATCTCCGTCAATGTCATTCCCGGAACCGATACCGTCTACAACAAATTCTGCACGCTTCTCGACCGAGGCGGCGTGCCCACCTTTCTTACCTCCGGCAGCGCCATGGCGTGCCTTAACGCCTTCATCCGCCACCGGCGGATCAAAGAGAAACAACTGCTGAGCGAGAGGCTGAAGTGAGGGGGGCGAAAAACAGAAGTCAGAATTCAGGAGTCAGAATAATTTGCTCCCCGTCTCCTCACCGTTTCCCGGCTGGATAGCGCCCCTCGACGCCGATTTTCCTTCCTCATCATTCAGCCTTCGCCGCCGTCTTTCCCCGGTGATCGATGATCGGTATCTTCCGGGTCGTTCCCCCACGCAGCCCCCGTATGGTCGGGACGTTCGATACGAGGACCTGCAGCCGCACACCGGTCGAATCCCGTATCGCCTGTTTTATTTTTTCAAGCGCCGTCGGCGGCGCGGCTGCATGAATGGTAACTTCGTCACCTCCCCGTTCGTCGTTTTCGATAATCACCAGGTAGTCCTGGATCTCATCGATTGCATCGAGCGCATTGGTGAGAACAAGCGGATAAACGATGGTGCCCCTGTAAGTGAAAAGCTGCGACTTTTTCCCGAGGATCGGTCCGATGCGGCAGGAGTGCCGTCCGCAGGAACAGCCGCCGGGAATCCTGAAGGTGATGTCACCCGTTCGGTAACGCACGAGCGGAACCCCTTCGACGCCGAGCGGCGTTGCCGTAAGCTCGCCGATCTCGCCGTCGGGAAGCGGCCGGCCGTTTTCATCGATGATCTCGGTGTATACCAGTTCCGGATGAGCGTGTCCTCCATTGCGCTCCGCACACTCACCGTACGCCACTGAAAGTTCGGTTAACGGATAAATGGAAAATACCTGCGCGCCCCAGAGCGTTTCGAGCGCCGTGCGTGTCGTGGCGTGCGCGAGCTCCTTTGTCGAGAGCGCCTCCCCCGCGCCGATGATTTTTTCTACCGGGCTCTTTGCGGCGTCATAGCCGTTCCTGGCGAGGTCGGCGGCGATCGCACGCAATGCCGACGGGGTGCCGGCGAGTATCGTCGGCTTGAAAAACTGAAGGTACCGCTGCAGTACCGCCTGCATCGATACGCCCGTACCGATGCGCATGATGTTTGCGCCTACCGTGATCGCACCGCGGTAAAGCGCCATACCGTCGAGGAAGCAGCGGTCAAGGCTCATCAGCAGCAGCACGCGGTCGGCGGCGGTGACGCCCATGCCGTGCAGCGACAGCGCGTGGCTGAAAGCGATACGTTCGAGGTCGCTTGCGGTTAAAGCGAAGGGCAGCGACCGGCCGCCGTCGCCTGCGGTGACGACGGTTTCCACGATCTGCGCCGCGGGTACTGCGAGAAACTGTGACGACGATTCGGCGAGGTTTTTCCGCGTGGTAAGGGGCAGGCGGGCGAAGGCGTCAAGGGACGCGATGTCTTCCGGCGCAACCTGTCCGAGCAGCGACCGGTAAAATGCGGAATATTCCTTGACATGACGGATATGGTTGCGCAGAGCACGGACGGTTTTTGCGATTATCTCGTCTTCCGACAGAAATTCCCACGACAGTTCCGGTCTAAAATCCAATGATCACTCCTCCTGCGGGAAAGAAAGCGAATTGGGGTATGGGCGTTTCCCTGCGGCGTCGTTTGGAATAGATATACATCCAGATATTTTCTCGGTTATAGATGTTCTGAAAGTCAAAATAGTATATCATCTGCAAAAAACCAAACCCGTATCTTCGCTCGAACCGGATGTCGAGACGGTGATAGGCAGGGTATTCGGCTGCGAGATACCCCCTATCCCCCAGCTCATTACCGGCCTCATCAATGTTGACGGTCCGCGGCCTGCCGCCCAGATACCGCCACTTCGCGGAGAGTTCCATGCGGTCGGCGATCGGCATCACCGGCGAAGCGGCGATCATCCACCAATGGCGGTGGACCCTTTTATACCACTCCTCGTTGATGAGGTCCACCTTGCAGCCTCCGGTGACGGTTACTATATTCCGGAAGTCAAAATCACCGCGCAGCAGATCACCTTCGTGCCCCGCTCGCGGATCGTCCTGCCAGGAACGGGACAATGAGTATGCCGCCGAACCGAAGAAATGGTCCGTCAATTTTTTGTGGGCGAAGAATTCGACGCCGTAGCTTCTTCCCCTGCCGATCGAAAGATAAATATCCGATCGGTCAAAAAGGCCATCTGTGGTAAGCGCATAAGGAACCGGCGTATCGTTGAATTTTTTATAAAACGCTTCGACGACGAAGCGGGATGCGTATCGTTCCAGGGTATATTCCATGCCCGCGATTCCTGTCGCCACACGCTTTGCCTTGAGCGAACGGTTCTGCTTGTCGGCGGCGAGCTGAGCATAATCGGGTTCCTGGTGCTGCAGCCCTCCCGAGGCGGTCAGATCGATGCTCGGGGAGAACGAATAGACGAGCCCGAGCCGCGGCGCGACCGTGAAGCTCTTATTAAATGTAAAATAGTCGCAGCGTACGCCGGGGATGACTTTCAGTCGTTCCATAGGATACAGAATCGCCGAGATGAAGCCGGCATATCGGTAGCCCAGGCCGCCGTACGACGTTGCCGTCGTATCCATCCGTTGATCATCGGTGGAAAGGCGCCGTTCCATGATCTTTTCGTTGAAATCACACCGTTTCGCGCTTCCTCCCGCCGAAATACGGTTTTTTTCGCCGATATCAAGCGAGACGACGCTCTTGAGCATCTGCTCCTGTTCGAGCGAAGAATTGACAAAGAAGGTATCGGGGGTGTCGGCTCCTTCTGAAGTCGTGTCGGAGTATTCGAGCCGGTTGAAGCTGTTCCCCGTCGCGGAAACGGTCGTTATCATTGACAAGCGATCGTTCCATAGCGCTTCCCAGTTCAATCCCGTCGCGTAGATGATCCCGCCGGCCTCGACATGATCGCCGTCGGTACCGGCTATCTTCGCGGCATGCTCGATGAAGATTTCGTTTGCCCCTCCGATGCAATTGACGGATACCTTATGCCTTCCCAGTTTCTGCGCCACTTTTGCCTGCCCGCCCCAGTAGGCGGGAATTGGCGCCGAGTCGCTGAAATGCGCAAAGAGGTTCAGGTAGCTCTTCGTCGCCGAGGCCATGAAGGTCGCCTCGCGCCAGAGCGGCCCCTCGATGTGGAAGCCGGCGCCCGCCATCCCGATATCGATCCCGCCGAGGACCATGGCGTCGTTTCCGTCACGCAGCCGTACGTCGAGCACCGACGAGGCTTTTCCGCCGTACTGCGCCGGCGGTGCGCCGGCGCTGAAAGTCAGCCCCTTTACAAGCAGGGGATTGATCAGCGACACGACGCCGCCGCCCGATCCCTGGTCGGCGAAATGGTTCGGGTTCGGGATTTCGATATTGTCCATGACCACCAGGTTTTCCCCCCGGTTGCCTCCGCGCACGATGATTTCATTCGTGTTGTCCCCCGCCGAGGAAACGCTCG
Source organism: Chitinispirillaceae bacterium (assembly GCA_016927235.1). Taxonomy (GTDB): domain Bacteria; phylum Fibrobacterota; class Chitinivibrionia; order Chitinivibrionales; family Chitinispirillaceae; genus JAFGNB01. The sequence goes on from JAFGNB010000202.1 coordinate 5,773, forward strand.
GCAGGTTCTGCACCGCTCGCTGGACGTCCACGAGCGCCCCCGGCTGCCGGAGGATTTCGTCGAAGCTCATGGTTTTCGCCGACGAAGCCATGTCGGGATCTTTACGGAATGCACTGCCGCGCACCTTCATCGTATCGAGCGACGCCAGTTGCGGATTCATATCGACGTCAAGCCGCTTTTCGGCCGACCCGGCGATGAAGACGTCGTTGATGCGGAGCGGCTCCATGTGCTCATGGAAAAAAAACAGGTTGCAGGAACCCGGAGCGAGGGAATCGAAACGGAATGCGCCCGTTGAATCGCTGAAAGCCGTGCGTCCGCTCGTTTCGATTTCGACAAGCACGCCCTGAAGCGCTCTGCCGGTCTGGGCGTTGCGGACCGTACCGGCGATTTTTCCCGCACGCACGGGAACGGCCGATCCGGCGATCCAACACACGACGGCGGCGGCGAATACACGTTTACGCGTCACCGTTGCGGCGGCGGCGCCTGCATCCGTATCGTTTATCCGTGTTCCCCGCCTTATCCGCACCGATCAGCCCCGCGCGCCCGGCCAGCGCGGCAGATCACGCAGACCGACGGTAGTTTCCGAACAAATGATTATATGATCGATGAGCGGAATGTCGAGCAGTTTACCGGCGGCGAAGAGACGTTCGGTAAGCTGCCAGTCCTGCTCCGACGGCGCCGCCGTTCCGGCGGGATGGTTGTGGGCGATGATCATCGAGGCGGCCCGGCAACGCAACGCCTTTTCGATGACGATCCGTGGGAAAACGGCACACTGGTTGACCGTTCCTTCGGCGATGAGGTCGGTCTGCACCGCATGGTTGGCGGCGTCAAGAAACAGCGCCGCCACATATTCGTCGGGGCGAAACCCGTAAAAAAACCGCAGGTACGTTTCGACATCGCGGCGGTCGGCAATGACGCTGCTGCGTTCGTACCGTTCCCTGAGGCACCACCCGAGCAGGTCGCGCACCAGCATGAACAGCCCGGCGCTGTTTGGCCCGATGCCGTCGATCTGCTGCAGCATCTCAAGCGGGGCATTGCAGATCGCGCTTATTGTCTTGAATCGTTCGAGAAGCTTTTTCGCGATCCGTTTCGTGTCCTTGCGCCCAATGGCATAGGTCAAGAGCAGCTCAACGATCTCGTGGGGATGAAGAGCGTCGATCCCGTTCCTGCAATAGCGTTCGAGCAGGCGACGGCGGTGTCCCGCAGGCGAGGCCGCGGCGGCGTCGGATGCACTTCCCGTTCGTGAGGAGGCGTTTTTCCCGGACGGAACTGCGTCGGCCTCAGAAACGCTTTCCATCGGCTTCGGTCACCATTCTATGGAGATACCGGCTACCGTGATGCCGGCCCCGACCGTGCAGAAGACGATTTTGTCCTTTTTCTGCAATCCGCGTTCAATCTCCGCAAGAGCAAGCGGGATGCTGGCGCTCGAGGTGTTGCCGACCTTGTCGATATTGAGATAGAAACGCTCGAAAGGAACGCCGCTTCGCTGTGCCGCAGCCTTGAGTATCCTTCCGTTCGCCTGGTGCGGCACCACCCATCGGACATCCACCGGTTCCCAACCGCTTTTAACGATGAGTTCGCGGATCATCGTCGAAAAGCTTTCGGTGGCGAAACGAAATAGCGCTCTCCCGTCAAGACGCATCCACGGATCTGAATCGCCGCTGTTCTGCAGGATCTCATAACCGGGAGCTTCACGCCGCGCCATATGAAGGCCGGCGGGGTCCGCCGACAAAATCTCGTTTTTCACCAGATGCCCTTCCTGCGAACCCGAAACGACGGTGGCTCCCGCCCCGTCGCCGAAAAGGAAATAGGTGCCGCGATCTTTTTTGTCAAGAAGCCGCGACTGCATTTCAACCCCGGTCACCAGGATGTTCCTTCCGATTCCGGCGGCAGCCATGCCTTTGGCGACGGCGATGCCGTAAACCCATCCGGAACATGCGGCGTTGAGGTCGAATGCCGGTTTGCCTCGAATCCCCAGTTTTTCCTGCAACAGACACGCCGTGGAGGGCATCACTACTTCGGGAGTCGTCGTCGAAACAATGATACCGTCGATATCTTTCGGAGAAAGTCCGGAGTTTTCAATCGCCATGCGCGAGGCGGCGAACGCCATGTCCGAAGGCTTTTCCCCCGTCCCCGCCCAGTGCCGCTGGCGTATCCCCGTCACGCCGAAAATGTAGTCTTCATTGATGTCGGGATGATCAACAAGCAGCTCTTTGTTGCTGACGATCCGTTCGGGCAGATAGGTCCCGATACCGAGTATACAGACCGCCCCGCCCTGTACATCGCTCTTTTTTTTCGCGACGACGGGTATATCCATTTTCGGCGAATCGGGAATCGAAACGGCCGCGGAAGGTATTTCCCGTATGAGCGACTGGTCGGCGGTCTCGATGGTGATGACCGGCTTGTCGAATGGTGTTGACATGCCCTCGGCAAGCAGCAGCGATACCACGGCACCGTCGCACGGCGCCTCGAATTCAAAGGTCGATTTCGCGCTCTCCACTTCCGCGAGCACCTGTCCCTTCGAAAACGAATCCCCCTCGCCCACCAGCCACTTTACAATGGTAGCTTCGGTCTCGGCGGCCGCCTGGGAAGGTAAAAACAGCTCCGTCTTAAAAGGCTCATTACTCACTTGTCGCTCCGATCATCATTGCTATCTCATGGTCGATTCTCGCGCTATCCGGAATGTGGTACGATTCGAGTTCCTTTGCAAAAGGAACAGGAGCGTCGGGCGCCCCGACGAGCCGCGGGGGCGAAGAGAGTGCATCAAACGCCTCCCGGCAGACTAGCGAAATGATGCGGTCGCCCATCCCGGCCGTTTCACCGCTTTCCTGCACCACCAGTAACCGTCCCGTTTTGCGGACCGATGCAATCAACGCATCCGGGTGCAACGGATTTAATATAAATGGATTCCACACCTCGACGGAATAGTTATGTTCTTTTACCACCGCACAAACTGTTTCCGCCGCTGCTCCCAGGGCTATAACGGTCAGGGCGCCGCCTTCCGTGTATTTACGCGGTCGGTACGCCGCCGTATAATCGCCGTCGAACTCGATGGTCTCCTGCCTCCCTCCGCCGTAAAGTAATTTATGTTCCAGCACCAGGCAGGGGTTCGGGTCCATAAAGCCGGCGACGATCGCCTCAAACATCTCCTGCGGCGTCACCGGATAAAAAATTTTAAGGCCGGGGAATCGTGACCAGAGTCCTTCGAATTCACCCGAATGAAACGCCCCGAGGGTGATCCCTCCCCCGCACGGCAGACGAAAGAGTAACCGTGCCGGCATGCCGGCCCTGAAATACCAGCTTCCGGCATTCAGTCCCAGTTGCGTCACCGCCTCGGTCCCGAAATCCGCGAATTGAAACTCCATAATCGGCAGCAGTCCCGTCTGGGAAGCGCCGAGGCAAAAACCGGTTGTCGCCGACTCTGCGAGCGGCATATCCATCACCCGTTCGGCGCCGTATTTTTCATAGAGCCCCCGGCACGATTTGAACGCCGATCCGTAAACTCCTACATCCTGCCCGAAAAGGCATGCCGAAGGGAAGCATCGCATGAGATAATCGATCGCCGCGTTGACCGCACTGAGGTTTCTGGCCTTTTCAAGCCGGAACGGCGGAAGAGAAACGCGCTCTTCTGAAGACGCGTACACCGGTCCGAGGTGCGTCCGGGGGGAGGGACGTCCATACTGTAAAGCTTCCCGCGCGACCGCATCGACCTCCTCGACAACCTGCGCCTCAAGGGAAGCGATCATCGTTTCATCGAAGCCGCACCCGCCGAGTGCGGCGCGCGCCCGCATGAGCGGCTCCTGCTTGAGCCACTGCCTGCGCTCTTCCGGCGGAACATACTCAGCCTTGTCATAAGCGGCATGTCCTTCGAGACGCAACGTCAAGCATTCTACCAGCCGGGGCATGGAATCGCGCTCCATGGCTTCCATTGCATTGCAGACCGTCGAATAGACTTCCCATACGTCGGTACCGTCGATGGTTTTCCCCTCAATGCCGTAACCTGCGGCGCGATCGGAAAGCTTTTTACAATTGTATTGAAATCGCGTGGGCGTTGAATAGGCATAATGGTTGTTTTCGATTAAAAAAAGCACCGGCACCCGGCGCACCGATGCGATATTGAGCGACTCGTGAAAATCGCCGGTACTGCTCCCGCCGTCACCGATGATTGCACAACCCAGGGCATCTTCCCCGTTTCGCCTGGCCCCGAAGACCGCTCCAACCGCCACTGAAAGCATATTGCCGAGGTGGCTGATCATCGGCAGACGCCGCATTGCGGCATTGCCGTGATGAACGTTTCCCTCCCTGCCGTGGGTGGGACTTTTCTCATTGGCGAGGTACTGACACATGATCGACAAGGGCGTTGCCCCCTGGACCAGGTGCGCCCCCAGATCGCGGTGCAGCAGTGAAAGAACATCCCGTCCAGGCCGAAACGGAACACTCATTCCGATGGACGTTGCTTCGATTCCGGTACTGAGAGTAACCGTCCCCTTCACATACCCTTTCTGGAAAAGCTCTTTGAATTTTTCATCCATCCGACGTGAAAGGTACATAAACCGGTACGCCAATGGATAGAATTGCGTTTTTGTCAGTTTCTCCGGGAATCTCGGGAGCGTTAAACGATTTTTTTGAGGGAGATCAACTGCTGTTTTTATCAATCCGACCGGTCCTTTATATCAGAGTAGCTTTTAAAAATAATTTTTTTACTGAAAAAGACCAAACAAAGCATGCCTGTTTATATCCGATACGAAAAAACGGTTTATCGTTATCAGCCACCCCGGCGTTGAAATCAGCGAATAAATGATATACCATTAACCTGTCTCAGAAGGAGTGCTAGTGCGAAAACGGGTCGTCAATAAAAGTGCTGTTAAACTGCTCCGTTCTCGGGAGCGGGTGAAGATGCTCGAGGTAGAGCGCGTGGTTGAACTCTGTCTCGAACAATTATTCATCACAAGAGTGCTCGATGTTGGCTCCGGAAGCGGTCTTTTCGCTGAAGCATTCGCGCTGCGGAACCTTGAAGTGACCGGCATCGATAAAAATCCCGCGATGGTCAAAACGGCCTCGGATCTTGTACCGAATGCCCGTTTCAGGGAGGGATCGGCGGAGATGCTTCCGTTTGCCGACCGGTCGTTCGATCTGGTGTTTATCGCCCACGTACTTAACGAAAGCGATGATCCGCTCCTCATTTTACGAGAAGCGAGGCGGGTGGCGGTCTCACGCGTCGCCTTGCTGGAGTGGCCGTATCGTCCCGAAGAAGACAAAGGCCCCCCCCTTGAGGAGCGGTTCAAACCTGATGAAATAAAAAAGCTGGTCCGGCTTGCCGGTTTGAGAGCTCTGAAAATAATAGATCTTAATTTCATGGTGTTCTATCGTATGAAGCCGGCGTAACATGGCTGTGAAGTCGGCACATACGCCCGCTTTTCATAATTGTTTCATATATAAGGGGTTGCATTGTTACCCTGCAAAATCCCATTTTTAGGAGGCGGGCCATAAACAAGAGCAGGGACGATCGGCCGCAGGAGACGGATCAGGACCGGATAGAGGCCCTGAATAGTTGATAGACGAGTTTTTTCTTTGACATAAACAAAAACCTCCGATGATAAAAGCATACTATCCGCCGTCATATTCGGGGGGAGGCGTCCGCCGACGGGCGCACCTCCGTATCTTCCAACCGGGTCTGCTTCGGTAAAACGGATTATGGCTGCGATGATCACCAACACCAACGTCAGCACTCCCTATTCATTCAGCGTTTTCCAGAGCATCGAACAGATCGCGCATTGCGCGCGCTCTGAGGGGATCGCCGCGCTCGGGATCAACGACTTCAATACCCTTGACGGATTCAAAGACTTCGCGGCGAGCTGCTCATGGCACGGCGTCTACCCGATCTTCAACGTCGGATTTCTCGCACGCTTCGAAGAGAGCCGGACCGGCGGCATCCACGGACGTGCGGCGCCTCCCCCCACGATCCGCACTATCCATGGAAAGGCGCTCAGGCATCCTGTAGCGCTTTCCGGTGATTCGAGGAACCTGATGGCTTCCATCTGGAAAGCCTCGCAGGACCGAATCTGGAAAATGATCGATGCGCTTAACACGCTTCTGAAAAACCGACATATAACAATCGAACTCGACTATAACGCCATTCGGTCCTCTTTCGGCCGCACCTCGCTTCTCGAACGGCATCTCGCACAGGCGGTCTATGCGTCGATAGGTACTCTACCGGGGCAAAAAACCGAACATGTCGCCCTTTTACGCCGCCTCCTCGACGACGATTCGTTCAACGGTGATCCCGCCGACGGACCGTTTGTGCAGCAGGCGATTTACGACCGTCTTCTCACAAAGGGGAATGCGGCATATGTGGAAGAACCGGCCAACTCCTTCATGATTTTTTTTCAGGCGAAGCAAATCATCCTCCAGGCGGGAGGAATTCCGTGCTATCAATGTTCATTCACAGGTCCTGAAGAAGCGACCGCCGGCGCAAAGGGTCCGGCTTTTCTGGCAAAACACCTTACCGATAAAGGGATCCACGCCGTAGAATTTATTACGCGGCAGACGACCACCGCGGTTCTTGAAGAGTACATGCGCTATTTTGCCGATCGTTCCTTCTGCGTTACCGCCGCAACGGGACCGCTCACCGCTCATTCCGCATCCCTTGTTCCCGTAACCAGCGACGGACACGCGCTCGATGCATCGCTGAGTGGCATCAGTTATCGCGGAGCGTGCATTCTCGCCGCACACCAGGAACTGCATCATCAGAAACGACGGGGATTCATTGATGAAAAAGGAAAACGGATCATCACTCCCGACGAGCTCGACAACTTCACCCTCATCGGCGACCGGGCGATCCGCGCGGCGGTAAGCCGGTAATATGCTGCTTTGTCAAGGGTAGTCAGCCCGCGGTGCACATGACACCGGCCAATCCCGGTTATGGTCGACGATACAGTAGAAACCGAAGGGCGTTTCGTGCTCATTGCGGAGCTGGTGCGGTTCAAACGGGCCGATATAGGCAATGTCGTGCGGCCTGAGGGCGAGGCGTCCGCCGTTCTTGAAAAGAACGCCGCTGCCCCGCACCCCGATTATCACATGTTCGTGGAGATGCTTTTCGAAGCTTGAATAGCCGCCTTTTTCGATTTCAAAATACCGCAGATCAAAAGCCGTTTTCGTTCCCGACCTGCCGAAAAGCTCGATGCGTTTCACACCGGAAAAGCCTGTCGCTTCCCCGGGTTTATACTCGGTGCGCCGCCGGTTTTTCCAGTTGAAATCATCAAAGCGCAGAAGGTCGTCGACAGCGGCGTTGCGCTCGACGCGAGGCAGGCATTCGCACGACGAGCCGCGGGGTTCTTCGGGCTGGCGCCGCTCTTCACCGAAACGCCCCCGTATCGTTTCCATGAACAGCGCGGTCGAGGTGCAATGGTCGGAAGAGCGGCCGAGGAGGTTTCCGCCGACGAGCAGGACCGTTTCTTCTCCGTAAACGGCGGCGACCTCATCGAACCTTTCAAGCCGCATGCCGCCCGCGGGTGCGGGAAAGGCGCGGCGCAAAGGCAGGTCACAGGTCAATGCCGCCGCAATGGCGGCGCACTCCCTGCGCGAAAAGGCAAACCGTCCGCCCCACGACGGAAATATCGATATGTCGGCGCCGAAGAGACGGAATATGGTCCCCAGAAAAATCGACGGCGCAATTCCGTGCGATGGCGATGAAAACAGCGTACCGCTAAATGAGGGGTGCGCCATGATCATCACCCCGTACTTTTCCGCAAGATAATGCATCATGTCGAAACCGACCAGTTGAGGAGCGATCAGTATACCCCGTATGCCGTTGCGCAGCGCGAAGTGCACCTGCGATTCGATCTCTTCAAAGGGACCGCAGATATTGGGGAAATAGAGCGTCGTTCCTCCGGTTGAGGCGTTGGCCGCCGCGATAGCCTCGGTAACCCTGCCGAGCCGCTCTTCAAAGGGATGAAAATGCTGGTTGTTGATTCCGTGGTCATCTTTGATGATGTCGATGCCGCCGCGCGCGCATGCGCCGGCTATCTGCGCAAGTTCGGTACAGGAGAGTCCGAGCGGCTTAAGAGCAGTGCTCAGGAGCGGCCGACGGTAAATTCCGAGGAGTTGACGGATTCCATCAATGCCCCTGCGCGGACCGCTGAAGGCGGTCATGCAGTGTTCGGGCAGCTCCAGACCGACGATCTTTATGCCGTTTTGAAGGGAAATATTGCCGAACAGGGTGTTGAGGAATTGCGGTATCGAACATACGGCGATATCGTTGCGATACCGTATCGCCACCCGGAAAGCCCCGCCCTTTGCAGCAGTGATCGAGTCGACGGTACCGACGATGCACGTTTCGAAATGGCGGTCGGGGATGCTCTCGTGCGGCAGTTCAACCGTCTGCTCCTCGGCCACGTTCTGCGCGAAAACCTCCGGCGGTACGCCGGGGGGCGGAGAAAGAAGGTAGAATACCGTGAAAAAGTTTTTTGTTGTCAAGGAAAAATCCCGTGGTTAATCAGCCGTTTCATTACGAAGCGACGGGAAAAAGTGAAAAAGGTAGTGCGTTGATGACGGCATCACTGCAATTTTCAACCTCCAACCGTTTCAAGCGGTAAAATACCACGTTCCCTTCGAGATATTCTACCTCCCCTATTTTCAAGACTTTGCCTGCTATCACGGCACGAAGTATTTTTTTCACCGATGAATCAACCATCCTACGAACAGATAAGGCCGACCGCGGGGAGCGAAGAACATCTCAAACGACTCAGTTCGGGGGCAGTACTGCTTGCGCGCGAAGTGCTGCACGACCCTAATTTCGAGGCTACCGTTGTTCTTATCTGTGTTCATAGCCCCGACGGTTCTTACGGCCTTGTCCTCAACCGATTCTCCCACATGCCGCTTTCAGAAATTTTCGACGGGCTTAAGGGAATAAATCGTTCACGTGAGGTATTGATCGGCGGTCCGGTTCAGCAGGGTGAACTGCAGATTCTGCAGATCACCGACTCCCCTGCAGAAGGCGCATACCAAATATCTCAAGGCATCTATATGGGGGGAAAATGGGATGATATCAACAGCATGATCAATTCCGATCCTGAAAATACTCGTCTTTTCCTCGGTTATTCCGGTTGGGGACCATCACAACTTGCGTCGGAAATCCGTCTGGGCGCTTGGGATGTCTACAAGGTCGAAATCAAACAACTTCTACGCAACTGCCATCTGCTTGTTAATGCAGATTCTTCGGCAATCGCCTCTTTTCTTCAATCGATTCCGGGTTGAAATACTGCATTACCAATAGTCCGTTAGTCCGTGAACAACTTTCATCCGGATTGAGCAGGAAAATGATACACTTGTCGGTATTTTTTACCGATTAGTCCAATATATCCATCGAAATAAAATGACACGATTTTTATATCTAAAATAATAATATCCATCGAATCATTGACAATTCACGGAAAAATACAGTATTTGAAGCTTCAGATATCGATTGGCATGCCTGTTGCTGTTTATAAAAGACAGGTGTTATGCCATGAAGAATGGCAGATGTGTGTGATGATGATGGGGTATCAGGCGCAAGCCTGAGGAGAAAAGGAGCTGAAAAGC
>JAFGNB010000203.1 GCA_016927235.1 Chitinispirillaceae bacterium
ATTCTGGGAATACTTTTTCTATCTGTTCATCATTTTTGAGATGGTGTATATGACATGGTTACAGCTTCCTCTGCTCGAAAAACTGCATATGAACGAACATGTCGCCGCAAGCAACCTTATTAATACCGCCATGATGCTGCCGATTGTTTATATGCTTTTCAGGCTGCAGCAGCGCTGGACACTGCCACCTGCACAATAACGGGGCATCCGGTCGTACCCAGGATCAAAACGGCGTCCCGTGCGGGTAATAAGATGCTCCCAAAAAAAATTCCTTTTAAGCCATCAAAGGCTAATGGAATATTTCATAACGGCCTGTTTCCCACCAGAAAACGGTTTTTCCATTTCAGGTCGATAAACCGGTCAAAAAAGAGGTATAATTATTATAGGTGAGCCTGGCTGTCCGTCATCTTTCATTAAAAACTGATTAAGTACTATGCTGTTCCGAAAGACATTTTATCTTCTGTTGATAATCCTCTTCCGTCAGGCAGGTGCGATCACCCCCTTCCCGTCGGTAGCCGATACGGTCCCGCTGCCTTCAATACAACATCTCTCCGGCTTGAATTCCGATGACGCCATGCTGCTGAGCTATCTGTTTCACTACTATTTCGGACCGACCGCGTTTACCGTTTCCACCAACGGTTCCGAAGAAATAACGAAGGTGCGATGGTTGATCGACGATGCGGTGGAGGCGCAATTATATGGCGAACCGGACCGCGGGCAATATACCGCCCCAATCGAACTGGACGACTGCTTCAGCCTAACGGCAACCCTCACCGATGAGGTCCATACGCTAACCGCCAGAATAACGACGGCTGACGGGGACATCCGGCGAATGTTTTTTGAAAGGATATGAAATGAAAGCCGCAGCATCGATCATCGGAATCATTATCTTCCTATCCGCAAACGGCGCACCGTCTGATGCTGCTGAATCACCCGCCTGTTTCTGGCAACTGCCCGGCGTGGTACATCTGCTTGGCGGAACCGACATCGATATGACGTTTCACGATACCGTCTCCTGCAGGCCGGCGCCGCGGTTGTTCGTTTACGAAGACGTCAGCGGAATGTCGGGCTCTCTTTCCGGCGTGGCTGCACTGGTGACGCTTGAAAACGAGCTGCTGATTTCATACCCTTCAAGAAGTTACTGCCCGGTGTGCGTCGGGTGCAAATGCGTCAGGGAGTTCAGCGCCCCTGTTGCCGTGGGGCTTCCCGATGTCGATGTGTCGGCGATCACCGGATTTGCCGTCACTCGGGTCGGAAAAACCGATATGACGACAGCGATCGACACACTGGCAATCGGCATAGCGGTGAATTCCGGATTGACGGAACTGCTGTTGGCCGAAATCACGTTGTACAGCTCCCTTCCGGCCGAAGCCGCCTGCACCGTCGACACGATAATGCGTCATACCCTCAAAGGAACCACGGCCGGACAGGAGATTTTTGGTCTGTCGGCCTTTGACGGCAGCGGCGCCGTCGCCGTGTTCGGCGGCAAGGGACTGCTCCGCGTCATCAGCATCGACGACACCGTATCGGAAGTCAATCACGACGTGGATCCCGCCGATGATCTTGTGTGCGCCGGCGGGGGGTACGCCGGCTCGTCCGACGGGACCGTTTATCGTATCGGTGAAATACAGCCCGTCGCTGAGACCGGCGCTTCGCTGCGTACGGTTTCCGCCGCCGGGGCAGGGGGCGACGGCGGTTTCGTGGCGGAACATGCCGGGACAACGTGGACCCTGTTTGACGCAGGAGACATGTCGGTACGCCATGTCCGGTTTCTGCATACCGAGCGCGGGAAAGAGGCGCTTATCATCGATGAAGCGTACGGCCTGCACCGGGTCGTTCTCCGCGACTCGGCGACACGGCTTGCCGTGGATTCACCGGCAGTGCTGGTTTCCGCACTCAACGGTCCGATATTCAGCTACACCGGCGGCAATGCGCTTTTCGCCCGGTTCAGCCTTGTCGATCCGGAGGGCAATTTCCAGGCGCCGTGCATCATGCTTCATGCAACGGACACGATGCGACCGATCGTCATACTGGAAGGTGTTGCCGGAAACTGCATCTGCGGCCGGCAAAACTTATTGAACGGAACGTCATTCCCTCTGGTCTTCACTTCCGACAGTGTATTTTTCAATGGAAAGTGCCGGGGAACAGTGTGCCCTGTCGCGAATATTGAACCGGTGTGCATGTGGGTAGAGGAAAACTGTTCAACCGCCGTTTCGTGGACTTCAGGCGACACGGTCGTCATTTCCGTCGGAAACGATTCCATACGGATCCGCAATGATGCGACGGCTGCCATCCGGCGTGATCGTTTCGGCCGTGAACCGGCCCCGGGCCTGCGTGACGAGGCGGACAGGGCAATCGCCGCATTGCGGCACGGTCTGGTGCCCGCAAAGTCGTCCGACGGACTCATGATAAAGGTGTATTCCTCTGAGGGAAAACTGATGAACCGGGAGACGATCTCACGGCGGTTGCCTCCGGGGGTGTACATTGTTCGACTCGGTTCGGAAAGCGGGGTGCTGTCGCGAAAAGTATATATCGTACGGTCCGGGCGATAATGCGGCAATCTTCATACCGGTTAAGGCCGCGAGACGCATCGCGGCATCCGTGCCGTTTTCGGTACGGACGGCTTCCAAATTATTGCCGGGATTGATATATTGAATAGTAACTGAGGGGATTGATATGACAATTCCGTCTTTGCTTTTATTTCTCCCGATATGGGATGAATTGTATCTCCTTCGAATTGATGACAGAAGGCCGATTGTCGTACAGAAAACTATTTATCCGAAATCGTATGTTGGCGGAAAAAAAAATAAACTATGGGCATGAAAAAACCTTAAGCGGGAGGAATATTTTATGAGCATCCATTTCGTGCGAATCGTTTTTATTGTTTCGGTGTTTCTGGTAACGATGGTTTTTCCGGAACACAGAAAGGAAAGTGATGCGATTGCCGGAAAGGTACTGATTTTTTCTAATGATGAATCGCAGGTGTTGAATAAGCCGAATAATTTTACCTGTTTCACCTACTATGAGATGCCACGGACCTTTGCCATACTGAAGTGGAGTCCGCCATTGCAGGGGAATAACCATCTTCTGGGATACATATGTTATTTCTCGAAATTATCGGCTGATATTGACAC
>JAFGNB010000204.1 GCA_016927235.1 Chitinispirillaceae bacterium
CGAGGAACCCCGGTCGCCGCCTTCGGGCGCGACGCCGAATCGTCGCGCGCCGTCTGGAGCGCCACGGAAGGGTATCCGGGGGACCCGAACTACCGCGATTTCTACCGCGATATCGGGTTCGACCTCGATATCGACTACATCAAACCCTATATCGACCCGATCGGCATCCGGATCACTACCGGCATAAAATATCACCGCATCACCGGCAGGAACCGCCCGAAAACGGCGTACGACCATCAGGAGGCGCTTCGCGTGGCGGGCGAACATGCGGGCAATTTCATGTTCAACAGGGAAAAGCAGGTGGAGTATCTTGCATCGATCATGGAGCGGCCGCCGATCGTCGTCGCCCCGTATGACGCCGAGCTTTTCGGCCACTGGTGGTACGAGGGACCGGCGTGGCTCAATTTTCTCTTCAGAAAAATCGCCTTCGAGCAACAGACCATTTCACTCGCTACCCCCTCAGACTACCTTGCGCTCCATCCGCACAACCAGGAGTGCGAACCTTCGTTTTCAAGCTGGGGAGAGGGGGGATATTCAGATGTCTGGCTCCACAAAAGCAACGACTGGATCTATCGGCACCTCCACCATATGGAGGACCGGATGGTCTCCAGCGCTCAAAACCACCCCTGCGCCGACGGCATTATCCGGCGCACCCTCAATCAGATGGCGCGCGAACTGATGCTCGCCCAGTCGAGCGACTGGGCCTTTATCATGAGGAGCAATACCATGGTCGATTACGCCGTGAGGCGCACCAAGGAACATATCGCCAATTTCCTGCGCCTCCACGACGATCTGGAAAAAAATCGCATCGATCACAACTTTGTTTCACTCCTCGAATCGCATAATAATATTTTTCCAGAGATGGATTATTCGGTGTATGCGTAACACTATCATGCCCACGAAACTTTCTTAGGGAGAGACTCATGCTCACTCGTACAATGGCAGCCGTCCTTGCAGTCACCGCAGTATCGCTCGTGCGCGCGGATTACGAAACGCTCAACGTCTTCGGTTCGATCGGCGCGGGATTCGGGATGGGGGGGAGGCTGTATTCGTCAACAGAATTCAGCAACAATACGACAACAGTCACCGACCGGTTTTTCAATTACGGCAGCGGCATGAAGTTCGATGCGGGGTGCCAGTATTTCATGATGGAGAACGTGGCGCTGCAGCCCTCATTTGCCTATTCGGTGGGCCTCCCGTTCAAGGAGGAGACAAGAGCGGGCGATTCGAACATAACCACGACCTTCAGGCGACACCTCTTCGGAATCAAGGCGCTTGTCGTTCCCCGTTTCGAAGTGCTCGATCTGCTCGATATGTATGCCGGCGTTGGTGTCGGTTTTTTCTGGAATGCGCGTCCGTTTAAAATACTCGTGGAGACGCCGATGGGATCTCAGGAGGCGAAAGGACGGATAACCTCTAAACCGGCAGTAGGTCTGGTGGGCCAGCTCGGCGCCGACTACCCTATCAATGACAAACTTACGCTCTTCGGGGAATTAGCTTTCGAGCAGGTACGGTTCAACCTCAGCAAATACATCATCAAGGAATCCACCGTTACCACGCTCAACAGCGGCACCCAGTACTATTCAAAAGACGACAACAACCCCCAGAACCTCGACCCCGAGAAAGTTCCCGGTTCCAACTGGCAGATCCGCATCGGCATCCGGTATGCGATAAAAACCGATTGACGGGGAGTTATTCCGTCAGTCGCCAGTGAATGCTGAGTGGAAGGAATCGATGAATTCCCGGCCGCCGATGCGTCCGGCCGCACCTACTCGATGCTGTAAGACGTAAACCTGACCCTCTTCTGGAAGAGATCCCTGGGTCAAAGACCCGGGCCACGCATCTGACCTTTTCTCTATGTCACACGTCCGGGGCGCTTGCGGGTCCATGCCGCTCCTTGTTGAGAAGAAGAGTAAAGATACATTCTTGAACAAAAGTATGCACAGGACACGGCTGATGGTGTATTAACGTAGAGCAATTGAGCGGGTGAACGACATTCCTCCATACGTTATCGATACGATAAGCGTTTGTTGCGAGTATCGGATTGCCTCGGGAAGCGCCAGCCGTATGGTGTTGTTTCTGATTTCTTTATTTTTCATATAGAGTATCACCCTGCCCGAAAGCGTATAGATTCCAATCGTTGCGAAACGCGGAGTATGGTTGCCGGCACCTGCACGGAAGGTGATGGTGAGTCGTGACTTTTGCATCGTCATTACCGGCGCCATCGGTTCTGCAGCGTGTGCGCATTGCTTTTCCGGTACAACGGTAGCCTGGGCATCGGCTTTTTTTTCAGGGGGAACGGATTCGTCGGGTATCCGGAAAATGTCGGCGTTCGTGAGCGGCGGTACGCCTGCTATTCGGTACCGTTCCTGATCGAGCGGATCCATGACATCCTCCTCAAGAGCAAGAAGGGCGTAGGAGCGATCGACGAATCCGAACGTTGACGCAAGCGACGCCGGGAGTGTTCCGTCGACGGATTCCAGACGTTCCGTTCCGGCCAGTGCGCAACCGAACTGGATTGCATCAGGCATGGTGACGACGACCGGCTCTTCTGCAATCTCCTTGATCAATACTCCGTTATTAAAGATACGCCACTCAATCTGCGGCAGCAGCTTGCTTGAAGTATGGAGTTTCCTGTCCAGGTGCGATGACCTGAAATTCCAGGAATAGCGTTGAAGTGCGTTCGATGCGGATACCGGTACGGTCATGCTGTCACCCGATTCCGTTGTAAGAATCGCTTCGACACTCATGGAGGAGGCACCTTGCCGTATGTTACTTAATGGGATGCCGGGCCAATAGAAATCAACCGCATCAGACGGAACGGGGGTTCCTTCCGGCAATAAGGCGCCGGCAAGCGCGAAGTACGGGGTAATCTCAACTCCCGGATCGGCCTCGAAAACGAACTGGTAATTCAGTTTAGTGATCCATCGGGGCCCGGCGGTCAGGAGTACGATCCGTCGGATGGTGCGGTCATCCTCCTCGAACAGGCTCATGGCGAGCCGTATGGCGCCTTCGAACTCCTCCATTGAAAGAGCGACGATTGAATCAATCTGCTGCTGGGAAAACCCGGGATTGAATGTCTGGCGGTCGTCGGTATAGTCAAGACCGGCGAGTGAATCGACGAAGTGCAGCATCTGGCGATAGGATTCATCACCATAGTTCCCGAGCTCGAATACTATCATCCGGCTCCCCGATATATCGATTACAAGCGCCGCCCGTTTGTCTGCATCCGACAGACGGGTTAAAAACTGCTTGAGCGATTCAGCCTGCCGGACGATCTGCCGGGCATAGAGTTTGATGTATTCGGCATGGTTCCATCGCCAGAGAATAACATAATCCTCCTTTATCTGCGCCGTTGCAAGCACCTGCGCTCCCGTACGCCCCACCACATGAGTCAGCGATCCTTTCAGCATTTCGAGATTAATCGAAGAGGTAAAGAAAATCGATTTCCCTTCGCTGTTTTCAATCACCGGGCGCACCATCACTGCTCGGCGGTAGCGCTCACTTTCAGCAGTGAAATCAGCCGGTGAGGCGACTTTTTCACTTTCGCCGTTGTTATCAATGAACTCGAATGAGGAAACACCCGGGCCGGCGGTCAAACAATAGGTGGCGATACTACGGTTGAATGCGGTGGGAAAAGGAATATCGGCATATCCGTTCATATTGATCGCTGCAACCACATACCGCATGCGAAGTCTGCGTGACCCCTGCCAGGTAACCGGGAATATTGAGATGTCGTAATTATCTTCTCCCCAGCCGTATTCGAAGATGACCGGATCGCGGGGTCGCCTTATGGTATCGGCATTGCGGTCAACGACCTTTTCATACTCTTCGCGGGCAAGCTGGATCGGTTTGAGTCTGGCTTTGAGAATCTCATCGCCGTTCCATAAGAGCATACCCGTCACTGCGGCATCCTGAACGAGATTGAGATTACCCACAATTTCAAGAGCATTCTTGAATGAATCGGGTTCCTGCGAACCCGTGCAATCGAATTCCCAGTCCAGTTCAATGTCGAGGTATGACGGCATGACGGTGATGGTGTAGTGCTCGGCGACAATTGCGGAGGTTCCCCGCCACTGTACACCCTGAGTTGATTGACTCGCAAAAATACCGTGCTGATACCCGATGGCGTATGACACGGAGAAGTAAAAAAGAATGATGACGATTAACCGGTTCATGTCGGACTCCTTTGGAGAATGGTTAAAATGACGGTTCACTGGTAAGTATACACGGTTTTTTCGTCTGTAGAGCGGGGGTAAAGCAGAAACCGTTTTCATGGAGAAAACAGCGGGGAAGAGGGAAAAAATGAAAACCCCGTCTCGGGACGGGGTTTTCATGTCCGGGACCAGTTGCGCGCGGCATTGAAATAATCCGCAGCTTTGCGCAGATCGGGTGTTCGAACGAAACGGCCGCGAAGCAGTTGCCGTCAGGCCGGGGACTGTTGGGACAACCGGCCGGAGCGCACTCGCTAAGTTAGTGGCTGTAAAACGGCCTTTCAATTTATGCAGTTCGATTTTTCCGGAATTACTTTTCAGAAACTCCAGTCCAGGGTAAGAGTGGTGCCGTTTTTCGGGGAATATCCGGGAGCGATCGTCAGTCGGTTGACCGCTTCCCTTCTCCATTTCGATGAATAGACGAGCGACATGATCGTCGAGGTGGTCCAGGCGATTTCACTTGCGAGTGATAGATACGAAGCGACCGTCGAGAGCTCACTGCTGTTGGAAAATCCGGCAATAAATCCGAGCGTACTCCCGAAGCCCCGTCCGACCCAACCGATGATGTACGGAATCCAGACATGGATTTCGTCGATTTTCGGATCGACAAGCTCCGTATAGGTTCCTTTCAGTCGGGATGCCCCGGCACAGGCGACACTGGCTCCGCTGATCTGAAGCATACCAACCGGTAACGAAGCGAGAAGCAGGCCCAAGGCTTCCTGGGAATCTTCGGTTCGTACCGTGTCGTATCGGGAAAGATGGTTGCTGAAACGCACCGACCAGGGAGCAAGTACCATCCATTCAAATGCGACGCCGGAGAAAAACAGGGTTGCACCTGCAATCGTCTGCCCGTTGGTATTTCTGATTGCGGGAAGCGCATAGGCTCGTTTCCGTGAATAGCTGTTCTTTTCCATAGGAGAAGGAAGCAGCACCGTTGAAGCGGTGTCGGTATCGGCTGATTGTTCAAACGTTCCGGTTTCAAAAATATCCTGGGAAAAGGCAGATGACAGTAGTGACACCATCACGATAAACAGCATGGTACTCCGATTACCTGCGTTGCGCTGAAACAATGCTCGTCGAGATTCACCCTGTGGGGTAAACGTATCGAGGTCCGACGGCACCGACGAGGCAGTGTGTGAAGACTCGCATACCTTCCTGATTTTTGTTTTCATATTCCACCCAACCTTGAAAACGATATAATGAGCGATAACAGCGATATGATGATTCCGACGGCACTCATTACCGCCCGACCGGAACCATTGGCGGATTGCTGTTTTGTTGAACGGAATGAAATCGTCGCCCTGGCGGTAAAGTCCGGACCGGAGGCGTCAGTCTCGACCCATTGCAGATCTTCAATCGCGTCAAGAAACATGCGGTCGATGATACGTGTTCCGACGTGGACGATCCTGGCGGAAGACACACTACCGGTGGAGTCGGTAGTGAATTCCATTTTAACCGCACCACGACAGCGGTCGCATCGGTCGAGAAGATCACCGTACATCATCTGCATGGTTCCTACCCGCTTGTTGACAGTTTCCCGGAGCTGCTTTCGGGCATCTGCTGGAAAGGTACGTTCAAATATCAGGCTGTCAATACGGGCATGAGGGACCTTGATAGCGGCAAATGAAGCTCCTGCTAGGAAAAAGAACATCATTGCATGGTACGCTTTCATAGAGATCGCTTTCCGTCGAAGTTGGCTGAAATATAACAGGAAAAATAAGTGAACGGACAGAATGTAAAGAATAGTATTCCCGACCCGATGAAGCATGCGATAATGACATTTACGAAGTTTTCATTTCTCACTGTTTCCTTATTCTATCATTCTTTTTTCGTCTTTGCCGCCCATTTTTATACCAGGCGATGAAAACAGGGCATCGCATTCATATCGAATTCGGAAAAATCGGGGATAAATAGCTTCCGCCCGGTTTTTTGAAATGCTTAAATTATCACCGGATAAACTAAAGTCAATTAAAGTATCGATTGAATATTCATTTAATATAATGTCAATCTGATAGTAATCATTTCGTTCTCCAATAAGTACCCGGAAATGGAGGAAATCATCTTCCCTTAAAAAAACAATGCCACCGCCTTCTCCAGCATTTGTATCAAGAATAAATTGACCCATAGTTGGATTATTTGGATTATTTGAACTGCACTGAATAATAAAAATAATAATTGTGAAGGAAAGCTTTTTCATTAATAAAACTCCTTCACTACCATCCCATAGGATTTCAGAAAAGTTGACAAGTTGGCCGGCCACGTGACATGTTAAAGTTGCTTAAAACTTAACAAGGAG
>JAFGNB010000205.1 GCA_016927235.1 Chitinispirillaceae bacterium
AGGTAATCACATGAACGTCCTTCACACCTCCGACTGGCATCTCGGTCGATCGCTTTACGGTAGAAAGCGACACGAGGAGTTCGGGGCGTTTCTCGACTGGCTGGTTGAAACCGTTTCACGGCGGCAGGTCGATCTGCTGCTGGTGGCGGGTGACGTGTTCGATAACGGCACCCCCGGGGCTTCGGCTCAGGAGCTTTACTACCGGTTCCTCTACCGGGTGGCGGCCACCTCGTGCCGCCATGCAATCGTCATCGCCGGCAACCACGACTCGCCCGCGTTTCTGAATGCCCCGCGGGAGCTGCTTCGCACGCTCAACGTGCACGTGATCGGTGCCGTGGGCGCTGATCCTGACGATGAGGTGATCCTTTGTACCGCAACGGATGGTTCCCCCGAGGCGGTGGTCTGCGCGGTGCCTTATCTTCGCGAACGCGACATACGGGTGTCGCAGGAGGGCGAGCTTCCCGAGGAAAAAGACCTGAAGCTTCTTGATGCGGTGCGAGACCATTATGCGGCGGTTGTCGCCCTTGCTCAACGAAAGCGTGAGGCGGCAGGCGGGCGCATCCCGCTCATCGTCATGGGTCACCTCTTTACGGCTGGTGGAGTGACAATCGAGGACGACGGGGTGCGGGAACTCTACATTGGCTCGCTGGCCCGCGTTCCCACGGATATCTTCCCGCAAGTAATTGACTACCTTGCTCTTGGCCATCTGCATGTTCCCCAGACGGTTGATGGATCCGATACGAGGCGCTACAGCGGCTCGCCGCTGCCGATGGGGTTTGGAGAGGCGCATCAGCGAAAGAGCGTCTGTCTTATACGTTTTAACGGGTGTGAATCGGAGGTGGAACTCGTCGCCGTGCCGGTTTTCCGGAAACTCGAACGTGTTAAAGGGGGTTGGAACGAAATAGAGACCGCGATAGCCGCGTTGGCGTCTTCGTCCGATCCGATGTGGCTGGAGGTTGTTTACGAAGGGGATGAGCTGATCGGGGATCTGCGCGAGCGTCTCGAAAAGGCGGTGTCGGGCACCGGTTTAGAACTGCTGCGGATAAAAAACCGCCCCCTTGCCGAACGGCTTCGCATGCAAGAGTCCGACGGCGAAACGCTTGACGATCTCGGTCCGGTTGAAATCTTCGAGCGCCGGCTTTCGGTATCCGGCATTTCGGAACCGCAACGGCGGGAGCTGCGCGCGGCCTATAAAGAGATCCTGCTCGATCTCGAACGACATGACGCTCAGGATGAGTCGGAGCGGTAATCGATGAAGATCCTCAAGCTCCGTTTACAAAACATCAATTCTCTTGTCGGTGAATGGGAGATCGACCTGACGGATCCGTTATACATTTTCGAGGGCATATTCGCCATCACCGGCCCGACCGGTGCCGGAAAATCCAGTATTCTCGACGCAATCTGTCTGGCGCTTTACAGTGCGACACCACGACTCGGCAAAATTACAAAAAGCGCCAATGACGTCATGTCGCGCGGTACCGGGGAATGTTTTGTTGAGGTAACGTTTGAGACAACGCAGGGGCGATTCCGCTGTACCTGGAGTCAGCACCGGGCGCGCAGGAAGGCCGGCGGCGAACTGCAACATGCACGGCACCAGATCGTCGAGGCTGATTCCGGCAGAATCGTTGAAGATAAACTCAAGGATGTTGAAGCCAGAATTGAAGAAATCACCGGCATGAATTTCGACCGGTTCAGGCGATCGATGCTGCTCGCGCAGGGCGGCTTCGATGCTTTCCTGAAGGCAACGCCCGACGAACGCGCGCCGATACTTGAACAGATCACCGGCACGGAAGTATACAGCAGGATTTCCATGCGGGTCCATGAGCGTACCGCCGAGGAGCAGAAAAAGCTCGATGATCTTCAAACGGAAATCGGCGGGATCACACTGCTCGGCGAAACCGATCTTGAAGAGCTCGAACATAACCTTAACGAGGCACTTTCAAGCGAGTCGGCGATCGCGGAGCGGATTGCCGCGGCCGATGCAGCACTGAAATGGTTTTCGGCCATAGAGGCAATCGAAAACGAACTGCGCCAAACCGCCGTTCTTCATGAAGATTTACGGAAGCGTATGGATTCGTTCGCGCCGTCGGAAGCAAGGCTGCGGCGCGCCGAAAAGACATTGTCGTCTGTGGGCGATTACAGCAGGCTCAAGGAGCTGCGCAGCGCTCAGGCAACGGATTGGAAGGAGTATGCGGGGCAGGAACGGGAGCTCACCTCATGCCGGGAGGAGGTGCTGCGGGCGGGTAGGGTGCATGCAGCGGCCGCTCATGCGCTGGAGGAAGTGGTTCGAAGCCTGTCGGAAAACAGGAAAGCGTATTCAGAGGCGCAGCAGATGCTGGAAACCATACGGATAAATCTTGAAAAGAAGCGGCGTGGATACAATGACCTTCTGCAGGGCCGCTCCCTGGCGGAGTATCTTGATGAGCGGATTGCCCTATCCGAAAAAAAATTGCGGTTGAAAAGACTAACTGAGTCGACGGATGCGCTAACGTCGTCACAAGGAAGATTACGGGAACTGGAGCGGGACGTCGGCCGCCTCACTGCCGAGAAGCGCGACCTTTTGGAGCAACTGGCAACCGGAAGAGAGAAACAGGAGGTTCTTGAAAAGGAGGTGGTGCTCCTCGAACGGCAGTGCGCTCTTCTCGACAGAATAGCAAGCCTGGAGGAGTCGCGTAAACAGCTGAAAGACGGCGAACCGTGTCCGCTGTGCGGATCGACGACGCATCCCTTTGCACAGGGCAATGTCCCTGATGAGGGTGAAGCCCGGCGGCAACTTGAAGAGCGGCGCCAGGTACTCAAGAATCTGGAAGCGACCGTGATCGATATGCGCCTGAAACTGACGAAATGCGAGCAGGGGCTCGATCAGACTCAACTGACGGCCGGTGAAGAAAAATCGAGGATTGCTTCAGCCGCCTCCGAAATCAACCGGCTATGCGCGGAATTTTCGCTTGCGGCCGACAACCCCTCGCTCGGGGAGAAACTCCGTTATCTGCTTGACGAAACAGGTAGAGCGCTGGATCGCACCGGGCAAACGATAAAGGCCGTTCAGACGGCAGGCAAAGAGGTAGAGATGCTGCAGCACTCCTGCGAAGAAGCGAGAAACGCTTTGGATGCCGCTGCCGACGGGGTTCGTACCATTGACCGTCGCCGGGAACTTCTGCAGTATGATATCGATCATCTGGCGGCGGATACGCATGCGATTGAGGCCGAGATCGAACGTATGCTGAGCGACCTGCGCAGTGAAGTCGCCGGGTACGGCCCTGAATTGTTGACAATCGAAGCATCTGACGATGTTGTGGAAACGCTTGCTGGCCGGAGCGATGCGTGGTCGTCCCGTCTGGCGGAAACAACAGGGATTGAAAAGAGTGTTCCCGCACGGGAGTCGCCGGTCGCATCCGGCGAAGCGGTCGACAAAGCTGAAAAATGGTGCGAGGATGCACGGTTGCTGCTTGATACAGCAGACAATAAGGCCGCCGAGCTCAACGGAAGAATGAAAATGCTCTCGGGACGGATCTCCCGGCGGGAGGAGGAACTCGCGGTTGGCGAGGCGACTTTCCTTTCAAGGATTGACAAAGCAGGGTTTGCCGGTATGGATGACTATTGTGCGGCACTTCTTCCCGAGGATGAATATGCAGCCTTACAGCAACAGGCGCACCTGCTCGCCGAAGAAAAGGCGGGGCTCGAAGCCAGGGAAAAGGACCGAAAGGAGGCATTACACCGTGAGCGGGAGAAACGGATCACCACCGCGTCGCGTGAGGAAATCGAGGCTTCGCTGAACGGGTTGACCGGTACACGCAGCGAGCTGCAACAGCGGATCGGGAGTATTCGGCAGCAGCTTGCCGATAATGCCGACCGGCAACGGCAATACAGCGAGAAGATGGAACGAGTCGATTACCAGAAGGAAGTGTACGGCCGCTGGGACAGACTGCATCAGCTGGTAGGTTCTGCGGACGGAAAAAAATTCAGGAACTTCGCGCAGGGGATCACGTTCGACCATTTGATCGGTCATGCCAACCGCCAGCTGCAGAAAATGACCGGCCGCTACCTTCTCATACGCAACAGTGAGGAGCCGTTGTCGCTCGACGTCATCGACCAGTACCAGGGGGGTGAGGTGCGATCGACGAAGAACCTCTCGGGCGGGGAGAGTTTCGTCGTCAGTTTGTCGCTGGCGCTCGGACTTTCGCAGATGTCGAGTCGTAATGTCCGCGTCGACTCGCTTTTTCTCGACGAAGGGTTCGGTTCGCTTGACGAAGAGACCCTGCAGACCGCACTCGAAACCCTCGCCGGTCTCCATCAGGAGGGGAAACTTATCGGCGTTATATCCCATGTCCCAGGGCTCAGAGACCGCATTGCCGCACAAATTCTGGTTATACCGCAGACGGGCGGAAAGAGCGTCATCAGCGGCCCCGGCTGCAGGAGAGTGAGGTGAGAAAAACGGGAGGAGTAAGGTTGCGGCATGCCTCGAGTCGTCAGCCTACTCAATCGTCCCCACTTTCCGCGGATCAGTGGGATTGGTGACGTCGTAAACCACGATCTGTTCCATTCCCATCAGGTAGAGCCGGTCGCGGTCCCAGATAAAATCGCGGCTTGCCGGTTCGTTCCATTGTGCAATTGTTTCAAGGTTAAGGGGGTTTTGGGCCCTGTAAAGCGAGAATCCCGACCATCCGTTCGCTACATAGAGGAGTGAATCGCCCACCGCAAGCCCGTAGGGGGTATTCACTTCAATTTCC
>JAFGNB010000206.1 GCA_016927235.1 Chitinispirillaceae bacterium
GCTCATCCGATCCCTGGTGACTCATGAGTGCGATTCCTGTCTATCTTTTTAATAAATATATATGCAAGCGACATGCCTTGCGGTAGGGTTCCGAAAGAAAACCAGAGAACCAGGGGAATGAATGCATATTTGCAATATAACATTGCACATATTGCATTTTTGCAATAAAGGCGAATGCACCGTCCCGTTTCATAACGGCTGGTTCGGCCGTAATTTTATGGTAATAAAAATGAGGCACGGTATTCGCATCGAACTATCTTTTATGGAAACAATCGCAGTAACCGAATGGAACGATCTCATCTCGCCGCTCTATGATGCGGCATGTCGTCTGCTTATCGTTAGAGCGGACGGCAAACGAACCAAGGTTAATGTAAAGACGCTCTCTCTTTCCGATAAATCCGACCGATGCGTAAAGGAGGGCGTGTCCGTCGTCATCTGCGGCGCAATTTCAACCGTGGCCCGGATGCTGCTTGAGGTACGGGGAATAACCGTGCTGTCGTGGGTGAGCGGACCGATCGAGGCAATAATTGATTCCTATCGAAAAGGCAACGATGTCACAGCTCTGTTTGCCATGCCGGGACGTCACCGCGGCAGGCGTGCGGATGGAAAGCACAGGAGGAGCCGTCGTCGCGGCAGGGCGGAGGCGCCGATGGAACTATCAACGACAAAAAAGGAGCATCTTCCATGAAAATAGCGGTTTCAGCGCAGGAAAAAAATCCTCAAAGCCACGTCGACCCTCGGTTCGGCAGGGCGAAGTGTTTCATGGTGTACGACGATGAGGAAAAGAGGTGGGAGGCTATCGACAATCAACAGAACCTGCAGGCTGCACAGGGGGCGGGAATCCAGTCGGCGGCAAATGTGGTGAATGCCGGATGCAATGTGCTCATCGGCGGCCACTGCGGGCCCAAGGCGTTTGATGTGCTTTCAAAAGCTGAAGTCTCCGTGTATGCGGTGGAAGGGGGTACGGTCGAAGCGGCCGTCGATGCGTATCGGAGAGGAGTGCTGAAGCGGCTTGGAAACGCCGATGTTGAGGGGCACTGGTAAGTAATGAAACTGCATAGATCCCCGCAGCGGATGGAAAAGATAATCAACTGAAAGGAAACGACAATGAAAATTGCTATTCCGACGGCCAACGACCAATTGTGCATGCATTTCGGCCATTGCGAAAAATTTGTTATCGTGGAAGTGGACGAAGCGACAAGATCGATCACCGGGAAAGAGGAGGCCGTTCCTCCGCCGCACGAACCGGGAGCATTGCCGAAGTGGCTTCATGAGAAGGGGGCGACGGTGATCATCGCAGCCGGCATGGGGATGCGGGCGCAGCAGTTTTTTCAGCAGTATGGGATTCAGGTTGTCGTGGGCGCTCCGTCTGACCATCCGGAGACGGTGGTTCTCAACTGGCTTGCGGGTACGCTTGTGACCGGGGGAAACGTGTGCGATCATTAGCCCGTCACGGCGTCTGGACTGCGGTTCTCAACGCGATCGGTAACTAAGCGGGGAATTAATCATGTTTTTCACGTTTGACGGTCGCACGCCGCACGCGGGAGCGGGTACCTACGTCAGCGCAACCGCTCAGATAATCGGCGACGTCACCATCGGCGACAATTGCTACATCGGTCACGGCGCCATTCTCCGAGGCGACTATGGACGTATACTGATCGGATCGGGTACAGCGATCGAGGAAGCGGTTGTCATCCATGCACCTCCCGATGAAACCGCCGACATCGGCGAGCGGGTCACGGTCGGCCATGGGGCGATCCTGCACGGGCGGCGCATCGGAGCGGGAGCCGTCATCGGCATGGGAGCCGTACTCAGCCTGCGGTCGGAGATCGGGGAAGGGGCGATCATCGGCGAAGGAAGTGTCGTCACCATGAAACAGGTGATTTCGACGAAGGTTGTGGCCCTGGGCAACCCCGCAAAGGCCGTAAGGGCGGTAAGCGCAAATGATGCGGCGTTCTGGGAACGGGCAAAACAACTCTATATCGACCTTGCGAGAAAATATCTGGAGTGTGGAATGCACCCGATACGGGAGGAGCAGGTGAGAGGTCACGAATGATAACCGAAGCCGACCTCGTGCGCATCAAGCGGCGGTTTAAAAACTACGTCCGGCAATTTTACACCGGAGACAAGACGTTCGATTCGGCCATCCGCCTCAAGGAGGAACATACTGCAATGGTAATGACGGAAATACTCGACATCGCCGATGCAATGAACATCACGACGGGGGAGCGTTACATGGCGGAGATCGTCGCCTGCCTTCATGATATAGGCCGTTTCGAACAGTTCAACAGGTACCGGACCTATGCCGATACAAAGTCGGAAGATCATGCGTTGCTGGGCGTAAAAATACTCGATGCGAGCGATATTCTGGAGGGGATGGACGCCGCAGCTAAAAAAGTGATAAGGGAAGCGGTCCTCAATCACAATCGAGCCGCACTGCCCGAACAGCAGGATGCAGAATCCATTTTTTTTCTTAAAGCTCTGCGCGACGCCGATAAGATCGACATTTTACGGGTCGTTACCCGGTATTATTGCGGCCTGGAAACGGATGATGCGATCGGGATGGGATTACCGGATGTTCCTACTGTTTCCGATGCGGTGGTTCAGAGCGTCGTCCGTGGAGAAATCGTACGGAGTGAAGAGGTGAAAACGCTCAACGATTTCAAACTGCTGCAGCTCGGATGGATTTTCGATCTCAATTACACCAGGTCGTTCGAAAAGGTGCGGGAAAGAATGTATATTGACAAGATCGCCGCCGCACTGCCCCGCACCGGCGATGTGGAGCGGGCGATAGCGGTCGTGCGGCGCCATCTTGAGAGGAATTGTATCGTTGAAAGGAGCGACTGCGGATGCCCGATCCCCTGACCCCCTACGGTAACAAGCCGATGGTGACTCCGATAGTCAATGCGGTCAACTACCACTATGCCTCATTCGAGGTGCTGCGGCGGATTACCGACGGCGAAATCGACGGCTACACCTACCACCGGGACGATAATCCGACGGTGCGGCAGGTCGAAAAGATGATCGCCGCAATGGAAAAAGCGCAGGATTGTATTATCTGTACCTCGGGAATGGCCGCCTGCAGCCTAGTCTATCTGTCGTTTCTCTCGGCAGGAGACCATATTATCCTTTTTCATGACATTTACGGCGCGCATTATAAAGTCGCTCTTGCCCTCGAGCGGTTCGGCGTGAGGATCACCTGGGTGAATGCGGACGAGAGCGCAGCGATCGAGCGGTATATTACCGCGGATACGAAAATGATTTTCTGTGAAACGCCGAGCAACCCTCTCTGCAAGATCGTCGATATAGCGGGATTGTCGGCGCTGTGCAGAAAGCATTCGGCGCTGCTTGTGGTTGACAATACCTTCGCGACACCGTTTCATCAACATCCGCTTGCACTCGGCGCGGACCTCGTCGTCCACAGCGCAACGAAGGCTTTGGGCGGTCATAACGACCTCATGGCCGGGGCGATCTGCGGGAGCAAGGAGCATTACGACAGGCTCTGGTTCAGCAGGCAGGCATTCGGGACGACCCTTGACGCATACTCCGCCTCACTCCTGGAGCGCGGGCTGAAGACATTCGAGATACGCGCTGAGAAGATGGCGGCGAACGCCGCGGCAATCGCGACGTATCTTTTACAATGTAAAGGGGTGTCAAACGTCCGGTATCCCGGACTCACATCCGACCCGGGGCACGAAACCGCGCGTCGTCAGATGTTCGGCGGCTACGGGGGTATGATGGCATTCGATGTCGGAACTACAATCGACGACGCGAAACGGTTCATCGACCGGCTCAAGATCATTTATCACGCGGTAAGTCTCGGTGCGACGGAGTCGCTTATCTGCATCCCTTATCTGACTACCATGCTTTACATGCCGCCCGAATGCAGGACCACCTTCGGGGTAAGGGAAAACACCGTTCGACTGTCGGTGGGGATCGAACCGTCAGCAAAGCTGGTTAATGATCTGCGGCAGGCGCTTGAATAGCGGCAATGGTACCCTTCGGCTGCTCGACTCAATGTGAAGGGGGATGTAACGATGAGGATGTTTCGAGGCAGCCGGGGCAATGAAGGGTATGAAACCTCCCGCTGATAAAATACGCACCCTTCTCTTTAAGGCAGCCGCCGAGCGCAGGATCGTGAGGGCGCCGCTCATGGGATTTCCCGGTATCCGTCTTACCGGTTCGACGGTAAAGATCGCGCAGCAGAACTGCCGCGAGCATTTCAGGGCGATACAGGCGCTCTATGATAAATTTACGCCTGATGTCGTGTTTCCTCTGATGGACCTTTCGGTAGAAGCGAATGCATTGGGATTTTATACCGTGTTCCCGGTTGATGACACCCCCACGGTCGTTAAATCGGATGTTGCCGGAGCGACGATCGAACGGCTCAGTGAGATCGACATCTCCTATGACGCACGGATCATGGGATACGTCGAAACCCTCCGGCTTCTCTCATTGAATCTGCCGAAGGAGGTGCTCAAGGGGGCGTTCGTCACCGGCCCCTTTACTCTGGCGGCATTGATGATGGGCGCCGAGAATGCGGCAATGGCGGCGCTGGCCGATATCGACCGTTTGCACACACTGTGCGAATTCACGACGGGAGTGATCCGGAAATACACCCGCAACCTCGTTGCGGCGGGGGCTGAGGCGGTCTGCCTCCTCGAACCCTCCGCCGTCATCCTCGGTCCCGAACAGTTCAGGGAGTTTTCGGTTGGCTATTCGAGGCGGGTTATCACGGAATGCGACGTGTCGGGGGTATCGACCATTTACCACACCTGCGGGAACACGACCCACCTGCTTGAAGAAATGGTGCATTCGGGAGTGACGGCGATAAGCCTTGACTCACCGGAAGCCGGAATCGATATCGACGGAGTCATGCGCGCCGTGCCTCCGTCAATCGGGGTGATGGGAAACATCAACCCGACGAAGGTGATGCTGCACGGGACCGTTGAGGAGGTGCACAAGGAGGTGGCGGCATTGCTTGACGCGGCCGGCGGACAACCGAACTTCATCCTCAGTACGGGGTGCGACCTGCCGCTCGAAACGCCGCACGAGAACATCGCGGCGTTCATGCAGGCAGCAGGAGCATACCGTCGGGAGACGACGAAGGGACACTGATTCATGGAAAGGAAAGAGTATGTCGAAAAAACTGCCACAGGAGGTTATTTCCGCCTGGAACGATCGTGAAGGACCGCTGGTGGCGACCACGGTTGACGCAGCGGGGGTGCCCAATTCCATTTATGCTTCAATTGTCAATATAACCGCCGACGGACGGATAGCGGTGGCCGATAATTATTTTAATAAAACCGCGGCGAACATCAGCCACGGCGGCCAGGCCGCCATCCTTTTTATCACGAAAGGCCGCAAGTCCTACCAGATTAAAGGACGGTTTGAATACCGCAGCGCCGGACCGCTTTACGAGGAGATGCTTACCTGGGCCGATCCGAAGCACCCGCGCAAGGGGGTGGCGGTCATGAACCCCGAGGAGGCGTACTGCGGAAGCGAGCGGTTGCTTTGATAAAAGAGCTCGCCGTCACCATCCTCATCGACAACCGGTCGGAAGACCCCCGCTTTCTCGCAGAGCATGGACTGTCGCTCTGTATTCAGGCCGACGACCGCCGTATTCTCTTCGATGCCGGCCAGAGTGACACTTTTTTCTACAACGCCGAAAAGCTCAATATCGAACTTCGCAGCATTGACACGCTGGTGCTTTCTCACGGCCACTACGACCATACCGGCGGTGTCGGCCGGATGCTCGAGATCAATCCGGCGCTGGAGGTGTACTGCCACCCGGGCGTCTTCATCCTCCGGTACAGCCGCCGGCCCGACGGCAGCATGAAACCGATCGGTTTGAGTAAAGCGACCGCCGACGCGCTTCACCGGTGCGTTGATACAATTCACTGGATCTCCCGGCCAATATGGCTGACGGAGGATATCGGCATTACCGGGCCGATACCCCGCCGCACGGTGTTCGAAGATACCGGGGGGGCGTTTTTCCTCGACCCCGAAGCGGAAAGGCCCGATCCGGTTGAGGATGACTGCGCGATGTGGTTTATCACCGGCAGGGGCGTGACAGTGATAACCGGCTGCTGCCACTCCGGCCTGGTCAATACCATTGAGCAGGTCCGCTCGATTACCGGAGCGCTTCCCGGTATCGCCATTATAGGGGGATTTCATCTGCTTCATGCTTCAATGGAGAGGATCGAGGCAACATGCGATTATCTGCACTCAGCAGGCGTCGGGAAGATTGTGCCCTGTCACTGCACCGGGGAGGCAGCGGTTGAGTGCATGGAGCAACGGTTCGGCGGGGATATGGTGGAAAGAGGAAAAGCGGGGGCAATTGTCGGATGCCGGGAATAAAACATACCGCTTTTTTTGGATGTAGGGGCAGCCCGTAGATTCAAACGCTTTTTTATGTTATTTTAATTATAGGTAATAGTGCACGTCGTTCAAAGAAGACTCATGAGGCTTAAGAAATCTGTTTTAGTTGCGGGAGCTGCCGCTTTCTTATTCAATTTCATTATTCCCGGCTGCGTGCAGGGACCGGTGGTGGAGGAACCCCCTGTTTATATACCGGATCACGCGGTTCCCCTGAATGAGGGTAATTTCGACTCGGCGGTGGTTCGGGAGGGAGTCGTTGCAATTATCGAGTTTTATGAACCCATCTGCGGCACCTGCGGCAGCATGATGTGGGTCATTGAAAGCCTTGCAGTCTCAATCGGCGATTCGGCGCTGGTGGGAACGGTCGACATCGACAGCAACCCGGCGCTTTCTACACGATACGGCATTGAATCCATTCCCTCCTACCTGTTGTTTCGTGACGGTGAGGTAGTTTCCCGCCGCACCTATGGTGAGGTGGACTCCACTGCACTCGATACGCTTGCTGCGCTGGTGCGGGGTTTCATCGAAGGAACAATCGACCCCGACACTGCCGACACCGGGAGCATCGACACTACGGGAGAAGTAACCGACACCATTATAGTAAATCTTGGTGTGACCAATTTCGACTCGCTGGTCGTGCGAGAGAGTGTTTACGCTGTGGTTGATTTCTATTCTCCGATCTGCGGGGAGTGTCAGGAAATCGCGCCGGTCTTCGACAGTATCGGCATGCACTTTGACGACTCGCTTCTGCTGGGAAAAGTCAATGTAGACGAGAACGATACGCTCATGAAAAGATATGCTGTTGAATCGGTGCCGACATTCGCCTTTTTCGACGGAGGTGAATGCATAACGCTTAAAACAATCGATCCGGGGGACGGTGCATTCGATACGCTTGCGGCCCTTATCCGGGCGCTCCTTGACGGAACGCTCGCTTCCGACACGGCCGACACCGCCGATACGGCTGCGACGGATTATCTCACGCTGAACGACTCCACCTTTGATACGACGGTCTTGCGGCAGGGAACGATCGCAATGGTCTTTTTTCTCTATGCAGAGGGGCTGCCCTGCATCTACATGGATTCGGTGGTGGCGACGCTTGTTCCGTTTTATGAGGGGAGAGCCCTCATCGCGAGAATGCACGCCTGGGATCAATACAGCACCTCGGCCATCGCACAGCGGTACGGCATAACGAGCGTTCCCCGGTATCTTTTCTTCAAGGACAGCGTCATGGTCGAAGAGCTCTCGGGGACGTTTCCCGGCTATGTTCTTGCCGATGTTCTGAACCGGCTGCTCGGCGACACGATCCCCGGAGTGCCCGTGCAGCTCGATAAAAACAATTTCCGCAGCATGGTGCATCTTCCCGAACGCGTCGCCATGGTGGATTTTTTCTCGCCGACCTGCGGGGCCTGCATCACTATGGACTCGGTCGTCACGAACCTCGCGGAGAGATTCTCCGGCACGGCGCTTATCGGTAAAGTAAACGCCCAGGAGGACGATTCGCTCGACGCGACCTACTTTGTCCAGTGGCTGCCCTCCTTCGTTTTCCTTAAAAGCGGTGTGGAGTATGCGCGCCTGGCCGGCGTCACCCCTGAAGACACGCTTGCCGCCTATATTGAGCGGGGGCTTTACGGGGAAACGGCGAAACGGCAAGCCGAGGGGCTGAGGTAGTGCAGGTTTAAAAACAGGACCGGTAGTCGTTATAGGTCGATTTCCACAACTCGATCGTTTTCACAAGCCAGTATAGGGCGAAAACCATGACACCACTAAACTCCATCCAAAAAACTAAATGTCCATCGCGGCCGGTAAAATGAAGAATGGCTGCGGTGAAAATCGGTAAAACAACCATGCATATGGCGAAAATAAAATAGAATACTATATATGTAATTTTACGCCATCTTGGGCCATTGTATTCTTTCAGTGTACCCAATGAGCAGAAGATGCAGGAAAAAGCGATTAACCCGAAAAACACAATAGCGACTATACCGTGCAATAATGGAGCGGTGAATATCTCTACCGAACCCGCAGATGGGTTCGAGGTTGGTAGGAGCGCGACTAAAATGGCTAATACACCGGCAACGTTCAAGATCCGGTTCTCTGTGGTGCCGTATCCACGATACACTATAAGGCAGATTCCAAGTGCCCAGAGCGGACCAACGAACCAGTTTCGCATCGGCGTATGGTAGTATGCGCTGATGGATCCCTGCAACTCCAACCTTAAGAAAACAAGCCCCCCGAGCCACAGGACCAAAGGAAATAGCAGTCCTATTACAAACATACTGATACGCATCGTGAAGTATGTATCCCGGATGGTTTTATCCAATTCATCGATTTTTTGAAGGCTTGGCTGTGGTGTCCCATTCATTTGAGACCTCCCATGGTTGATTTGTCATATTTGAACGGCGGACTGATTAGGGATAGCAAATTTCGCTCTGCCCTTGGTCCGGGTATATATTGCCTTTTGTATAATCATTGCTCCATGCACGGCATTAATGTCGTCATAATCGCCAACATACCGTTAAGGAACTCAATACAACACCTTGCCGTACAATCGGTTGCTTTGTTTTAATGCTTTATCACGCCGGCCTGATAAAGCGCATCACATGAGCATTTGCCGTATAGGTAATATCGTATGTAAAATACGTCCCCCAGTGAACCACCCCGCGTAAAAGCGACACGTTTGGATTAATCAAATGTTCACCATGTGCTTGTAAGTCGAGGAATGCTTCATCCATTTTTTCCCTGGGTAGAATGAATATCTTATATTCTGAAAGGCTAAGCTTTTCGCCCGGTTTCCATTCGGCATGTCGTTTGGTTTTCCCTCCGGGAGTCTTTTCGCCTCTTCCCGGATAATCAACGTCGACGATATTCCAGCTGTCCCAATGTTCCGGTATCCACCTTACAACAACATCATCTCCTGATCCTCCCCAAAATCCCTTCGGCATGCGCACATAGGGCCCGAAGGTAACCACCCTTTGTTCTATCCTCCAATTTCTTTCAAACGACAGCGTGCTTGCGGGTCCAAGGGTCTCTTCCAATGTAATGGTGTACAATGGCCCATTAGGATTACCGGATGATGTTTGATATTCACCACAAATGACTGCATCATCTTTGATATCAACATAATCCCCCGCGCCGGCAACCGTTACATGGCCTAAAACATCATCTTCATCAAGCAAATTGATTATATCGATAACCGCAGAAACAGCATCTGCCCCAAGGCCAACAACCGAAGCGATACTGGCAATTGCACCGGCTGCGATACCCACTGGACTTGGCCCGGCGGCAATAGAGACAAAGGATGCACCATTTGAGAGAATAAAAGTATAATCACCGATATTGTCGAAAATCTTGCTTGCAGCATCATATTCATCGTTATCGGCTTCTATACAGGTTAGGT
This sequence comes from Chitinispirillaceae bacterium, assembly GCA_016927235.1. GTDB lineage: Bacteria > Fibrobacterota > Chitinivibrionia > Chitinivibrionales > Chitinispirillaceae > JAFGNB01. Next base: position 9,779 of record JAFGNB010000206.1, read on the forward strand.
TGCATGCCCATGGTGCGAAACCATTGTAAATAGGCGTGCTTCCCAGCTGCTTTCCAAGGCGTATTTCAGTTCCTTTCCTGCATACCGTAGTTTTCGATTTCCATGGCGTTACACCCCAGTCAATCTTCACCGAAAGCTGTTTATTGCCTTTCGTCATGGCATTGTCAATTGATTTATATACTTCTTCGAGGTTTTTGACATAATAATAATTAGCAATCCAATACACGCTGTCCGGATTTTCTTGTGGCTTTTTGCAGGTGAATACCGTCGCTTTTAAGGTGCTCTTTACTGATGCTGTTGATTTTCATGCCTTTGCACCATTACCGTCTGATGGAGCCGATTGAGGCGCCGTTTTTGGGATCGACAAGAATGTTTTCTCATGTCGCTCAATTTCAGCCAGATAGTCTGCAAACACTGAATTGATATTTTTTTCTCTTGATGCAAAAGTCACATGCGTCTCCTTTCAATATTTTTTTTACGCAATTGCCACTTCACAGCCAATCGTTGGAAATGCGGGGGTATAGTAAACAGTTATAAATTATGCCTATTCTTGGATTGTGTAAGATCGGCCTTCTAGGTCATGAAGAACAACCTATATTTCTCCGCGGTACACTCATGCCTTCAAGCTGAGAGGTAGGCCAAGCATCGGCCGTCATAACTTGGGCGTCAAACAAGCCAAAAGTTGGCGTAAGGGCATGCTTTTTCACGATGGCTCCTAACTCAGCTCTGATCGTTGCCTCCGGAATACCTCTAGTTTTTAGGATAAAGTTAAAGAAGGTTCGACCGCCGGTTGATTCCTTTGCTATTTTAAACTTATGAGAAAAAAATACTTACATCTCAATACCTCCCCCAAACTTATATGTTGTATAATTAAACGATCACAGGCAGTTCATGCGTTTTATTAACGTTTTGGTTGTGCGGCGGGCCTTGCTCTCCGTAACAACCTTGTATTATAAGAAGTGTACCTGTGTCAACTACTGCTTTTCCACCTTTGCCCTGTAAGACGCGAGCCGTTTATAGGCCATGCCTACAATTTAAAATGTGGAACTGCTGCAAACAACACTTCCACCTATAATCTCCAAAACCTCCTTGATTTTCCTTCCGGTGTTTTATACAGGAGTGCCTTTTCCGACTGAATCCGATGGCATATCGCTGCATGGACATGGGAATGGAAATCGCCTTTTTTTTGAAAATGGTATCTGGGAAAACGGAGTGTGCAACGATTTTATCATCAAATTTTAATCGCAGAAGGTATGCAAGCAGGTTTCCGGCGTGAATAAATTGGTTTTTTACGTTTTCATTTTTTCGGAATCCCCATTGAGTACCGAATCAGGATTACTGAGCCGGGTAAAACGCCTCCCATCCCCTTCACGCCACGACGTCGATTCCCTCTCCATCGAGCACTTCGCCGATTACCCGGCACGACAGATGATGCCGTGCAAAAAGGCCGGTCAGGCGCTCAAGATCCTTCGGGCCGACGGTAAAGAGCAGCCCCCCGGACGTTTCAGGCGTAAAGAGCAGCATGCGGGTATCGGCTGCGATCCCTGGATCGAAATTGACATGGGCTTTATAACAGGATTCATTTTTACACGTGCCTGCCGGAAAGAGCCACTCCCGCGCGTACGTTTCGGCGCCGTCGATAAAGGGGAGGGTATTGACATGAATGCGCAGCCGCACCCCGCTTTTTACGGCGATTTCGGAGCCGTGTCCGAGCAGCGAGAATCCGGTAACGTCGGTGCAGGCGTGGACCTCCACCTCTCGTAAAAGACGTGCGGCGTCTCGGTTGAGCGTCGTCATGCTCTTGACTGCCGCTTCGAGATGCCCGGGATCGGCCATGCCTGCTTTCGCGGCGGTGGTGATGATCCCCGTCCCGAGCGGTTTGGAAAGAAGGAGCGCGTCGCCGGGCCGCGCGCCGGCCTTGGTGAGCACACGGCCGGGGTGCACCTGGCCGATTACCGCGAGACCGTATTTCGGTTCGTTGTCGTCAA
>JAFGNB010000207.1 GCA_016927235.1 Chitinispirillaceae bacterium
CCGGTTTTCGGGTTGATCCAGAGGGAATGCGACGCACCTTCGCGTTTCAGGTAGCATCCGGCCATCCGCATTTTCCGTTCGAGATCCCGCCGCTTCATCCGATAACTACCTTCTCCTGAATAGCGTCATCGGGCAGTCCACGAAGGATGTCGGCCGTGCGGTCCTCAAGTATCAGTTCGATCGCCTGTCGGAGACTCGTTTTTGTTTCTTCGATTGTCGCGCCCTGACCGTTGGCGCCAGGGATTTCGGGGCAGATACCCCAGTATCCGCCTTCAGGGGCGGGTTCGATAATTGCGGTAAATTCAGCTTTCATGCGAGACTCCTATGCCATCCGGCGTTCCTGGCTCGCAGCGTTATGACCCGCGTAAGCAAAGGGTGAATTGCCGGTTTACATAAACTTACTATATGCATATTCTGTAAGCAACACCCGATGTGCGGCGCTGTGTCTTCGACTTTTCCATAATTGCACAACGCCGTGACGCCCCCATCCGGGCTACCATTTTAATTTCCGCAATGGTTGTCTAGTTTCGCTTCGGACCGGGGAACACTGCGCAGAAACATAAGCATTATGGATACGAATAAAATCAGACTTATTTTATGCTAACGGTATTGGCGGCGACCGGGTTTCCGCCGACAATGAGCCTGAAAAGATACAATCCTTTTGAGAATACCTTCTGATTAACCATCGTGAACGAGTGTGTTCCGGGTTTGTCGATTTCAGGAACGTCTATTATCGAACATTCTTTTCCGTGGATTGAGAATACCTTGATTACCGCTCCAGAAACCGGGATTGGCGAAGCAATGGTGAACGTAAAGGTTTTACCGAAAAAATCCGGCATTATCAAAAATTTAAATTCGGATTTATGCTCGAATCGCAGATTGTTGCCGGGATTCAGTACCGATGAAATAGGCAAATAGATGACCGTATCCGTTCTGGAATAGAGCGAATCAATATACATGCCTTTCCATTGCGCTCCGAAGGGCCCTCTTACCGGAAAACTGGAGTTGTCACTTATTGTGGAAAATGCGAGAGATATGGTTCTTTCCGCTAAGCTCACCTTTATGTCCCCCGAACTCATTCCACCGGGGACTAATGTATAACCCGATGCGTTCAGCATTGAAAAGTAAATATATTTATACATATATAAATCGGGAACCGGTTCCATTGCATCGTTTACTATTACCAGCCTATAAATGGTAGTATAATCGCCCGGTTGACCTATGCTCGGCCGAGAGGATTCAAAAGGATTCCCCCCGCAGCCACTACAGGCATTGACGAGGGAATTATCCTTTTTAATGGGTCGCACCGCGAATACCCAACGTCTGCCTTGGCAAATAGAATCATGGCACGTGGTATCCATTACAAAAATGGTATCGAACGGCTGAATCGTTACTTTTTCAGAAGACGGAATTCCGGTAATCGCCGATCTTGTTATTACCGCGATACCCTGGGAATTAAAGTATAACGTGGTCGAATACGTCTTTTTAAGAGAAGCCACACGAATCCTGCAAATAGTTGTTGAACATGGGGGACGAATAGTAAATACGTTGGATGAACTCACTCCGCCATTCCCTCCCAGCTCTACGAACCAATCACCATTATCATTTATCCGAACCTCCGAGATGACGGGCAAGTCGTAAACAAGAATCGGGTTTGCACATACTTCCGCAACCGCGCCGAAAAGTACCCAAAAAATATAAACTGGATGCTTCATAATTCCTCCATCGTTCACTACCCAATAACGCAAAGCGCCGGTATTTATCGAGTTTGTCGATACTGGTCCTTGGGTTGCCTGAAATCCTGAATAAATGATCGTCAGAGCCGCCGGTAACGGCAGGTTACCACACTTTCAAAGATAATGGTTTTTAGCAAAGATTGCACGAGGCATTTCAATAAACCGTTTTCTCCGGGAAAACATCGACAACTCTGCATTTTTAATTTTTCGGGAGAGGACGGGTGTAGATAAAGACAATCTTTACAGCCGCCACATTTTTAACCTTTTCCCTGCCTGCGCCGAGGCTTCGGCAGGCAGGCCGCTACCGCCAACCTCTTATATAGTGTCCGTCCGAAAAGCCCCTCCTGCTGACGTCATACCGGTGGAAACCGGTATCCAGTATGCAAAAAAACCTGGATGGCAGGCTGCTTCGCGGTCCGGCGTTCGCCGGAATGACGAATGTCAAAATTCAGGGGTTTCCGGACGGGCACCATATAACACCTTCGATAAATAATATCACACAATTTGGCAGCTTTTAACAAAAATTAAAAAAGCTGCCCTGTGGCTTGGGGTTCAAGCTTTCAAAACCGGTGGGATTTCATACGCAGTTCTGTTGAAAAAACGAGTAGTCGAGAGTCGGGCCTTCCGTGACCGGTGGCCCCGTGACTCCGGCAGATGCGGTCTTGGTGCTTCCTTCCAAAGATTACAGCGCCGCAGAATTTTCTCGATCACCGGGGATTCTTCGATAAAACCGACGATCTTCATCGTTCCCCCGCATGGTTCGACAAGTTCACCACAGGCTTCGGGAACATCAGCGGGTCAACGCTTCGACTCGGCGAAGCGCAGGCCTCGTAAACGGCCTTTATGAGCGCGGCCCGGTAGAGAACCTTGACGTCTTTTGTCATCGAAATCATTCGATCCAGTGACGCGCCGTTATCCAAAAACGCGCGCTGTGTCATCCCCGGTGTCAAGGCAATCCTGTTCGGCATGGCGATGAACCTTGTCAAGAACG
>JAFGNB010000208.1 GCA_016927235.1 Chitinispirillaceae bacterium
CCCGTCGAGATCGAGGCCATCACCCTCAAGGCCATGGCGAAATCGGCCGCCGATCGCTACCAGTCGATGGATGCTTTCCGCGTCGATATCAACCGCTACCAGCGGGGCGAACCGGTCGAGGCGCGTCCCCCGTCGATCTGGACAAAGGGGCGCCATTTTACAAAACGCCATTGGGCGTTTCTGGTGATTGCGGGGCTGATCATGATTTTTTCCGGTCTGTTCGGTCTCTCGCTGTATCGTCAGAGTGAGAAGGAACGATCACACTGGCAGCTGGTCTATAACGAAAAATTCGGCAATCGACCCGCCGAGGACGATTTGGTGTTCTCCCCCGATTCGCAGTCGGCCGATACCGCGTGGACCATCGCCGCCGGCACGCTGCACGGGCATTCGCGCAATCTGGCGTTTATCCGGTTGCAGCGCCGTTTCAACCGCGACATTCTTCTCGAATGCGACATCATGGCCGACTCGATGGACCTGTTCGATGCGGGGTTTTATCTTTTCGGCAATCATCCCGACAGCGGATACCGTTTCTATTTCAACAGGGGCGGCTGTGGGAGGCACGGAATCAGCTTTCCCGGAAGCGACTTTCTTTTTTACGACGGCGATCCCGCGAAGATACCCGTTAACAACGTCAACCATATCGTCATCGAGCGCACGCAGCGCGCCATCACGTACTCGATCAACGGAACGACGGTGGCGCGGGTCTGGGATTTCCTTCCGCCGCTCGGGAAAAATCACGAGCATGTCGGTTTATTTGTCAATGGCAGCAGCGCGGCATTCGACAACCTTAAAGTTTCCCGCCGCGCCATACCTCAGGCGCCGAGTCCCGCCCTTATTGCAGACCGTTTTATCCAGCGGGGGGATCTTGAGGCCGCACTCGAGGAATACAAGGGGCTTCTGGTTGATTTTGCCGATGCTCAGATAACCGGTGAGATTCTGATCAAGATGGCGGATTGCCTTGTGCGCCTTCAGCGTTATGACGAGGCGCTGGCGATTCTTAAAAGAAGTTCCGCCCTCAAGAACAGGGTTGAATCGCTCATTGCACACCACCATTTCCTCGAAGGAACCATTTTCGGCATGAAAGGAGAGGAGTATTCGGCCGACAGCATCCTGCGGCTTCTGGCAATACGTTTTCCGTTGGAACCGGCCAACCTGTCGGCCATGACCAGCGCGCTTCTGCGCAGTCACAAGGCAATGATGGCCGGCGCCCCCGATGAGGCGCTTCGAACGATTGCCGCCATGTCCGAACACTACAAACGGTTCCCCCGCGTATGGGGAAGACTTCATCTGGAGCTGGTGCGGTTCTACATTGACAAGGGCATTCTCGATACGGCTTTTTCGATCGCCGAAAACATCATGAAAATTTACGCGAAGGACGAGGGCGTCGTCGCCGCCGCACAAATCGCGCAGGGGCACATCTATCTTCACCGCGGCCGGAAGGAAAAGGCGAAGGATATGTTCGACCTCTGCATCACCGCTCATCTCAATGTCGACGGTATCTGGGAAGCGTGGATGTCGCTCGCCGATATTTACAATTACGATTTCCGCTTCAAGGACGCACTTACCATCTACCAGAAGATTCACCGGGAGAGCCCGCCGGAAGCCTTCCTGAACTGGATGGCGGCGATCGAAGCCGCCGATTGCGTCGGAAGAAAGAATCTCCGGCAGCGTGATTCCCTTTTGCAAACCATCGCCGACGGCGCGCACCCCTTCCCCCTCCCCCGCCTCATCGCCCGCTTCTATCTCGGCGTCATCCCCGAAACCGATTTCAAAGAAAAATGGGAAAAGGCGTTCCCGGGAGACCGGGGCTACCTATTCTACCTCGCACGCAAGGCCGCTATCAACAAGGAGCAGGTCGTTGCCCGCATCTACCTTAACGAACTGAAGCGCAGCCTTCCAAAACATCGGTGGGATTACTTCCGGGCGATCAAGATCATCAACAACCTGGAAAACTGGTGAGGAGGGAAGGGGAGGAGAGGAGAAATGGAGGAATCATACTTTGCATCACTCCACTACTCTACAACTCCATTACTCCCCGTTACAAATACCCCCTGATCCAATGGTACGCAGCCAGCGTCAGAAGAAGCGAGCAGTTCGCGTAGACGCCGGCGAGGACATCGTCCATGGTGATGCCGACGCCGTCGTCGAGCTGCTGCATTTCGTTGACCGGGAACGGCTTGATAATATCAAAAAAACGGAAAAGAAAAAAACCGGCGATGAGCGTGCGCAGGGAGATGGGCACCATGAAGAAGGTGATGAATTGCCCGGCGACCTCGTCGATGATCACCGGTCCCGGATCATCCCGTCCGAAAGTCTCCTTTGCATGAGAGGACAGGACGAGACTCACCGCCACGAGTCCGATGCTGCAGGCCCACCAGAGGAGGGGGTGGTGCTCGTTAAACAGCGCCGAGTACCGTTCGTGCCAGTGCAGGTACCCGATCCCCGCGACCGTCACCGCAGACCCGACGGTTCCGGAGGCGACCGGGATGAACCCGAGGAAAAAAAGACTCGCCCCCGCCTTGCGGATCCAGTAGAGCAGGGAACGATTATCCGTCCGTTTTGCCATAACGCATATCCGTTCGTTCATGCAACGCCTGGGTGAGGGTGATCTGGTCGGCGAACTCCAGTTCCATTCCCGCGGGCAATCCCCGTGCGAGCCGGGTGACCCGCACCGGCTGGTCCTTAAAAAGTCGCGCGAGATAGAGGGCCGTGGTTTCGGCGTCCGCCGATCCGCCAAGCCCGATGATTATTTCCTCGGGATGTTCGGTACGGATGCGTTGACCAAGTTCGGCGATGCGCAATTTGTCAATGGTAACGCCGTTGAGCGGGGAGAGCACCCCTCCCAGAACGTGGTAACAGCCCCGATATCGTCCGCCCCGTTCGATCGCCAGAACGTCGACCGGCTTTTCAACGACGCAGATACACCCGCATTCCCGTGTCGGGGAGGCGCATATCGTGCAAAGTTCGTTTTCACTGTAATTGAAACATCGTGCGCACTGCCGCAGACGGGTGCGGGCCTCGGTAATCACGGCTGCCAGACGGGCGGCCTCGGACTGCGGCTGCTCCATCAGATAGAGCGCGAGCCGCCATGCGCTTTTACGACCGATAGTGGGAAGCCGGCAGAGCGCTTCGACAAGATCTTCAAGCGGGCCGATCATAATCCCGGAAAATGCAATCCGCTCGTAAGGGAGCCGAATGTGGAGTCCGACATGGTTTTGATTTTATCCTGCGCGCTTGTGTAAGCGGCGATAATAAGGTCTTCGAGCATTTCAACTTCATTCGGATCGACGACTTCAGGATGTATTTTCAACGCCACAAGCTTATTACCGCCGTTGAGTCTGACGGTTACCATGCCGCCGCCCGCGATTCCTTCAACCTCCTGTTTTTTAAACTCCTCCTGCGCCTTCATCACCTGGGACTGCATTCTTTGAGCCTGTTTAAGCAGTTTGTTCATATCTTTCGACATTGAAGGAACTCCTATTCCATGACTTCGCCGTCGAACATGTCCATCAGGCTTTGAATGATCGGCTCATGTTCGATCTCGTCATTGATGGTTACTTTTTTTCCGGTCACCTGAGTAATATACTTCGGTTTCTCGGCATCCGACGTTTCCGTTTCAAGGGTCATGCGGACATCGAAAAGACGATTGGTAACTGTATGAAGAATGCGGGTGATCTCTTCCCGATTCTGCTTCCGGCTGAGTTCCTGAAACTGGAACTTGAAGGAAGGAGAAAATGTCAGATCAATGGAATGGGATGAACATGCCGCAACCGACGCAAGAGAGAGAAAAGAGCCGAGTTTCGGCCGGTCGCGTAAAAGTGCCTCAAGAAACGACGGCCAGAACGCTGAAATGTCGGGCGATGCCGCCGTGTCGGATGAGGATTCGTTGAAGCCTTCATTAGTGATCTCCGGAGCAGTTGCGGAGAGTGGTGCGTCGAAGGGTGCTTCGTGAACCGATCCATCAGGGGCCTTTCCACCGGCTGTTTCATACCGATGATCGGCTGCAGCCTGATGCGTCGGCGAGTTCGTCACTTCGCAGGGAAGAGGTGCGGATTCGGAAATCGGCATCATTTTTTTTTTTAATGGAGAGCTCTCTTCATCGGGGAAGGGAGCCGTGTGATCCGCCGCCGGAGTGTCCGGTCCGCTCCCGAACAGCTTTACCATCTGTTCGATTGACACCGTACGGTCGAGATAGACCAGTTTCAGCATCATGATTTCAACGAGAAACCGCGGGAAGGCGCTCCATTTGATTTCATGCTCGGTCTTCCGGACGATTTCCGTCATCCGCAGCAGATCCCCTTCGGAGAAACGCTGGGCCGATCGGATCAGCGGCGCAGCCGATTCTTCGTCGAGATCGATCCCCCGACCCATCAGTGCATCGGGGATCCTTGTAAAAAGCAGGTTGCGCAGGTGTTCCTGCAAACCGGCGATGAATTCCTGAAAGTCAAATCCCTGATGAAGCACCTCCTGCACAAGCCCTAAAACGATCGCCGGTTTTTTTTCATCGACGGCATCCATGATCCGCTGGTACACTTCAATGCCGACAAGCCCCAGCACCGACCGCACCTCTTTTTCGGTGAGATGGTCCTGGCAGAACGAGTACACCTGATCGAGCAGGCTCAAGGCATCGCGCATGCTGCCGTCGGCCTTGCGCGCCACCAGCACCAGCGCCTGCTTCTCATAGGTTATTTTTTCTTCGGTGCAGATACGGATGAGCCGTTCGAGAATGTTGTTCGCGTCGATGCGCCGGAAGTCGTACCGTTGACAGCGGGAATGGATGGTGGCCGGAATTTTCTGCGGTTCGGTGGTCGCGAAGATGAAGATGACATTGTTGGGCGGTTCTTCGAGCGTTTTAAGAAGCGCATTGAACGCGGAGTTCGACAGCATGTGCACTTCGTCGATGACGAAGATGCGGTGTTTACCCCCCATCGACGAGTAGCCGATATTCTCGCGCAGTTCCCGTATGTCATTGACCGAGTTGTTCGAGGCGCCGTCGATCTCCAGCACGTCGAAACTCGACCCGCGAGCGATATCTCTGCAGGAGGGGCATTCGCCGCAGGGATCCGGGGTAGGCCCTTTTTCGCAGTTGAGCGCTTTCGCAAGGATACGTGCGGTGGTCGTCTTTCCCACCCCACGTGTGCCGGTAAAGAGGTAGGCGTGAGCGACCCGGTTCTTCTCGATCGCCTTTTTGAGCGTGGCGGTGATATGCTCCTGCCCCACAACATCGTCGAAGGTGGGAGGCCGCCATTTACGCGCAAAAACAAGATAGCTCATGAAACGCCACTCGTCAATAAATAATTAAGGGCCAGGTTTACCTGCGGCACACCTGGTGTCTGTTTACCGTTGCTCCCTTCCAGGCCTGGCGGGGTTCACAGTCTTCAGTTGCGCAGGGCCTGGCCCGCAAAGTGGCGGAGAGACTGGGATTTGAACCCAGGGTACGGAGACCGTACACACGCTCTCCAGGCGTGCCCCTTCGGCCGCTCGGGCATCTCTCCACGTAATAATCGATACCGCCGTTTCCGGTAATCGAGAGGGGTTTTAACCCTCCACCACTGAAACGATCCTCCGTAACAGCTTGTTTTTATGACATTTACCGGATTTCAAAGAAACTAATTATTTTATAAATATAACTTCTGTCGGGGAGTATGTGGATTATTGTTGGGGATAAAGAGGGGGCTGACCCGGTTGAACACCCACGCAAGGAATAGTTATTTTAATGCCGGGTGATCGTTGCCACGGAAGGTGGATCGTCCACTCCGGGTGCGTGTGTATACGTCAAGGTGCTTTCATTATGAAAAGAGTGCTTCCGTTCTTTCTTTTACTTCCGTTTGGTTCCTGTCTATTCCATTATCCGGCCGTATCGATGAAGTATGAGGGTCCGTTCATTGATTCGGCCGGATACAGTGCGGCACAGGAGCGTATCAGAAGCATTGACCGGGCTGAAAGCGACGCGCTCGTTTCACAGGCGCTCTCCGTGACGGGCGACCCGGCGCACATTGCCGGCCAGCCTCCCTTTTTTCAATCGATCGAGGAAAACTACCAGCGATATCTGAAGCTCTTTACTCCGGAGAAGAGAGCCCGCCGGCCGGAAATCCGCTGCAGATACGACCTCGTCGAGACATTCAACCTCCTTGTGTTCGACCCGCAGCCGTTCATAAACGCCATGTTGCACACCATGTCGCTTACGGGACTCGTCACGCTTGATTTTTCGGTTCACCCGAAGAACGCGGATACGACGCTCGTGCATATCGCCTTAACGGAGGCGGTTTCCCACGAGGGAACGAAGTGGTTTTCATTTTCAGAGGGCGAGCTGACGCTGACCGTCACCCGTCACGGGGCCTTCTGCACGAAGCCGCCAGCCCGTCGATAAAGGAACGTGAACGCTTCTTCACGCCACTCCCACCAGTGTGCGCACGCGGTCCATGGTCGTCGTCACGATCGTCCGTGCCTTGGCGGCACCCGTGCGGCGAACCTCCGCAATGAAATCCTGATTCTTGCCGAGCCGCTCTCGCTTATCACGATATGGCGCGAAGTGGTTCCAGAGCAGCTCGAACAGTTCCTTTTTAGCACTTCCATACCCAAGGCCTCCCGCTCTAAACCGCTCCGCCATCGCCTGCGTCTGCTCGTTTGCGGCGAAGAGACGATACAGTGCAAAAATGGTGCTTGCATCGGGGTCTTTGGGCGCCTCGACCGGTGTGGGGTCGGTGACGATGCTCATGATCTTTTTTCGTAGTGCCTTTTCCTCGCCGAAAATTTCGATGGTATTGCCGTACGATTTCGACATCTTCTGGCCGTCGATACCGGGCACTACCGCAAGCTCTTCGATGATTTCAGCGTCGGGTATCGTAAACGCATCGCCATAGGTTGCATTGAATTTCATGGCGATGTCGCGGGTGACTTCGAGGTGCTGTTTCTGGTCTTTACCGACAGGAACAACATTCGACTGGTACGCAAGGATGTCGGCCGCCATCAACACCGGATAGGAGAAGAGCCCGTTATTCGCCGGGATTCCTTTGGCCAGGGCGTCCTTGTATGCGTGACATCGTTCCAGAAGTCCGATCGGAGTAACGTTATTGAGATACCAGGTAAGCTCGGCGACCTCCGGTACATCCGATTGCACCCATACGACCGATTTTTCGGGGTCGATACCGAGCGCCAGGAGGTCAAGGATCGCCTCATTGGTATATTCCGTCATCTCCTTCGCATTGAAAATCGACGTAAGGCCGTGTAAGTTGGCGATAAAACAGAACAGTTCTCCGCGCGCCTGGGAATCGACCATCGGTTTGATCATTCCGAGGTAATTACCGATATGAATCGTTCCCGAAGGTTTGATACCCGACAGAATCCGCATACGAGTGCTCCTTGGAGTAAAGAATAATAAATAAATTGATAAATTACTATTTGGCTGACGGCGGAAGGAATGATCCCTGTTTTACTTCGGGAGCGGCCAGCGGAATGCGTGCAAGCGGCGCTCAAGGCATTCGTATGCGCCCGGGTGCACACACGGCTTGAATTTCATAGGACGAGGGCCTTATACACGATTCCGGCAATCAGATACAGCAGAAAAAATGCAATTCCCGACCACGCGTAGACTCTCTTTTCATCGATGCTTCCATACCGTGGTGCATGGTCATAGCACTCTTTTGCCCGCCGGAAACGTATGAATATGTCGGCCGTTGCGTAGAAGCAGAGGGGAACAACCAGTCCGGCCATTGACCATAACAGCAGCGGGATAATCGACATGTCCCAGTAAACCGCGCCGATGAAGAGAGCCGACGGAAGCATTGCCAATGACGTGAAGAGCATTGGTTTGAAAACGGCGGATGCCCGCCGGGAGGCATCTTCGGCTATTGCACTGATCAGATGAATGCTTCGCCACGTGGCCTGCGGCACGGAGCACACGCCGGCGATCTGACTGCACGCTTTCTCCATGCGTGCGGCCAGATCGCCGATATTTTGTAACAGCAACGGAATAGTTATGGCGTCCTGCCCGCTTTCAACCCTCATCACGCCGCAGTATGCCGGAAACCGTATGAGTGACACCGATTGGATGTCGGCAAGCCTGAGCTTCTTTACGCCCAGGGAACTCCTGTAGACGATGAATTCGTCGGTCAGAATAAACTGGACCTGCCGTTGTTTATTTTTAACGAGTAGATGAAAAAGCAGCACACAGACGGCTGTTAGATTCAGAAAACCGGCGGCGCGCAGGGCTGAGGACAGGACCGTTCCGTACCTGAAAATCGAAAGTATCGCCGGCACCCAGGCAAAAATGACAAGAGCGCTTATTACGGATATGACGATCTGCTCAAGGTAAACGAAGCGGTGCGGAAGCGGGTAGCGCCGTGGCGCCGGAGGCGGTACGGCGTCGTTGTCGCCGGGTCGTCCGGGGGGAATAATCGTATTCGTAAATAAACCGCCTCGTTAAAATAAAATGGCACTGTTTGCAGCGGGAAGCCGGGCGGTAGTCGTGCGCAACAACGAAAAAGCCCGTTGAGCTGTCCTCAGCGGGCTCGCGATCCGGTTTACCTTTGTTGCGTTACCACACCTCTCTGACTACCCTGAATCCATAGAAGAAATAGGGATAATTTACCTGAGCGAAGAGACGGTTTGCCGATCGGAGGTCTCGCGCCTTATTGCCCCAGTGTCCGCCCCTCACCAGAAAAAGCTCATCGCCCAGGTCGGTGGATGGTTTCGGATCGATTTGTGCCTCGCCGGTGTACAGTCCTTCACCTGCATGGGTCCATTCCGTCAGACTTCCCGCCATGTCGTATAATCCGTAAGCGTTCGGCTGTTTTTTTGCGACCCCGCTTTTGACCGCATAGTCCGGCGATTCCGCACTTGTAGCGTTTACGATACCCCAAATGCAGTTGGCGCTTATCTCTGCCGTGTCGGCTTCCGTCGCGGGATAGGGGCGGTAGTTTTTATTCCAGTAAAAATCCGTTACCGTGCCGCCGCGGCAGGCATACTCCCACTCCGCTTCGGTCGGCAGCCGGTATCCGTTCAACAAGTAATCGGAGGAGAGTCCTTTCAACTCCACCAGTTCGCCCGGATCGCCCACCATTTCGGTATACGAATAGATCGTATCGAGGTCTTCCGCTTTACTGAGCGCATTGCAGTAAAGTATGGCGTCGCCGTACGTCATGTGCGTGGAAGCGATGTCATCCCCCAGACCGTACGTTGCGGTCCATCCGGACTTCTCGTAATTTGAATAGCAGGCTTTCATGACATCCGCATACTGTTTCTGCGTCACCTCCGTGGTATCCATCCAGAAGTCGTAGGTGAAGGAGACCGTATGTGACGGCACCTCGACTTCCCAACGGATCTGGTCGATCTCCTCGGTGAGCATCACCGGCTGCCCCATGCTGAAGTTACAGCCTTCCGCTTTTATTTTTACCATTCTCCCTTCATGTTCAAGCTCATCGGCGCCGGCGGGTTTCCACTGTTTTGATGCTTCGAGCGTGACCTTCAACTCCGACATGGCGTCGGTGGAAACGGCGAGAAACCCCGTCAGGTATCCGTCAGCGAAAGCAACCAGCGTATCGGCAGTCGCACTGACAGCCTTTTTTGCCGTTGCCGCGATTTGATTGGGCGAAACGGGGCTTTTCTGAATGAGAAGCGCTTGGTTTGAGAGGAAAATCTGTTTGAACGTGATTGCGCGGGTGCCGGTGAATACCTTGAGAAGATAAAATCCTGCCGGCAGCTCCGGCAGGTCAATGCTCCGGGCACGGTCGGAGAGGTTGTCGATTGAAACCGAAAAAAGACGCCTGCCCGTTACGGTAAAAAGCGAGATGCCGATCGTCTGGGTGGCCGACATGGCGATTGTCAGGCGGTTCCCCCGCAACACCGCCCCTTCCCGATTCAATTGACGGAATGAATATGGAGCGCGAATGCCCACAAGCAAACCGCCGCCGACGAACGCTCCGTTCTCATCGGAGGTATCGGTCAGCAGCGGCTTGGCTTTCGTCTGCATCGATACCCACGCATCGGCGATCGGTTCGTCGGCGTCATTTACCACCGTTCCGGCAAATGAGACGGTATTTGTTGTGAATTCTCCGTTGAAATCGGTAGCGGCGGTCAATTCATGGCCGTAATAGGGGATGGAAACCGTAATACCTTCAAGGGGTAATTTATCCTTGTCGGTGACGTTGCCCGTCAGCGAAACCTCTGCGGTGAATGCTCCGGATGCGTCCGTTCTGGCGTACTCCGGATTGCTCGCAACTGTTATGACAGCCTCGGCTACTGCTTCACCCGACAAATCGGGCTCATCTTCGGCAGCCGCTGCTTCTCCTGAAAAAAAGGCTGGATACCCGAGCAGCAGCACGAATAAATAAAGTTTTTTCTTCACGAAACGCCTCCTTAGAAAATAAATCAAAATCGTTGATTCCGCATTAACCACCAGATAAATGTTTGAATGCGTAAGCATTCGTTCATGCTATAATTTAATATAATCCACGTCTATAATCCATGTCGTTTCGGCGTTTCAAAGTACGGCGCGATTTTGCCCTCCGCTCTTCCCTCTATGTAATTTACCCACAGCTATTCATTAAAGCATTTTATTAATTTCAGTGAAAATATGGACACTTTCAGCCCTATCGGCATTTTCGACTCAGGTTTCGGCGGCCTGACCGTGCTGCGGGAGATTGAACGTCTTCTGCCCATGTATGACTACCTTTATCTGGGGGATAATGCGCGGGCTCCCTACGGTAACCGTTCATTTGAAACCATTCATGCTTACACGCTCGAAGCAGTCGAATGGCTTTTCAGGCGGGGATGTCATCTCATTATATTAGCCTGTAATACCGCATCGGCTAAAGCGCTACGGACGCTTCAGCAGAATAACCTGCCCCGCATCGCCCCCGACCGGCGGGTTCTGGGAGTACTACGGCCCGTTACCGAACGTATCGGGACAATGACGCTATCGGGACATATCGGGATCCTCGGAACCGTTGGAACGGTCGAATCACGCTCATACGTGATCGAAATCGAAAAATATTTCCCGAAGGTTGTCGTCACCCAGGAAGCCTGTCCAATGTGGGTTCCGCTTGTCGAAAACGGAGAGGCCGACGGGAAGGGCGCCGACTACTTCGTGAGGCAACATGTCGAGCGGTTGTGCAATGCCGATCCGCTTATCGACGCCGTCGTGCTCGGATGCACCCACTATCCGCTGCTCGAACGCAAAATACGGAGGTTTCTGGACCGGCGGATCGCCGTCGTTTCGCAGGGAGCAATCGTCGCCGAAAGCCTCGAGCGCTATTTCTCACGCCATCCCGACATTGAACGCCGTTGTTCCAGGGGCGGAGAACGGATGTTTTATACTTCCGAGAAGGCGCGGATATTTGAGGGCCCGGCGGCCCTTTTCTACGGAAGGGAAATCAGATGCCGCGAGATGCGGTTCTCATAGCCCCGGCTCCGGGGGGTGACGCCGTTTCTTAACGTCTGATAATGAGTTCGAGGTTGCAGATCCTCACCTCGGGGCGCCCCGTGGTGTCGCGCACGATCGAACCGTCGGGTGCAACGGCGAGCAGAAGGTCGTTGGGCTCGAGCAGGGCCCCGTTGCACCCGACGGAACGAAGACCGCTTTTTACCCGGTCGATCATCCTGAACTGCTCCGCCTGGTTGACAATCCCCGTCTGCAGCGCCTTTGCGAGGTCTACCGGGCGGCACAACCCGCCCGATTGCTCGGCGACCCAGCGGTCGGAGCCGTTGAAATATCCCCGCAAGGTAATGTAATTCCGATCGGGACGCAGCGTGGCCGTTCGGTCGGGGTTACGCAGCCCCTTGTGGGAATCGAACCGGCGGGAATCGACCGACTCCTCCTGTTTTACGCTCCCCGTCATATAGATTGCCCGTACGTACACCGTCGGAATCCCCTTTTCATTTAGATAATGGGCAAGGGCGAACTCTTCGAACGGGCTGTTGAAACCGTTGACGGTAATCAAGTCGGGACGAGGGTCCGCCGTTTCAAGCCGGGGCAGCTCGCCGACCCGCGACGTCTTCCAGACGATGTGTATCTGGTCCTTGGTAATCGTATAAAATACCTCGTTGATCGGCGATAGTCGCCAGGAGTGCGTGGTACGCCAGCGTTCCGGGAGGAAGTAGTCGAAGAGGCGGCCGTTGTTGCCGACCACCCAGAGCGCTCCTCCGGTGCTTTCCACATGTCCGAAAATATAGGGGACGGCGAAAACGGTCACTGCGCTGAGGTGCGCCGGCAGGGGGGTCGATTTGAAGCGGTCGCGCTGGTCGTCGAGATAGGCATGCCGCCGCCGCCACCTGACCTGCTCTTCATGCGGAGGGGTACGGACGAGCAGCTCGTAATCGACGATCGAATAGGCCCCTTTATTGACAAAATCGCAAAGCGCCTCATGCCGCAGGCGTCTCATCTCGTTCCCGTCCGCCTCGGTAACCGAATCGATCGCCCCCACTTCCGCCGCACCGAGGATGATGTGCACCGGTTTCATGTCGGCAACGACGTATCCCTTGCGCTCGAGATCGCCGGTTACTTTACGGTTAAGCATCAGCAGGTCCCGGTCGAGCTCCTCTCCGCCCATGCCGATTCCCGTGAGCGCCTCGAGGATATTCCTGCCCTGTATCCATCCGTAAATCAGTTTATACTGCCGCAGGATATCGATATCGATGCCCGGATGCCGCGCGAGAATCCGGTTGATCTTCACTGGAGATCTGCCGCTCTGCCAGAGCTGCATCTTTTCGGGAGGAACATAGATGGCCAGAGGGTCCTGGGTATTGATGCGTATTGTTCGCGGGCCGTATACGCCGTCGCGCATCTCCATGACAAGCGCGAACTCCTCCCACGGGCTGTTGAATTCGGCGCCGATCGGTTCGGGAAGCGATTCGGTCTCCAGGGGGACGTCTTCGCCCACGCGGCAGTTCTTGACGACCAGATCAAGACTGGTTTCGCCCACCGCCCGCGTGGGGACCCTGAAGACGGCGCTGGTGCCGTCGAGCCGCTCCCGGTGCTCCCGGAACCACTTTTTTTCATACCAGTTTTCGAGGTCAAGATGCTTTGCAAAGGGCAGCCCGAACCGGGTGAAATAGATGTCCCCTCCGTCGGGCGTCTTGCGGTGCACGTAGATAACGCCCAGGATGTTGAGCAGCGAGTCGGGGAAATGCGGCGAAGGGGCGGAGTGCGTTGTCATGCCGTTGCCGCCTTACCGTGGAGATGGGGATGCGGCGTATTTCCGGGCGGATGTAAAAAAGGCGATTCGCAGAGGCCGCTCGCCGCATCGCAGGGCTTTTGCGGAGCACGGCGGGCACTAGGAAAAAGATATTCTTCATTAATCATTCTTTATCCTTACGCCTCCATCATCCCCTCACCTCACTTCAAGCTGCGCCTGCGCGTCCACGACCCCGCGGTTGACCAGCAGCATCGCTTCGTGAAAGCGGTCGGCGATAAAGTCGTCGGGAACGCGGTCGCGCAGGGTGCGCAGAAGCTGGATCGTCATGCGCAGGATGCGGATGAGGTCCCCTTCGGGCGCGCCGAAATCGAGAAGCTCCTGCAGCGTGCAGCCGTTGGTCCAGGCAAATACCGGCGCGGCGTAGGAAAAATCCATTTCGCGGATCGGCTGCGTGATGCCGCACTTGATCTCCTTTATGCGAAGTTTATGGATTACCCGCTCGGCTTCGAACCGCAGGCATACCGAAGCGGGTAACGCCTTTTTGCGGCTTCTGCTCTCTTCGGTGACGAGCGCGGCCAGTACCACCGGAACCTGCGCGACGGTGCATTGCTCGAAGCTGCGCGAATAAAAAAGTTCGGCGGCCTGAATCTCGTAACCGCTCACCGCCTCCGCGAGTTTTCCCTTGTCGGTGAGCGTCCTCCCGTCAAGAAACCCGAACGCCTGAAGAAACCTGATGCGCCGGGCGATCTGTTCTTCCTGCCTGCGGTATTCCTTGCTTATGGTAAATTCGCCCCTGCGGAAATTATGAAGGCTTTTCTCGAAAACGGCGTAGGCTTCGTCGCCGAACCGGCTGTAAAGGTTGAGGATCGTCGAGTACGATGCGTAGAACCGGCTGTTGATCCGTTCGTTCCGGCCGTACAGCAGCCGTTCGAGATGCACCGGATCGGTCGCCTCGGGGATGATCTGCGAATAGACATACCCTACCTCATCCATGCCGCGTCTTCCGGCCCTGCCCGCCATCTGGTTGTATTCGCGCGTCATGAGATAGTTGAATTCGACGCCGTCGAATTTTTC
>JAFGNB010000209.1 GCA_016927235.1 Chitinispirillaceae bacterium
ATCGACATCACGAATTCCGAATAGGTAAGCTGGTCGACGCTTACCAGCTCAATCTCGACGAATGTTCTTAAAAAATTGGTAAGCGTGGTTGAAAACTGACGTGCAAAACCTTCATGCAGGTTCTGAAGCGTGCGCATCTGGTCTTTCGAAACCCGGTCAGGGCGGCGAAAATCGTAAAGAGAAAGCGATTTCTCACCTTCCCCGGCCAGGGCGGCGAACCTCGTTTCCTCGCCGCCGTCCGCGACCGACACTGTTTCATTCCCTCCCGCGGAGACCGCAGAGAGCAGTGCATCAACCTCTTCCTGTGATAAAATGTCGCTCACGTCCGGCTCCCCGGCAATCTATTGAATAATAAAAGAAGTAAACAATACCTCACGCACCTCGCCCATTTTCGGCGGAAGCGTCGCATTGACAAGCCTTGATAGGTCCTTCCTGATCTTTTCTTTCGCATCAGGTTCGGTCACATCGGCAAGTGTCAACCGAGCCAGATGGTCAATCAGGAGATTTTTAAAACGCGGCGCGCGGCGCGCCAGTTCGGCGCCGAGGTCGGGATATTCCTTGTCGTCGTACTCAAAAATGATCGCCGTCTTGATGAAACGGTCGCCGTCGGTTCCGGCAATATTGACAATCGCCTCAATCGGCGCATCGGCGGTGGTCGCGCCCATGCTGGTCAATCGTCGTGCCGCCTGCTGAACGGAATCGGCCTGCGCTTGAGCGGCGATTTCATCCGAGCTTTTCGGTTTTGTCAGGGCAATCAGCATAAAAGCGACAAGCGAATTCACCACTACGACGCCCGCCAGGATGCCGATCATGAGATACCGGTTGCCGCCGCCGGTCTTGACCTGCGATGGAACCGCTGTCCCGCCTTCATTAATGTTTGCGTTTTCATCCATTGACAAGTTCTCCTATTTCGAAGCTGCTGGCGAATCCGCCAGGGTCTTTTTTTCCAAATAATCGACGAATAATTCGATGCGCCTGTTCTGCATGCGGTTCGCTTCCGACGTGTTCGGCACCAGCGGGCGATACTCGCCGTAGCCGATCGCGCTCAGTCGGGCGGGGTCGATATTGCCCTCCGATGCGAGGTACTTCACAATATTTAACGCCCTCGCGGCGCTCAGCTCCCAGTTCGACGGGAAGGATTTCGTATGAATGGGCAAATCGTCGGTATGTCCCTCAACCCGTATCTGCGTACCCGGGACGCGCCCTATAATTGCAGCAATCTGCCGTAACGCTCCCATCAGCTCCGGCTTGATCTCCACTTCGCCGATGTCAAATCCGATGGGATTCGCCACCTGGACCGCAATTCCGCTCTCGGTCACCTTCACCTTGATCGCATCATCAAGGTTTTCATGTTTTATCGCCTTGCGGATCCGCTGCGAGGCATCGATCGCCAGGTGCTTGTTCTGCTCGTCGCCGCCCAGCCGCGGCTGCAGGACATCCTGGGTGATCATGACCGACGGAAATGATTCGAGCACGCCGCTGAGTGCATTGTGCAGCGACGAAGCGGCCAGATTGAATTTATTTATATCGGTTGATGACATGGCCACCAGGAGAACAAAAAAGCAGAGCAGCAGCGTGCACATATCACCCCATGTCAACATATAGGCGGGGGTTCCCCGCGGCGAATCTGCTTTTCGCGCTTTCGCCATTTTCTATTTCTCCTTCACCGCTCTCTTCTTTACCACCGCATACCGCATCCCCGGTTCCAGAAACGCGGTCAGTTTCTGCTCCACGATACGTGGATTATCCCCCGACTGCAGCGACATGATTCCCTCGAGCATGAGCTCTTTGATGAGAAGCTCCCGCCGTGAATTTCCCTTCAATTTTTCCACCATCGGGAGACAGAAAACATTGGCGAGCAGCGAACCGTAAAAAGTTGTTATCAGGGCGACCGCCATGTTCGGACCGATGGTCGAAACGTCGTTCATGTTTCCCAGCATGAGCACCAGACCGATCAGCGTCCCGATCATTCCGAATGCCGGTCCCAAGGCACCCAGGAATTCGAACACCTTCGCCCCCTCTTCATGACGCGCTTCGATGAAGGTGATCTCGGTGCTGAGAATGTCCTTGATGAGTTCGGATTCGGTGCCGTCTACCGCCAGCTGGATCCCTTTTTTAAGGAAATCATCCTTGATTTCCGCCGCGCGCGCCTCGAGCGTCAGAATTCCCTCCCTGCGCGCCTGCTCCGCAAACTCGACCAATTGATTGATAATAGCGACTGGCGTCTCATGACGGACGAAAAAAGCGTTTTTCACCACGCCGATCGTCCCGACAAGTCTGCTCGCGGGAAATGCGCAGACGGTCGCGCTCACCGACCCGCCGAGGGTTATATAGACCGACGGCAGATCGATAAACGCCGCAATATTCTCCAGTTTGATGCCGAAGATGACGAGGAGCACGGCTCCGGTAAGTCCGATAATCGTCGCCAGATCCATACGTCAGGCGCTCCTTTCACCCCTTTCTGCGGTGCTCGCGGTACTTTCGGACGAAGACGCCTGAAGTACCTTGAATGACTGATTCGTCAACTGCTTGTATTTTATCGTTTTTCTGACAATGTCCTCGATACTGTTCCGGACGAGTATTTTCTTCCCCGACGTCAGGGTAATGACCGTATCGGGCGTCGACTCGATCGATTCGATGAAGTCGACGTTAAGAATGAATTCCTGTCCGTTGATTCTCCGTAAGGCGATCATGGTGCCTCTTCAATTGCCAATCATACCATATCCGTCAATCGTATGCAACAGCAGGGGCTTACGAAGCCCCTGCCTTGCTCTATTACCGTACCAACTGCACCAGTTCCTGCAGCATGGCATCGCTTGTCGTAATCACCCTGGCATTCGCCTGGTACCCCCGCTGCGTCGAAATCATATTGGTGAATTCGGTCGCGAGGTCGACATTCGACATTTCGAGCGCCCCCGGTTTGATCATGGTGGCCGATCCTATCCCCGGACGCAGGAGCACCGCCTCACCGGAATTGTTCGAAACGCTGTACATGCTGTCGCCGATCTTAGTCAGTCCGGCCGGATTGTTGAATTCCGCAACGTAAATCATTGCGATCGATTTCGAAACGCCGTTGGTATATATCCCCGAAATTTCTCCGTATTCGTCGATCGAGATGTCCTGGAGCTTACCCATCGGATACCCGTCCTGTTCGCGTGCGACGGTGGTCGACTCGGAGCGGAACTGCGTGATGCCCCGGTAGGAGCCGGGAGTGCCGACATCCAGGTTAATCTCCACGACGTTCGATCCGTTCATCGGGTCAAACCGG
>JAFGNB010000210.1 GCA_016927235.1 Chitinispirillaceae bacterium
ATGGCAAGAAAATCGCTCCGTTCGAAAGCCTCCCCTCCGCCAAGCGCCATGTGGAATACGCCCATTTCGGCGAACAGGTCGACAATGCGGCAAAAATCATCGAAGGAAAGCTCACCCGGGTCCGGGGCGCCCGAATCCATATAGCAGCCTTTACAGCCGCAGCCGCAGCGGTTGGTCACCGCGAAGTGCACCTCGCAGGGTGCTGAGAGGACGCCGTGGTCGGGTTGTTCCCACAGGGGGGAATGTTCGTAGCCCAGCTCACGCATGAACTCGCGGTCGACGTGCACCAGCATCGCCGGGTCTTCGGATGAAATGATGCCGCCGAACGGCTCCAAGCGTATTTTACTTATTTTGCTGCCCGCGGTCCGCATCCGGCGCCGGTTCCGGTTGGTCTGAAAAACGGGCCATGACCACGGCGGCGGCGGTCGAAAACAGTGCGCTCACCCCCGCCGCTGCAGTGAAGAATACGATGATTTCCGAGGCGATGCTGCTCGAATTGGGATTGAATCCGTTCTTGACGCGCAGGATGCGCCCCCTGTATGGGGCATTAATCTTCTTTTTCATTCATTGATCCTTTCGAGGTGCCCTGTATCCAGTGCAGGTACCGTTCACCGAATTCATCAAGGATTTTGACCCGCTTGGGCTGTTGATAACAGAATAGGAAACACGCCGCAATTGTGAGCAGGAACGAAACGGCCGGAAGCGCCACGACCGCCCAACGGCCGCAGATCCGATACGGCAGGCTGAATCGTGCGAAAAAGGTCCAGACCGCGACGCCGAGCAGAATGAGCGCGGCGATGAAAATCGACGTGACGGAAAAGGGGTTGTGCTCCCGGGTGTGTATCTTCAACAGGTAAATTACAATGACCGCTGCCGCGACCGGGACCCACACCGCAAAGAGGTACGCAAGCATTTTCCACGCTCGTCGCGTGATCTTCCGGTAAGGAACCGTCAGCAATATTGCTGCGGCAAGAAGTGCTATGACCGCCCAGCATACCCGTGCGATGATCGAACGCCGCCAGATCGCCCGGACCTGGGCGAAGCGGGTCCGCAGTTCGCCGGATACCGCAGCGGGTTGTAATTCCTTCAAACGAAGCATGGCCGAACGCGCCTTGCTGTAATCACCCGCCTCAAACGCCGTGTGGCTGAGCTGCAGCAGCACCTTCTCGCGATTGGGAAGCGACGGAGCCGTCGATAATCCCTCCTCGAGAAGCTCGATCTGTTCTTTGGGAGCATGGGTTGCGTAGGTTGCTTTCTGGATGGCGGAGTAGGCTTTTTTCTCAGTCGCTTCGAGTCCGCGGAGCATTTTCAGTTTGTTGCGATAGAATTCCCGCTGGTTGCCCCTGGCATATTTCTCCGAGAACTTGTCGTACCAGTAAATTGCCGAGTCGAAATTCAGGAGATGGTGCTCGTAGATCGTGCCGAGCATCTGCATCGCATAGCGGCGGTCCTTTTCTATTGAAGCGGTATCGGCGAGAATCGCCAGATTGGCGGTTGCCGCCTCCCGGTACTGCCGCCCGACATACTGCCGGTGGGCCAGCTGCTGGAGAGCTCCGGAAAAGGCCGGGAGGAATAATGCCCATAACAGCAAAAGGATCGTTTTTCTGGTTGTTATCGATAATGTCATACCTGCCTCGATGAGTGAAAATTCATGGATTAGAACGCCCGTATCTTCAATCCCGCTTCGAAGAGCCGCCTGCCATCAGTGCGCATCAGTGCGTCTTCGTACCATTCGAGCTCCCGTGCGAGAAGATTGGAACCCTTGACATAAAGTTCATACCGTTTCAGGAAGGTGGCGGTGAGGCCGCCCTCGAACTCCTCGTTGTCGGCGATTTCGGTCGCGGTGTTCGAGCGGTATTCCTGCACTTTGCGGCCGTGCAGGAATTTGATGCCCGCGAACAGAGCGACCGAGGCAGACGAACCGATGGAAAAGGATGGATTTACTTTAAGGAATATCGCAAGCCCCGGGAAATAGGGCAGTATCGAACCGGTCGAGGTGTTTTCATTATAGGCGTAACTTGCGCCGGCCTGTGCGCCGAGCCCGAAAATGCCGGCATGGAAACGGTACCCCGCCATCAGTTCGCCTCCGTACACCTTTGCCCGGTGGATGTTTTGCCGCACGTACATGAACAGGGAATCGGATCCGCTGCCGTCGGGTTTCGGCGTTACCGCGATGTAATCAAACACCGGCGTAATCATATCGGTGATGAAATTGGCATACCCGTGCGCCACGAGTGTAAGCCCGGGCAGAATGCTCCAGTCGAAACCGCCGCTGACGCTGTTCGAGTATTCCGGGAGCAGGTCGGGGTTTCCGCTGCGGCGGTAGTTTCCGTGGGGATACTCATATTCGTAAAGCTCCTGTACCGTTGGCGCCTTGAACCCCCGTCCGGCCGAGAGCCTGAGGCCGAGCGGTTCAACGGGGCGGTAGAGCGCCGAAATACGCGGTGATACGACCGCTCCGGCGTCGCGTGCGTTTTCGGTATTCGCCATCATGTCGAGTCGGAGCGCGGCGAGCAGATTCAGACCGTCGATAACGCCGATTTCATCCTGAATGAAAAGGCCGCCGAGGTGCTGATGATGTTCGCTGACCGCTCTTCGCGCGAAGTTTCGCCAGTCGTACTCGACGCCGGCCATAAACGTGTTGCGCGGCAGACCGTTCCACCGGAGCGAAACCTGCGGCGAGGCGACCTCGTTGAGTTCTCCGTTGATCTCCGATTCCCACCGTGAATAATAGACGACGGACTGCATACCGAGCCGGTCGCTGATCGTTAAATCGTATGTCATGCGGGGTATGAACAGGCGGGAATCCATCGCCGCATTGTTAAAGGTCGAGGCGATGGTGTGATAGTTGACCGCCACGCCGAGCGCACTGTTTCCGGGCAGATCAACGTCGATGCGGTCCATAAGGGTGAAATTTTTAAAATCCAGCTGCCCCATTCGTCGTGCAGGCTGCATGATCGGCAGCCCGTCGGTCTGTTTCCAGGAGGCGAATGCATTGTGATAAACGTTGTCGGTTGTTTTCCCGGAAACGAGAAGGTTGCCGTAAAAAGTATGTTCACTCCCGCCGCCCGTCCCGAAGGAAAGATACGGTTCGTCGGTACCGCGGCGGGTGATGATATTGACAATACCGGCCATGCAGTCGCTTCCGTACTGTGCCGAGGCAGCGTCCTTGAGCACCTCGATCCGCTCGACATTTGCGGAGGGCACCAGATCGATATCACCGCCCGTATGAAAGTGGGAGCTGAGTATCCGTACGCCGTCGACCAGCACGACGCTGTAATAGCTCGGCATGCCGTTGAGGGAGATGTTCTTTTTTGCGGGAGAACCGCTGCCGGTCCCGCTCTCCACGCTTACCCCGGGGATG
>JAFGNB010000211.1 GCA_016927235.1 Chitinispirillaceae bacterium
ATCGGCTATGTGCGGGTGACCGGGATGTCCTCCGATGCGCTCGCGAAGCTGCTCGCCGAAAAATACGTCGATTTCATGCGCTATCCGCACATGAGCATACGACCGCTCATCAGGGTTGCGCTCAACGGAGGCTTTTTCCGGCCGGGACTCTACTGGGTCAACCCCCATGCCACGCTCTGGGAAACCGTCCAGATTGCTGGAGGAACCCAGCGCATGGACGGTTTTAAAAAACTCACGTGGGAGCGCGACCGCCTCGTCGTCAACAACGACCTCATCCACCTGATCCAGGAGGGGAAATCGCTCTACCAGATCGGCTTTAAAACCGGCGACCAGCTCACCGTGCTCCAGCAGCCGCAAAGGACAGGGTGGGAAATTTTCACGACTGATGTACTGCCGGTTCTTTCATTCACTATTACCACCGCCGTTTCGATTGTTACGCTTTACAACACCTTTATGCTTTATGATTATTACCGGTCAACTCGATAAAAGGCATTTAACCATTTAGAAATTCTATAATAAACATGCAACAACCACCTCCGCCGCCGACCCTTCGTGAATTCGATTTCGGGTACTATTTCACCCATTATACCCATCTGCTCTGGCGCTGGAAGTGGTGGATACTTGTTGCCGCTCCGGTAGCCGTGGCTGGTTTTGGCGTTTTATTTATAAGGTTTGGGACAATGCCGCCCGAGCTCGAAGCCGCTGTAATGATCGGCCTCGAAAGTACCAATACGAAAAGTGCCGTAACCGATTTGGGAGAGTCGACTCAGCAGAGCCGCCTTGCTCTTATTAGGGCGAAAGGATTTCTGTCCGCCATTGTCGATACATTGTCGTTGCGGTTGCAGGTAAAGCGTTACAGCTTGCACGAAATTTTCGACTCCGTTACTGTTGACTCGACCGCACCCGCAGCGAAATACCGACTTGAATTTGAGAATGACGCTTACAAACTTTATCTCTGGAGTAAAGAACTTGGGGTTAAAAAGAAACTGGTCGAGAGCGGTTCGCAGGCAAGCCTCAATTCCGTTGTATTTCCCGGCGTTTCATGCACCTTCACCCCTTCATTCCTGAAAGATCCGCATAAGGTAACCTTTTACGTTGTTCGTCAACGTGACGCGATCGGATGGCTGCAGAAGAATCTTACTATCTATGACCGCGATCTGCAAAGACGCTCTCTTCAAGACAACTTCGTCGGCGTATCGCTTATCGGCCGCGATTACAAACGCATCACTCGAATTATCAATACCATTGCCGACGAGTTCGTCGCAAAAAGTCTCGGATTTAAAAAACGAAAGACGCTTGAAACGATCACCGTACTCGAAAAGCAACTTCAAGCTGCATCAGAACAGGTAACCGTTACTCAGGATGCCGTACGCCAATTTCGCAGCCAGCACCCTAATATCGCTCTTGCCTCGGAACTGCAAAGCTCCATAAACAATATGGCCATGCTGGAAACCGGCATGTACACCGCACGTACCTCCGCCGAAGAGGCCGGACGTATTAAAAGCCAGCTCTCCGCCGCATCAGAAGCGGACCAAAATCTGATCATTAGCGAAGCATTACTCTTTTTGAATAGGCAGGGCATGGTTGCGGCGCCGGTCCTGCAGGCTGAATTCAATCAACTGCTGCAGCAGCAGGCTACATTGACCACCGGTTACTCCAAAACGCATCCACAAGTAATCGAGAACCGAAGTAAAATCGGCACGGTACGTAATAAGACTCTTAGCATGCTTACCGAATATGTCAATTCCACAGCGACAGCGACCTTTCAGCAGTCAAATAAAATCCAGGAGATCACCGCACGCATGCGAGGACTTCCCGTGCAGCAACTACAGCTCGCCGAACTGGAGCGCAAGGCGCAGGTCGCAGCGGAAATCCACTCGACTATCCTCGGTAAATACAACCAGGCAAAGATATCTGATGCCGTTGAAGTACCCGATGTTTTCATCATGGATTATGCTATCGAACCTGAACCACCTGATGATATTAAAAACTTGCTCAAGTTCCTGATAATCGGTTTGATCGTTATTTTTAGTCTCTCATTCGGCCCGCCGGTCACCTTTGACCTGTTTGATAAAACCGTCCGTACGGAAAGTGAGGCGACCAAACTCCTCCCCTTCACTTTTCTGGAAGCGATTCCGGTGATTGCTAAAGCTGCGCCGGCGGCGAAAAAGGCGAAGCAACAGAAAGGCGATGCGTCGAAAACCACTGTCCGGCTCATTGACCCGAAGCTGGTGACCGCATCGTATACGCCTGACTTTACCAATGAAATTTTCAGGTCGCTCCGTTCGAAAATCATGCTGCGGATGAACGACATTGATAAAAAACGTCTGATTGTGACAAGCCTCGGAATGAATGAAGGAAAATCACTGCTCACCGCCAATCTCGCCATTACCATGGCGCAACAGAAGCTAAAGACCCTTCTTGTCGACGGCGATATCCGTCGGGGCGTACAGCACAATACCTTTGTGCTGCAGAAAAAGCCGGGGTTGGCTGATTTACTTTTTTCCGAAGAGCCGATAACCGCCGACTCGATATCGGCATTTCTCCAGACAACCCATGTTCCAAACCTCTCGATCATCGCATCGGGCCCCAATGTCCCCAATCCGTCGGAACTCCTCGGTCTGCCGCGGCTCGAAGCCATGCTCGACCACCTCTCCGCCATGTTTGAAATAATTCTTTTCGACACGCCGCCGATCGGCGCATCGGTGGATGCAGCTGTCGTCAGCAAACTTTTCAATGGTGCAATAATCGTTGTAAAATCCGGATCAACCAACGTGATCAGTCTGAAAAAAAGGATCAGGGAGTTTCCCGACCTTCAACGGAAAATTACCGGTATCGTGCTCAACCAGGCGATTCTCGACAGGTCGAGGAAGAAGTACCGGTATTATTCTTATGTGTATTAGGAGTCAGGAGACAGAATTCAGTATTCAGAATGCGGGAACCAGCAAAACAATTTCAAAATTTAGTCTATTCTTCCCGCATAGCGGGATGACTCCTGAATTCTGTATACCTGAATAGTTATAATTATTCTAGTTTTATGCATACGCTACTCATAGTTGAAGACAACGCCGATCTGCGCGAAAATATGAAATGGGCGCTCCAGGCCTCGTATGCTGTTTTTGAAGCTGACTCGGCCCGGAGCTGCGTCGAAGCATTCAAACGCTTCAAGCCGGATGTCGTCTGTCTCGATATGGGGCTTGATAATATTCCCGACAATGGCCTTGCGATTATCGACCAATTACTGCTGCTGAACCGGTTTTCGAAAATTATCGTTATTACCGCAAACACCAGCCCCTCCCTCGGACCGGAAGCGGTAAAGCGGGGAGCGTTCGATTTTTTCAATAAACCGGTTGAAATCAATCAACTCAAGCAGGCAATCGATCGGGCGATCAGAATCGGTATTCTTGAACAGCCGCAGCCGGTTTCGTCTCTGCAGCCCCCTGTTTTACAAATTGATGCTTCAATCTTCATGATCGGCACCAGCGAGGCCATGAGAAAGGTTTTTGATGTAATAAAAAAACTCTCTCAGACCGATGTCAATGTGCTTATCACCGGTGAGAGCGGGACGGGCAAGGAACTGTGCGCCCGTGCCATCCATTATCACAGCGAACGTCGGACGAATAATTTCGTTCCGATCAATTGCGGCGCCATTCCTGAAAATCTGATCGAATCGGAACTCTTCGGGTATGTCAAAGGTGCATTTACCGGCGCTGTGGCCGATAAGGAGGGCTTGATCGAATCCGCCGAGGGGGGGACGCTGCTTCTCGATGAAATAGGTGAAATGCCGAAAAATCTTCAGGTCAAACTCCTCAGGTTTCTCGAAGATCAGAACATCCAGCGTGTCGGTGGAACAACCTTTAAAAAAGCTAATGTACGCGTCATAGCGGCGACGAACCTGAAGAACCCGGCCGAGGAGGAATCAAACATTAGAAACGATCTCTATTATCGCCTCAGTGAATTTCAGATCGACCTGCCCCCGCTTCGCGAACGAGACGAAGACGTGGTTCATATTGCCAATGCCCTTACCGAAAAAAATCGCCGCAAATTCAACCGCTCCCGGCTGCACTTGAGCCCGCGCTCGGAACAGGCACTTATGTCCTATTCATGGCCCGGGAATGTCCGCGAACTGGAGAACAAACTCAGCAGGGCAAGCATCACCTGCAGTAATGACTGTATCGAACCCGAAGACCTGCAACTTGCCGTAGCACGCTCATCGGGGAACCTTCTCAATTATAAAGATGCACGAGAGGCGTTCGAAAGAGAGTACCTCGAAACACTCATTCAGAGGTCAAAGGGAAATATCTCCGAAGCGGCGAAACACTCAGGCATCAGCAGGCCGACGCTGTATGCGATGATTAAGAAATTCGGCATGAAGATGTGACCGACTGGGAGGGGGGGGCTAATTTATACCCGGGGAAAAAACGCTTTCATAGTCCTTCTTCGGTACGATGAACGGTGAAGTGGTTTTTGCTTGTCGCCTCACCTCATCACCCCGTCCCGCACACTGCGGGAGCACCCCTCTTCCCTTCTCCGCTCCCCGGAGAGGGGAAGAGGGGCCGGGGGAGTTGGGGTGAGGCGTGTACCGATGGAATCTGAAATTCTATTCTACCGAAGCAGGAATAGATAACCGATTAAATTTACTGTTGTTGTCGTCGTTTTCATAACAATTACTAACCGTTCAGACCTCTTTTTTTCAAAAAAAACTTGCTCAAAATCCCTTTTTCGCGTATATTATCACTGTTTTACCAAGGTTATCTTCGCCTATCTTTTCATATGTATCTGAGGTAGTGTCAGTATTTAAGGGGTGGCAACGACAAATTTTTTATTGTACTCTAGAAGGGTGAAGCCGGTTATCAACAATCTGCCTGTGGGGGAGACCAAGTGGGGTATGGTATTTCATTTCGAAGCGTTTCACGAAACAGTCGTCGCTTTCATAGCACCGGCTTCGGGAGGGAGGCGGCAGGGCGTACTATGAAAGATGAGTTCGGTCTCTACCGGGAAAAAATATTCGATGACATGCTTCGGCGCGAACGCAAGCGTACCGAACGGACGCAGACGCCCTTTGCACTGATCATGATTGAACTGCGCCGCCTCTTCAAATTAAAGGCAAAAAAGAGCATCCGCACACTGACGGGTATCCTTGATGTATGTTTCCGCGAGATTGACATACGTGGCTGGTACAAGCAGCGTTCGACAATCGGGATCATCTGCCCTGAAGTCGCGCGTCAGCATGTAGAAGCGCTGCGGCAAAAAGTTGAAAGCTCGCTCGATAAAGCGCTGCCCGCCTCGTTCCGCAGGGAGCTGAGCGTCTCCTATATCTGTTTTCCTGAAATCGATACTCCCGAAAAGGCCGACAAGAGCCTGGCGGTCTACCCTGAATTCAAATCCACCAGCTTGAAAAAGGTGACGCAGGATGTCTGTAAACGCTGCATGGATGTCACCGTCGCCGCCGCCATGCTTGCGTTTACCTTTCCGCTTTTCATTATTTTCTCACTCCTGATCAAAATAGACTCGCGGGGGCCGGTCTTTTTCCGTCAGAAACGGGTCGGGTTCGGCGGCAGGCAGTTTACCTTTCTTAAATTCCGATCGATGTATGTGAACAGTGACGATAACGTCCACAAGACATTTGTAAGGGATTTCATTCACGGCAACGCTACGGAAGGCAACGGCGAAACAAAAGTTTTTAAAATCGAAAAGGACCTTCGTGTTACGCGGATGGGGCGTTTTCTGCGGAAAACCAGCCTCGATGAACTGCCGCAGCTCATCAATGTGCTGCGCGGTGATATGTCGCTCGTCGGCCCGCGTCCCGCCATCCCGTACGAGGTTGACGAGTATCATATCTGGCACCGCAGGCGGGTGATGGAGATTAAACCGGGCATCACCGGATTCTGGCAGGTTTACGGCCGAAGCATCTCGTCGTTCGAAAAGATGGTGCGCATGGATATCCATTACATCAAGTACCGCAATCTCCTGCTCGATATCATACTGCTGCTTAAAACGCCGCTCTCCATGTTCAAGGGCGCCTACTGAAAATCTTTCTTTCGCCGCCGGGGAAAATTATTTTATTTCAACCGCACACGTTGCTGTTTTAATAAGCCTGCCTGGAACATTTATGCATTTATCGATCAGGCGAGTATCCCGTATCACGATGCCGGCGAAAAGGTAGAATTGCCTGAGAGGGGGATTTATTATTGAAAAATAGACGAGATCATTACGCTGCGGCAAAAGCCGTATGCGGGGGGATGAGCATTTCCACCATCACTCTCAACGACGGGGGTTACCATGGTAAAAGTAGGGGTTATCGGTTACGGGTACTGGGGCCCGAACATCATCAGGAATTTTTCAGGGACGGACGATGCGAAGGTGGTCGCCGTCTGCGATAAAAAGGAGAATGCCCTTGCAAAGATCCGAAAGCAGTATCCCGGTATCCATTGCACCGCCGATGCCGATGAGATCATCACATCACCCGGCATCGACTGTGTTGCGGTGGTCACGCCGGTCTCTTCACACTATGAGCTTTCGAAAAAAGTGTTACAACAGGGAAAACATCTTTTCGTTGAAAAGCCGTTTACCGCATCCGTTGCCCATGCGGAGGAGCTTATCGATATTGCCGGGAAGAAAAAGCTCATCATCATGGTGGATCACACCTTTCTCTTTACCGGCGCGGTCATGAAAATGAAGGAGATCATCGAGCGGAAAACGCTCGGCACCATTTACTACTACGACTCCACCCGAATCAATCTCGGCCTCTTTCAGCACGACGTCAATGTCGTCTGGGACCTTGCCCCTCACGACTTTTCCATCATGAACCATCTCATCCCCGAAAAACCGCTCGCCCTGACGGCCGGCGGGCAGTCGCACGTCTACGACAAGGAGAACATCGCCTATATCACCGTGTACTGCACCAACAAGATGATCGCCCATTTCAATGTCAACTGGATGTCGCCGGTAAAGGTACGCAACACGCTTATCGGCGGGGAAAAGAAGATGCTTCTCTGGGACGACATGGCGACCGACGAAAAAATCAAGGTGTACGACAAGGGCGTGGACGTGAAAACGAGAGAGGGAATCTACGAACTGCTCGTGAGCTACCGCTCGAGCGACATGTGGTCGCC
>JAFGNB010000212.1 GCA_016927235.1 Chitinispirillaceae bacterium
CGGGTGAGGTTGCGGATCGACTGCGTCTCGAACTCCCCGCCCACGAACACCTGCACCGCCACCGCCGAAACGTTCATCCGCAGCGCGTCGTCCATGGCCACGGCGATGTTCTCGTTCGAAAGCTCCTTGAGGATGCTCGGTCCGCCGCTGGCGCGCATGACGATCGCCTTCTGCGTTGACGGAGGAATAACACTGCGGAGGATGCCCCTGGTGAGCATCAGCGCGTCGGCATGGAGGGCGAGCGGCAGAATGGAGATATCGATCCGCTCGAGGCCGGTGGTCGGTCCCTGAAAGTAGCCGTGATCGAAGGCAAGCATGACGGTTCTGCCTGAGGTTGGGTTGAAAATCCGGGTGAGACGGTTCTTCATCCCCCAATCGAGGTTATTGGAACCTTTCAGGAAAAAAAGCTCGTTTTTCTGCGGAATATCAGGGAAATAGTGCTTCGGTTTCGACGGGGAATCGGCTTCAGGCATCACAGGCTCCTTGAGAATGTCAGGAATGGAAATGAAATAAAGGTGAAAAATAATTCAAGGGGAAGCGGTTTCGGGAGGAAATCGGGAATTGAACCGACCGGCAGGGATGAAGATATTCAAAGGCGACCGGCTTACTTTTTTCTATAAGTCAACCTGCTTCAATCGTCGTTGATTCTTTTACGGTGGTTGATAGAAGTATCATGGCGAGCAGCGCAATACATCCGCCGAAACCGAAAGCGACGGTGCCGCCGAACCCCGGGAATCGTATATTAAAATAACCGTAGAGAAAACCGAAAATAACGCTTGCAGGCAAGGTGCCTGCACCGACTGCCAAATTATACAGACCGAAGGCGCTTCCCCTTTTTTCCTCATCGACGACATCGGCGACAAACGCCTTTTCAGCACCTTCGGTAAATGCATAATACAAAGCATACATGCCAAAGAGAATGAATGTTGAGGCGACCTGCATACCGGCAGGGAGAAAAACAAGAACCGCAAAACAGAGGTAAACGAATGAATAGATCGCCCAGCCGATAGTAATTGTCATTTTCCTGCCGATGTTATCGGAGAGAGCGCCAAAGGGTGTCGAAAAAGCGGCCTTAATAATGTGAAAAAAACTCCACATCAACGGGAGAAAAAGCAGATTGACAAGTTGTTTCTGCTGCTCTTGACCGCCAAAACTGGATACCATTACCCGAAGCGGTTTGATCCCATTAATGAAGTCAACCGCGGCGTCGCTCTTGTGAATCGCTTCTTCCAATCGAAAAAGCAGAAAAGCATCCGATGAATTACCTATCGTAAATAGAACCAGAATAAGAAGATAGGCAATGAAATTCCCGTCGAATTGCTTTAATGAGAACTTGAACAGGTGCGATTTCCGGATATTGTCAGTCGCAACTTCTTTTACAAAAAAAACAACCGTTACTACCGCAAGCGTGCCGGGCAGTATAGATAGAATAAATGTCCACCTCAATGCTGAAAGAGAATCTCTTATATCAAACCATACTATAAGAACCATGAGTGAGGTTATGGCCAGAAGCGGGCCGACGACAGCGCCCGAATGGTCCATCGCACGGTGAAACCCGTATGCTCTGCCGCGAATGCTGTTGTCAACCGACGAAGCGATAAGCGCGTCTCGCGGGGCGGACCGTATTCCTTTGCCGATACGGTCAAACATTCTTATAATAACAATCTGCCAAGCGTTTGACACAATCCCGGTAAAGGGTCGCGCAACAGTCGATAGTGAATATCCGATTAAAACCGGTAATTTTCGTCTTCCCAATTTGTCCGAAATAATTCCGCTGATCAATTTGAGCATTGCGGCGGCTGTCTCTGCAACGCCTTCAATTACACCAAGAATAATCGCGCCGGAACCGAGTGCGGCAACATACACAGGAATAAGAGGATAAATCATTTCCGTGGCCGCGTCGGTAAATAGACTGACACATCCCAGCATAATAACTGAAACTGGAATTTTTTTGGATGCGGTGTTGTTCATGCTGACAGTATTCCTTAACCCCGCAACTACCCGGTCGTCATCCAGGCGTCCGCCCCCGCATCGGCGCGGCACACCGGGGTCCGGGGGCCCAAGCGCGGGTTGCCCGGGCCGCTCCCCGACCGGGGCAGCGGGTGTCGGCGCTCCCGTCAACCTTCCCCTCAGTCGATCATCCGCACCACCGCCCGTTTGATCCATGCGCCGAACCGGTCGAAATACTGGTAGACGACCGGTATAATGAAAAGGGTGAGGAACGTCGAGCTGGTGAGTCCGCCGATGACCGACAGCGCCATGGGGCCCGCCATGGCCGCGCTTCTCGAACGGTCGAACGCGAGTGGGACCATACCGACGATCGTGGTGATGGAGGTGACGATGATCGGCCGGAGACGGGTCTTGGCGCCCTCGA
This sequence comes from Chitinispirillaceae bacterium, assembly GCA_016927235.1. Taxonomy (GTDB): domain Bacteria; phylum Fibrobacterota; class Chitinivibrionia; order Chitinivibrionales; family Chitinispirillaceae; genus JAFGNB01. The sequence goes on from JAFGNB010000212.1 coordinate 2,375, forward strand.
CAAGCGCGTCGTGCATGCTCCGGCCCCTGGAGCGAAGCTGATTGACATAATCGATCATGACGATGCCGTTGCTGAGCACGATGCCGGCAAGGATGATGATCCCTAAAAATGACGTTATCGACAGGGTTTTACCGAACAGGAGCAGGATCCACACGACGCCGACTGCGGCCAGCGGGATCGTGAACCCGATCACCAGGGGGTGCAGGAGGCTTTCAAACTGGGCGGCCATCACCATGTACGCAAGCAGCACTGCGAGCAGCAGCGCGAGCAGCAGCTGCATGAATGTTTCCTGCATGTCCTTGAATTCGCCGCCGAAACTGATGCTGTACCCCGACGGAAGTGCCTTTTCGATCGGCGCGATCCGTTCCTGGATTTCCTTTACGACGGTGCCGAGCGGCCTGCCCGTATAGTTTGCGTCCACAATGCCGGTGCGGAACTTATTGTCGCGGCTGATCATCACCGGTCCCTCGGCCGCGGCGAGTGTGGCCACCTGCGAGAGCGAAATGGAGGCGCCCGCGGGGGTTTTAAGCGGGAGCTGTTTGAGGTATTCGAGATCGTCGCGGAATTTTTTATCGAGAATCACCCGGATGTCGATCTCCTCGTCGCCGGTGCGCAGC
>JAFGNB010000213.1 GCA_016927235.1 Chitinispirillaceae bacterium
AGCCCCGCCCCGTAGTATCTCGCTGATCATCGAAGGAGGAAGCTTCGGCGGGAAGCCGCAGATGTTAAGCGCCAGCCTTACTTCCCCGCCCATTGCGTAAACGTCGCTCATGGCGTTTGCGGCGGCGACGGCGCCGTATGTGTACGGATCGTCAACCACCGGAGTGAAGAAGTCGACCGTGTGGATTATAGCGAGATCGCCGCCGAAGCGGTACACCGCGGCATCGTCGGCCGCGTCGAGTCCCGCGAGCAGATCGGGAAAGTCCTTCTTTATGAAAATCTCCCTGAGCGGGCGCAGCACCTGCGCCAGGGCCTCTGGCCCCATTTTGGAGGCTCAGCCCGCTGCGCTCGTAAGCGACGTCAGCCTGATCGGTTCGTCGGCCATCGAAGGCTCCTTTCGGTCGTAGCTACATATCGTGCAGCCCGTCCGTCTCCAGACCCGAGGCGTAAAGGAGGGAGGCTGCTTTTTCTTTGTCAATTCTTCCGATGCGGACGCATACCCCGCAGTCGGAACTGAGCTGCCGGGGTACCGTGATGAGACTGCACGATATCCCGTTTTTTCCCAAAATATCCTGTGCACGCAACGCGTGATTGGTCGAGTGAACCAGTATCACGGTATACGCTTCCTTGGTCATTTTCGCTTCCGTGCGAGCCGGGCGACGGCATGTAGCGCGTCGTCGACTTCAGACGGCGTGTTGAAAACGCTCATCCCGAAACGTATCGTTCCACGCGGAAACGTCCCGATTATTTTATGTGAAGCCGGCGAACAGTGGAGTCCCACGCGGCACATGAGCGAGAACTCCTCGTCAAGTCGCATGCCCGCTTCGGAGGGATCCACTCCCTCAACGTTGAAAGATACCACCGGAACGCGCCGCCGCGCATCCGCTTCGCCATAAAGGGTAACGCCGGGAATGGCGCGCAGTCCCTCGATCAATTTATTTGCAAGGTCAATTTCGCCGTCGCGGATGGCTGCAATGCCCCGGTTCAACACCCACCGTATTCCCGCTTCCAGTCCCGCGAGTCCGGCGACGTTGAGCGTGCCGCTTTCGTATTTGTCGGGCAGGAAGTCGGGCTGATACTCATGCTCCGAGCGGCTCCCCGTGCCTCCGCACGTGAGCGGCGTGAGCCGGGCGGGATCGATCCGCTTTCCGATGACCAGCCCGCCGGTGCCCATGGGGCCGTAAAGCGATTTATGCCCGGTAAACGCGCAGAGGTCGATGCCGTCGGCCTCCATGTCCACAGGCACCGCGCCCGCGGTCTGTGCGGTGTCGACCAGAAGGAACGTACTGTTCGCGCGGGCGATGCGGCCGATATCGGCGATCGGAAGCATGGTGCCGACCACATTCGAAGCGTGGTTGAGCGCGATCAGGGCGGTGGAGGGGCGCAGCGCATCGGCAACGGCGGATGCGTCAAGAGCGCCTTCGGGGGTGCACGGCACGACGGTGACATCCACACCACGCATCTCTGCCCGCCGCAGCGGCCGCATCATCGCATTGTGCTCCATGCCGCCGGTGACGACATGATCGCCGGAACGAAGCATGCCGCTGACGACAAGATTAATCGCTTCGGTGACATTGCAGGTAAAGACGACGCGCAGCGGATCGGAGAAATGGAACAGATCAGCGACCGCTTTGCGGGCGGCATAGACGATTCCGGCCGCCCGGTTCGCCTGACGGTGGCCCCCGCGTCCCGGGTTCGCGCCGATTCCGGTCATGAAACGCAGCATTGCCTCCGCCACGCAGGGCGGCTTCGGCCATGAGGTGGCTGCATTGTCAAAGTAAATCAGGTCGTGGGCTGACAATATCACCGCCGTACTTGCCGCTTTCTACTGTGTAATGATAAGCTTGAACTCATCTCCAGCCGCTTCGACCCCGACGCGGCACCCGCTGTTTTCCGCCATTCGCCGGACGTTTTCACGCGAAGTAACCGTATCCACGGTAACTTCAATCGGAAAATTCCCCTCGCTGATCGCCTTTCGGGCGAGGATGACCGGTTGCGGACACGAAAGGCCGCGTGCGTCAACCTGTTTTCCCATAATTGACCTCCATGGTTACCATTTTTCACGCATGCTGAAACCGATCGCAATGCATACCGCCAGTCCCGCAACGACCGCAACCATCCCCTCGGCCGAAAGTCCGCCGGTGGTGGCGACTCCCTCGATTATACCGTCCGGTTTCCCCGCGAGATTTAAGTTGTGGGAGATTCCCGCTCCGACGATCATCCCGAGCGCAAAAATCGCCGCGTCGCCGTCCCCCTCTCCAGCAAGGAATAACTGCCGTCCGGGGCAGCCGCCGGCAAGGGTGAAGGAGAGCCCCGCGAGCGCCATGCCGAGAAAATTCCACACATGGGCGCTGTGCGCGATAGGCTGGGGGGAAAAACCGAAACGAACCGCCCCGAGCGTAAAATTGACTATTGCCGCGGAAATCAGGAGCGCGGCGACGCCGCTTGCGAGATGAAAATCCTTCATGAGCATGATGTCGCGGAGGGACCCCATGGTACAGAAGCGGGTGCGCTGCGCGAGAAACCCGATGAGAAGCCCCCCAAGCAGCGAAAGGACAACGGGCGCATGCATCGACCCCGGACCCTTTTCGCTGAAAAACAGCGCGCCCACCTCACCGAATTTCGGACGGAATACCAGGAGAAGAAAGAGCAGCACCATGATGAGCGGCATGATCCAGCCGACCGAAGCATAGGTTTTGCTGGATCTTCCCAGGGTATATCCGTTTTTTAAAAACAGTACGCCGATAAAAATCCCCGCCGACAGACCGGCAAGTCCGACGATTGCGTTCAAATCGCCGCCGGCCAGGCGCAGCAGCGCTCTCCAGGGGCAACCCAGAAATGCGAGCGCTCCGATCATGGCGAGTATACCGAGCGTGAACCGAACGATCGGCGCCGATCCTCCGCGGGCCTTGAACTCACGGAACAGCAGCGCCGCGACGAGCGACCCCAGCATAAAGCCGATTATTTCAGGGCGGATATACTGGACGGCGGCAGCTCGATGGAGCCCCAGTGCACCCGCTATGTCCCGCTCGAAGCAGGCGACGCAGACACCCATGTTGGGGGGATTTCCCGCTTTCTGCAGCAATACTGCAATAATGCCGATGACGGCTCCCGCAAGAATGATACCCGGCCGGGAAGCGAAGAAGAGGGTGATACGGTTGCGCATGATGTCAACCTCCCTGAAAGGAATGCACGACGACGATGTTTGACGAAAGCGAGGCAGCCGGTTTATCAGCGGGATAGGGCGTTAATTTTTGTTTTGATAGCGGAAGGCAAACGGAAAAAACAGCGAAGAAGAAACACTGGATGGTATCGATGCGACGTATTTTTTTCATACTTCCTACTTATTTTGCACGCATCAGGCGCTACCGGACCGGTTGTGCCTGCTGAGGCGGTTTGCTTTCAGATTGTCCCTTGGTATAAAATCAATAAGCTATTCCTAGTAGAAAATATATCCCTGCGTCGGGATCAAACAATTTTGACGGTTGTTTTTTTCGTAATGGGCAACTATTTTACATTTCAAGCAAGGTTGAAATTCCCCTCTCCGGGTGAACGCATGAACGTCGGACCTGGAATGTCCGCGATTAAAAACCGATTCGCGCGAGCGCTGCTTTTTTCGTTGGTCGTCGCCATACATTACATAAATGCCGGTATCACCGACCCCGGCAACGGCAATCCGCTTGTGCCGGGTTTTTTCGCCGATCCTTTTGTCTATTACGACAACACTGCCTTTTATATCTATTCCACCACCGACGGATACGATGACAACAGTTTCAGTTATTTCGGTCCTTTCGGCGTCTGGTACTCCCCAGATTTCCTGAACTGGAGTTTTACAACGCTGCTGTATCCCGCGGATTTCCCTTACGATGACAGCAGGCTCTGGGCCCCGAGCGTCACCAGGGGGACAAACGGGAAATACCACATGTACTATATACGCGGCGGCGACAACTGCTATGTGGTGTCGTCCGATTCCGCACTCGGGCCGTGGTCGAACGTAAAAAACGGCAGACGTCTCCATGCGACGCATGTATTCGATGCCGATGTGTTCAGGGACTATGATTCGACCTGCTGGCTCGTATTTCAGGAACACATCGGCAACTCTTTTTCCATCAGGCTGGCTCAACTGGCAGCCTCCATGGATACGCTTGCCGGTCCGATGACCACCCTTTATTCGAGCGGCAGTACCCTCTCCGAAGGGCCCACCATCTTCAAACGGAACGATATTTACTACCTCATGTTCTCTCAGGGAAGTCTCTCATCGAGCTATCATGTGGTCTACGGCTACAGTCGAACCACAATCACCGGTCCCTATACCATCGCCGGCACCCTCCTGCAGTCGAGGTCGAGCGACAATATTTCAGCTCCCGGGCATAATTCCATTTTGAAATTCGGCGCCGATTATTTCATCGTTTACCACCGGTGGCGGTATCCTCCCACCAACTCGCGTGTTTTCAGGCAGCCGTGCGCCGATCAATTGAGCTTCAACAGCGACGGAACGATTCGGACCGTAACGCTGACACATACCGGCATCGGGGCGTTGGCGGCCGCGAGTGTTGCCGATTCCAATGTGGCGCGCGGAAAAGGAGCGACAGCCTCTTCACAGGAGAGCAATGATTATTCGGCCGCACGCGCTTTCGATGAGAACAACGCGACGCTCTGGCGCGCAGCGGCCTGGAGCTGTGGGATGCCGGCCGGGCGTGCAGCGGAGTGTACCTTATTGCCGCGGCATCGGGAAAAAGCATGCTGTGTACGGCGGCTCTCGTAAAACAGTAAGTGCAAAGAGGAGGATGGTAGCCGCCGAACCCCGTAATCCGATTTTTTCCGGTAAAAACGACAAACCGGACGTTGTTTACCATGAACAGGTGGATATCTCCCTGAGGAAGGTCTCGCATGACCCTGCCGGAGGGAGGCGGCAGTTGTATTTGTAATGAGCGTCAATGCGTATCCGGGAAATCACCCCTTAAATATGCCGATCCGGTTTTCAATCATAGTGCAGAGTGCCTCCCGCATTGATCCCTCCAGCCGGCTGTTTTTCACAAGCGATTCCATCATCTCCCGTTTCCCGGCCGCCCTTTCATAGATTTTGCGCATTGCCGACCCCGCAATACCCAGATTGTTTCCCAGCACGTCGAAATCTCTCTTGTCAAGTCCCGAGTTTTTCCCGTTGATGGTGAGCGCCGATTCCTCCGTATCGTCGGGGATGGCAAGGGCGGTGGATACAAAATCATAGGCCGGAGTGAGCCGCATACCCTCGGTGGTTTCGATAAGGGAGTAATTTTTAAGATGCATGTCGCTGTTACCGACGATGAAATTGAAAATAGCGCGCTCGAACAGGTCGACTGCATCGAGGCCGGGATAGACCGAGTATTGACGGAGCAGTCTGCCGATCCGCTCCACCGACCCCTTATATTTATCTTCCGTTAATCTCCCCGAAAGCTGGCAGAAATCCTCCATGGCGATTTTGCGGCCCTTTTTATCACGGTCGATACGCCTGCTGATGAAGGAGAGTTCGCCCGATGCAAGCCGGATCATCGCATGTGGAACCGTCGGAATGCCGATACTGGCGGCGAGCCGCATGACGGTGTCCTCGTTTTCGGGAAGGAAGGGATATTCGTCTACCGGAGGCTTAAGAATGTAATTGCCCCAGAGCCCGACAATGGTAAACCGCATCTCCCCGCCTTGTTTCTCCACGCCAAGCGAGAGCTTTTTCTGGACCCCGGTCACCGTGATTCTTGCCAGAACCGACGTCGCGGCGTACTCTTTTAAATCGTCAAGCGAGAGATCGAGCATGGGCGGCGGATAAATGCCGAAAAATGCCCTGCTGCAGCGGGGGTGATTCTCCTCCAGGCCGTTTTCAAGCTTCTTAGAACAGATCAGACATCGTTCACTCATCACACCCCTCCACGCTTACCGCGCCGATGCAGTCTTTGCAAACCGTCAGCAGCAGCCCCATGCGGTCGCGCTCGCTGATCTTCCAGTTCTTCACGACTATCTTAAGCAGCCAGCCTTCTGGAATCAGTCCGTCGAAAAACGGGTGCAGTGTGGGAGTGACGAAGGGATGCGGCCCAAGGGGCAGGGTCAAGCTGACCGGCTGAGCGGCCGGTGAAGCAAGGTACCGGGCATCATAGGTAAATTGATACCCTTCGGCCGTCTCCTCGATGAGTCCGGCGAATTCGCCCTTGTAAAAAACCCTACCCTTTCTCATCGATGCTGCCTTGTTCTTCGCTGCGGACAGGACCCGTGCAATAACCGAACAACGCAAGAACGGCGTTCAGGCTGTCCAGCCGGATACTGCGCTTCCCCTGCTCTACATCACGAATGAATCGTATGCCTACACCCGCTTTTTCGGCGAGTTGTCGCTGCGTTAGGCCCGTTTTTTTTCGCATTTCTTTGAAAAATCGGGAGAAGGGGGTTGTTTTTTGATTCATAGAGTACCCGATAGGGTATAATTGACATCACAACAATTAATTTATACCCGTAATGGTATAATTTGAATAAGTATCAATAATAATATACCCTAATGGGTATAGAAATGCAATGTTTTGAAAGCAGGGTAGTTATACCCCCTCCCCGACCCTCCCCCGTCGACGGGGGAGGGCATGGGAAGAAGTGAGGACGCACAGTATTTTTTTACGAAAGAGAAACCGCGGCGCGCCGTTACATGCAACCCGTTTCATGATAGCATCACACTTACCGGGATCGATACCGCAACCGGTATCTCCGCACCGATGGGGCGAACAACCGTTCGCCCCTCATAAAAAAATTTAATCAACCGACACTTCATCAGTATCGTATTCCGGAAATTAATTCTCCCCGTGATATAAAATCTGCACACCTACACTGCCTGTATATTCCCATTGCTGTCCTGGGGGCTCACTTTGTGTCTGCTAAATCGGCACCTCTTCAGACGATCCCCCCATATCCATTGGCCTTTCCCACCCCCTGCGCCTGCCCCATGCCTATCCAGTTGTCGTCGGTGATCACGGGGGCGGCCTGCGCCGAGGCTGGGGCCGATCCGGCGACGTCGCTCCGGTATGCATTTATTGAAATGACAGCGGTCATCATCACAACAATACTCATTATCCGAAACGTCGGTTGAAAGCCTTCTCCCCGTAACGTAATCATTTTGCTATTTTCCGCCGTAACACTGTAATGGGAACTTCCCCGCAATAAAATCGAAATCCCTGTCGTTGTGCAGCAGGAATATCGAATTTTCAATACATAACGCGGCTATTATACAATCGATCGGCTTTCTAATCGTTTTGCCTTTTTTTCCCATGGCGCGGGAGATGGTTGCCGCCAGAAAGTGCGTTGATTTCTCCTGGGGCAAGTATATGAGATCATCGAGGATCATTTGGACCCTGTCGAATTCTTCATCCGTTCGAATCCCTTGTAACACCTCGGTAAAAACAACCCCGCATATACCCAGGTCTTCAGAGTCGGCAATTGCGGACTTGAGAATGGATACCCCGGCCGTCCGGTTCCCGGCAAAGTAGTCGATCCATACCGAAGTGTCGACAAGTATCAATCGACACCCCTGGCGGCCCGCATTTCAGCCAGATCTCCCGACCAGCCGATGTTGCCTTCAAGTTTGAGAATCCGTTTCTGTTTTTCACGTCTGACCAATTGGGTTAATGCAAAATTAACAAGGTCTTTGCTTGTTTTAAGACCGGTCAATTTTTTCCCCGCATCGACCAGTTTTTCATCCAATTCAATATTTGTTCGCTTCATAGCCGAACTCCTTATACACATAAAATAGCATTTCATCGTGTATGTTTCAATGATTATATAAAATGCTCATGGAAAATAGTCGTATAACAATACAGGGTTATCACTCCCCGTTGATCCCCCGCCTCCCTCAATTGCATACTTAAAGCATGAAACCCCGTCAGGCCATACTGCTAGGTATTTATATTACTGCCGGCATCGCTTTCTCCGCCGACCGGGCGTCCCTCAACAAACAGGGCGTCGAGGCGTTCAACGCCGGAGATTACCGCAAAGCAATCGCCTGCTTTACCGATGCCTTAAAGCTCTCGCCCGGTGATCAGGCAACGGCAAATAACCTGACCGCCGCCTGCCGTTCGCTCGCCGCTGAATATGCCGGGCGGGGCGATTACGCAAATGCCGTACAGGTGCTTCGGGAGGGGCTCTCGCTCATGCCGCAGAGTTCTCTCCTGCGCGGCGACCTGATCACCGCCAGCCTCAACCACGGGATTGCCTGCTATAATACAAGAGATTATGTGCGAGGCCGGCAGGTAATTGCCGAGGTGCTGCAGCTTGACAATGGAAACCCTGCCGCGAACCGCCTTGCCGGCGATATCGCTTACGCGCAGCACGATCTTGCGGCCGCGCGTACCCACTGGCAGCGTGTGCTTGCCGCAGACCCGGCGAATACCGTCGTTGCAGATCGACTGAAGCGGCTGCAGAAGGAGCAGGGGGTCGAACGTACCTATTCGAAAATGGAGGCATACCATTTCGATATCCGTTTCGACTATCGCACATTGGGCAACGGCGTCATCGATCTGCGCGCATTCCTCATGGAGGCGTATGAAAAGGTCGGCCGGGACTTCGAACGGTTTCCCGAATATCCGATAACAGTCATTCTCTACGGGGAAAACGAATTCCGGGAGATTAATAACGTCCCCGGATGGGTTGCGGGGCTCTACGATGGAAAAATCCGCATACCAATCGATTTTTCCCGGATTCCGCTCGCCACGCTCAAAGGAATCATTTTTCACGAATACACGCATGCGTTGATCTACGATCTCTGCGGCGCGGCCTGCCCCGTCTGGCTCAACGAGGGGATCGCCATGCGGGAGATGAACGCACCGGGCCTCGTGGCGATTGACGTCCTGCGCAAGGCATTGTCATCAGGAACAACGATTCCGTTCGACCGTCTGAATGACCTCACGGGGGTATGGCGCAATGCCGGCATTGCCCCGCTTGCCTATGCGCAGTCGTGGATCATGGCAGAATATCTATTCAACCGCTGGAGCAACAACCAGGTGAAAAACGTGTTGTTACGCTTTAAACAGGGGGTATCCTTTGGAACGGTCCTCCGGGAAGCGATGAACCGCACCCCGGCCCAGTTCGAGGAGGAGTGGAAGGCGTATGCGCGGGGGAGGTTATAAAAACCCTTCCACCATCTTCCCCACACCTCAGTCCAGCCTGAAATTTCTCCCGAGGTAGATTCTTCGCGCTTCGGGATTCACGGCAAGCTCCCTTGCGGTGCCGGAGATCAGGATTTTCCCTTCCGCCATGATGTAGGCACGATCGGTAATGCGCATGGTTTCGCGGACGTTGTGGTCGGTGATCAGGACGCCGTATCCTTTGGAGCGCAGCTCATGGACAATGCTCTGGATATCCTCGACCGCGATGGGATCGACGCCGGCGAACGGTTCGTCAAGAAGAATGAAATCGGGATGTATGGCGAGCGCGCGGGCGATCTCGACGCGGCGGCGTTCTCCTCCGGAAAGGGTATAGCTCATGTTTTTTTCGAGATGGGCCACATGGAGCTCCTCGAGGAGCTGCTTCATGCGCCGCCTGCGATCCTTTGCGCTCATCCGCTGATGTTCGAGGATCGACATGATGTTGTCGCCCACGGAGAGCTTGCGGAAAATGGATGGTTCCTGCGGCAGGTACCCGATGCCCATGCGCGCCCGCTTGTACATGGGCTTTCGGGAGATGTTTTTATTGTCAATGAAAATACGGCCGCGGTTGGGGCGGATGAGCCCGACGATCATGTAAAAGGTGGTCGTTTTACCCGCGCCGTTGGGCCCGAGGAGCCCCACGATCTCTCCCTGACGCACGACAATCGAAACGCCGTCGACCACGCGGCGCTTGCTGTAGATTTTGACCAGATCTTCGGTGCGGATCTCGCGTCCCGATTGAACGGGAGTATCGGCATCGGGGAAACGTCCCGGCGCTTCCGAAGAAGGCGGCGCGCCCTCCTGCATGGAAGGCGGTTCGGAGGAGATTTCAGAAGGGGTAGGCGGCTGCGTCTCAGCCTCTTCTTTAACTGCCGGAAGCCGCTCCGCCGCCGGTCCGGCATCATCCATTGTCAATTCATCAGATTCCATAACCATCCGCCCTGCCGCCTGAATGTCTCCTGAATGTCTAGAGATCATAGGGGAAATAGATCCCCCGGGCGCTTCCCGCAAGGTTGAGCAGCACAGCCTTCCCACTGCTGAATTCAACGGTGATGCTGTCGCCGCTCGACTCGTTGACGCCGCGGCTCTCTTTTTCTTCGATAAAATAAGTGCTGCGCGCGTTTCCCCATATTTTCAGCTTGTCGACATTGCCGTCGCTGCGGAACGACATGAGCATCACCCTGCCGTTGGCCTGGTTGACCCTGTCCGCGGCAGATGCGGCGTAGTATTTGCTGACCGCCTTTCCGTTAACCCAGAGCGAATCGAGATGCCCCGAATCGGCAACCGACAGGTAGAGACTGTCGCCCCATACATGGGTGAAGGCGGTATCATGCGCCTTGCCCGCGGTGTCGATGTAGACGCCGTGGGCGCCGCCGTAGACGGAGGCGCTTTGCAGCGACTCCTTGCCGAAACGAAGGTCGACCGAATCGCCGGTAAGCTCGTGGATGTCGTAGGTCACGCGGGGGTTTTTTCTCAGGCCCGCTTCGTTCTTTTCGGTATAATATACCGCACGTTCGCACCGCGACCGCAGTCGCCCCTTTGTGATGGTGACGCTGTCGAAGACCACGGCCTGCTTGAGCGAATCGTTGTAGACCATCGCCCTGCCCGTAATTGTCAATGTCTCCGCCGTCGCCGTGTCGCGCCGGACCAGTTTCGGCGCGCCGTCGAGCGTAAAATACTTCGTATCGACTCGGTAGCTCGCTTTCTCGCCGGTCATCTCGGAAAACTCCGCGGTGTCGCGGTAATGGAAACTGCCGATGGCGTCGATCCGGCTGGTCTTCTTTTCAAACTGCATCCGGTCGCAGGTAAGTATCTGCGAGCGCTGGGTGATGTGGACGCGGTTCCTGAAATTCACCTTCCCCTCATTGCGCCACCAGGTCGCCTCTTCGGAGCGGATCGTGATGTCGTCGTAGAGAAACATCACGTTGCCCCTCAGTACGCTGATGAATTCACCGTCGCGATAGCTGTTCTCGTTACTGTTGGCGGACTGCAGAATGAGGGTGGCGTTTTTTTTCGGCGCGGAATTTTCCGCCCCCTCGACAGAACACCACGTGAGGAGCGCCGCAGGAACGACCGCGGAAATCATCGCGATCATCATCCGCCGAAGGGGCGGGGCTTCAGAACATCGCCGTATCATTGCTTTCCACCCGTTTCTGGAAATCGGGGAAGGCTCCCTTGACGTCCGATTTGAATGAAAACCGTGAGAAATCCTCCTTGGCGTCGAGGCCTTTTCCCCGAAGGATGTCGCCTTTTTTCGTTTCGATCTGCACGAAGGTGTCGGACTCCACGCGGCGTCGTTCCTTGAACCACCGCAGACTCTCGGTCCGCACCAGCATCGAATCACGCGTGCGGATGAACACATTCCCCCAGACGTAATAATTCTGCATATTGCTCCCGATCTTTCCGGAATCGGCCAGCACGGTGCTGCGGACATTCCCGGTTGAATCGAAGAGGGTGAGCCGGACCGGAAAGACGGATATGGTGCCGGTGTCGCCGACCGGTTTACACATCGAATCGGCATCGAGCTTCCACTGGGTATACCCTTTGTTGAAAAAGAGAAGCGTCGTTCCGGCGAATTTCTGGAGCGGCAGTTGGATCTCGCCGGCGGCGAGGGGAAGCTCCTCCTTTTTCCGCGTGCAAAGGAGCGAGGAGGCAAGCAGCAGCAATGCGATCGGCACCAGCGGAACGCGTCGATGCTTCATGCCGCCTCCGCCATCAGTTTGAGGTGCCCGGCCGACGGCTGTTGCCGCCAGCGGTTGTGCATCCATACCCACTGTTCCGGATACCGTATGACGGTCGCGCCGATCAGACGGTTAATTGTCGATATGTTATGAATCAAATCCCTCTCGAAATTGCCGCTTTGCTGCAGATCAAGCGGCCCCGTGATGAAGACATGGTGCCGGTCTCCCCTCTGCCGCGCCGTCGTGGCAACAAAGAGCGGGAGATGCATCCTCATCGCAATTTTGATCGGTCCTGAGGGCGTAAAGGCGGGACGGCCGAGAAAGTCGGCGAACACCCCCTCGACCGCGGTGTCCTGGTCGACCAGTGCCCCGAACAGCCTGCCCTCCCGCAGAAGCCTGAGAATATTCCGTGCCGGCTCCGAACGGTCCATATAGACGATATCGCCGCCGCTGCGTGTTTGACGTATGATCCGGTCGAGTCCTTCGTCATGCAGTTTCCGTCCGACGGCGAAGCTTTTAAAGCCGTGCCGAGGGAAAAAATGAAGCAGCATTTCGAAACAACCGGTGTGGGCCGTTATGACAACGCCTCCCCGTCCTTTGTTGTAGGCGGCCGTTACCGCATCGAGCGAATCGTGAGTCACGACGGCGTCGAATTGCCCCCTCGTCAGCAGTGGAAGGCGGAATGCATCGAACATGTTTTTTCCCAGTTCGCGGTAAACGCGATGCGCCGTCCTGCGGATCGTCGCATCATCCCACGTATTCCCGAAGATCAGCTTCAGGTGGCGCAGCGTTCGTCGGCGGTCGGGATGCGGAACGCAGTATGCGAGCGCTCCCATCGTTCCGAAGAGCGCAAGCCCCATCCCGCGGGGAAGGACGGACGCCGCGCCGATGCCCACCCGTGCCGCGGCACGAAGCAGCCCATACCGCGTCGCACGGTTCAGAAACGACACGCCGACCGCCTCTGCTCAGTGCCCGCCATGGTTACGCCGACGCGACCCTGAGGCCTATCGATGCGGTGTGACCGTCGACGTCAACCGTCTCCATGCCGGGTTGCACCTGTCCGACCACTTCGATTTCACCCGCCAGCGTTTCGGCGCACACGTACTCGCGGTGTCGGTCCAGCGCTTCGACGAGCGGTGCGGCGGCAACGGTCGTAATGACGATGCGGTCGCTCACCTGCAGGTGAGCGTTTTTCCGAAGGTTCTGGACACGGTTGACGAATTCGCGCGCCATGCCTTCGGCGCGCAGTTCGTCGGTTACCGTGGTATCCAGCGCGACCGTCAACTCTCCTTCGGTCTCCACTTCGACACCCTCCCGTTTCATACGGCGTAGTTCGATGTCGTCAAATCCCACGGGACGGGAGGCGACCATGATCGTTTCACCCCTCCGGAGCGCCCGTATCTGATCGAGGGTGAACCGTTCGATCTCGGCGGCTGCGGTTTTCATGGAGCTCCCGAAGAGTTTGCCGAGCTTTTTGAAGTTCGCCTTGGCGCTCAGGGTTACGACGACCTCTTCCCGGGTGTCGAACTGCACCTCCTTCACATTGAGCTCTTCGCGGATCTGCAACGTCATGTCCCGAAGAAGCGCGCAGATCTCCGGGTCGCGCACGATAATGGTGAATTGCCGCAGCGGCTGCCGGGTCTTGATGAAAAAACGGCTCCGCAGCGCCCTGCCCATGGCGACTGCCTGCCGCACGAGGCGCATTTTACGTTCGAGGTGTTCATCGGTCAATCCCTTGCGCGGTACGGGAAAGGAGGTCAGATGAACGCTCGGAGGTGCGCCGTGTATCTTTTCCGCGATCAGATTGCGATAGATCGCCTCGGTAAGAAACGGCAGAAACGGAGCCATGACCTTGGTAAACTCTCCCAGCACGAAGTAAAGCGTCCCGTACGCCCTGTCCTTGTCGGCGTCGTTCTCGCTCTTCCAGAACCGCCGCCTGCTCCTCCTGATATACCAGTTGGTGAGATTGTCGATGAAATCGACCAGGAGCGGAACCACCTTGTAAAGATTGTACCGTTCCATTTCGTCGGCGACGGAAGCGACGGTGTGGTTGAGCAGCGAAACGATCCAGCGGTCGAGTTCGTTCCCCGCGGCGGGCGGATCGCACGAACGAGGATTCCATCCGTCAACTTTTGCATAGGTCACGAAAAACGAGTACGCGTTCCAGAACGGCAGCAGCACCGCCCGCGACATTTCCATGACGCCCTTTTCGGAAAACCGCAGGTCCTCGGCCTTTACCGCCGGAGAATTAATGAGGAACAGCCGCAGCGCATCGGCGCCGAGTTCATCGAGCACCTGTTCGGGCGGTGCGTAATTTTTGAGCCGTTTCGAGAGTTTCTTGCCGTCTTCCGAGAGAATGATGCCGTTGACGATCACGTTCTTGAACGCGGGTTTTTCGAAGAGGGCGGCGCCGAGCACCGTAAGGGTGTAGAACCACCCGCGGGTCTGGTCGAGGCCTTCGGCGATGAAATCCGCCGGAAAATTGTTCTCGAACCGCTCCCTGTTCTCGAAGGGGTAGTGCATCTGTGCATAGGGCATGGATCCCGACTCGAACCAGCAGTCGAGCACCTCGGGAGTGCGGCGCATCGGGCCACCGCCGCACGCGGGGCAGGGAAGGATCAGGTCGTCGACGATATGGCGGTGGAGATCCCTTTCGTCAATTGATACCGACTCGAGCCGGTCTGCCCAGAGGGGGTCGATTCCGGCGGCATCGATCCGCTGCCGGGCATCGTTTTTCAGGCGGCGCTCGACGGAGCGGACCGTTTCCGCATGCAGTGCGGCGCCCTTCGATTCATCGCCGCGGCCGATCAGCGTATGAAGCCGCGACAGGCTGCCGACGCACTCCCGGTGCCCGCATTCACAGCTCCAGACGGGAAGCGGCGTGCCCCAGTAACGGCTGCGCGAGATGTTCCAGTCGGGAGCGCTCTCGATCCCCTTGCCGAAACGGCCGTGCTGCAGGTGCTCCGGAACCCAGCGTATCCGCTCGTTGCCGGAGAGCATTGCCGCCTTGAGCGGATCGATCTTCATGAACCAGGTCGTGATCGCCTTGTAAATAAGCGGCGTGTCGCAACGGTAGCAGAAGGGATACCGGTGCGTCACGGCGCTTTTAACAACGCAGCGTCCGGATTGTATGAGCGCTGCTATGATATCGTCGTCCGCATCGAAAACGAGGCGGCCCCGCCACTGAATGACTTCATCGGTAAACTTTCCTTCGTCATCCACCGGGCAGACGATCGGAAGCCCGAGACGCGCGCCGACCTGGAAGTCGTCTTCGCCGAACGCCGGCGCGATATGGACGACGCCCGTACCGTCTTCGGTGGAGACGAAATCGGCGCAGACGATCCGGAAAAACCGCTCGTCGCGCCCCGCGAAATAGTCGAAGAGCGGCACATACCGCATTCCTTCGAGATCGCTTCCTTTCAAGGTCGCGAGAACCTCGTACCCGCTTTCCGATCGGTAGTAGGCGCCGAGGCGGTCCCGGGCGATGATGAAAACGTCGGAGCCGTCGAGGATCTTTACATAGTCGATATCGGGTCCCACCGCGCAGACCACGTTCGACGGCAGCGTCCACGGCGTGGTCGTCCAGGCGAGCAGTTTGACCCGTTCATCGCCCGCAAGGGGGAAGGTGACGGTGATCGACGGGCCCGATACGTCTTTATACCCTTCATTGACTTCGAAATTGGAGAGCGGCGTGGCGCAGCGGGGGCAATAGGGCTGCACCCTGAAACCCCGGTAGATGAGTCCCTTTTTCCACACCTCGGAAAATACCCACCAAATGCTCTCCATGTACGACGGATCCATGGTCCGGTACTGATTGACAAAGTCAACCCACCGGCCCATCCGGTTGACCACCCGCTCCCACTGGGAGGTGTACCGCAGGACGATCGAACGGCACGCCTCGTTGAACAGATGGATGCCGAGCTTCTCGATGTCGCGTTTTCCCGACACGCGAAACTCCTGCTCCATTTCGTTTTCCACCGGCAGGCCGTGACAGTCCCATCCGAAACGGCGCTCAACATACCGGCCGCGCATGGTCCAGTAACGGGGAACGATGTCCTTGAGCGTTCCGGCGAGCAGGTGGCCGTAGTGGGGCAGTCCGGTGGCGAAGGGCGGGCCGTCGTAGAAAACGTAAGGGTCGAACGAGGCGCTCGCACGCAGCGATTCGGCGAATATACGCTTTTCATCCCAGAATTTGAGTATTTCCGCCTCGATATCCGGAAAGTTGACTTTCGGGGAAACCGTCCTGAACGGTTTGCTGCTCATAGCGTTTCGAGTACCTTCTTGATAAGCTTGACTAATATCGGTTCCGCCCGGTTGGCGACGGCGACGATTTTCTTGATATCGGTAGGTTCGAGCGCATCGGGAAGGCAGGCGTCGGTCACCACCGACAATCCGAGCACCTTTATTCCTGCATGGACCGCGGCGATCACCTCGGGCACCGTGCTCATTCCCACCGCGTCGGCGCCGATCATCCGCAGCATACGATATTCGGCCTTTGTTTCAAGCGACGGACCGCTCAGAGCCGCATACACCCCCTGCTCCAGTCGAATGTTGTTTTTAAGTGCGACCGCGTTCACCGCATCGAGCAGCTCCTTCGCATACGGTTCCGACATGTCGGGGTGGCGGATGCCGAGGCGGTGTTCGTTGGGCCCGATGAGCGGACTGCCGCCGAGCAGGTTGATATGATCGGTAATCGCCATGATCGATCCCGGCTGAAAGAGCGGGTTGAGACCGCCGCAGGCATTGGAAACGATGAGCGTTTCCACGCCCATGAGCTTCATTACCCGCACCGGAAAAACGATCTGCTGCATCGAGTACCCCTCATAGAAATGAAAACGCCCCTGCAAGGCGAAAACCCTCTTTCCGGAAAGCATGCCCATAATCAGTTTGCCCGAGTGCGTTTCGGCGGTCGCAACCGGAAAATGGGGGATGGTTTCATAGGGGATCACCGCCTCCTTTTCGATCATGTCGGCGAGCCTGCCCAAGCCAGTGCCGAGTATGACCCCGAATTGCGGCGCGGTCGTGCTTTGACTCTTGATAAACGATGCGGCTTCCTGCATCATCGTGTAGGTATCGGCCATGTAACCGCTCCTTGTCGATTTATGTGACTGATGATCCCGCCGCCGAACCGGCCGGACAATCTGCTTTTTGTCTGCTCGTACCTACACTCCCGCAAGCCGCCTGCGCGCCTCGTTTTCCGAAACCCCTTCGCACGCGATCACCTTGTCGCGGGAGTGGCCGCCCCTGATGATGCAAAGCCTTGATTTCGGCACGCCCAGCCGTTCGGCGAGCAGCGCGATGCACCGATCGTTTGCACGGTTTTCAACCGGCGGCGCCGTCACCGCAACCTGCAGCGGCGCATCGACGGAGGTGAAGGCAACGCTTTCGCGTTTGGCCCTCGGTTTGAGCCTGACGCTCAGGGTGCACCGCTGCACCGGCTATGCATCCATTGAGGTGACGTCGGGCTGCGGCGGTACATCGTCAATGATGCTCTCTTCCGCGAGTTCCATCACCGGCCCCTCCTCGCCCTGCAGTCCGCGCAGCTCTCCGCTTATGACGCCGAGGAGGTTGAGCTGGGTGGTAAGCATCGCCTTGAACCGCGCGAGGAAACTGTCACGCTGGTTGCGCAGGGTGATCGCCTCGCTTTCGAGATCGTGGACGCGCCCGCGCGCCTCGTCTTCATACCGCTGTGCGCGGACCATTGCGTCTTTAATGATCAGTTCCGCCTCTTTCTGCGCATTGACGCGGGCCTCGTCGGTCGCCTTCTGCGCGGTGAGCAGCGTCTCGTTGAGCATCCGTTCGATCTTCTCGTATCCCTCAAGCCGCAACTCGAGGTTTTTAATCCGGGTGGCGAAACCGTTGTTTTCTCCGATGATCGATTCGTATTCCGAGGCGACCATCTCGAGAAAACTGTTCACGGCATCGGGGTCGAACCCCCGGAAGGTCCGCCGGAACGGTTGCTTTCTAATGTCAAGTGGCGTGATCCGCATGCGCTCCTCCCGCGCTAAAATGAAAAAAGTAACCGTACCGCCATCCGCTTGGCAAGCTCCAGGAGGAGCAGCAGCAGCAACGGTGAAAAATCGATGCCCAGTCCTCCCGTCGGCACTATCCGCCGTATCGGCTCAAGAAGGGGCTCGGTCAACCGGTAGATCCACCGCACCACCGGATGGTACTCGTCAACACTGATCCACGAAAAGAGCACCCGTATGACGACGATGACCTCGTAGATGCGAAAGGCTGTCATGACGATCTGGTACACTATGCACGCTCCCCCGTGAGAAGCGTTCCGATGCGCACCATGGTCGCCCCTTCCTCGATCGCCCATTCGAAATCGCCGCTCATGCCCATTGACAGTTGCGGCTGCGGAACGAGGTCGCGGTTTTTTTCCGCCAGATCGCGCAGCAGCGAAAAAGCAGCGCGCGTCTTTTTCTCGTTGCCGCCGAGCGGGCCGATCGTCATATACCCCTCCGCGGTCAGTCTGCCGCCCCCAAGGAGCCGCTCGATAACCATCCGGCATTCACGGGGGGCGCACCCCTCCTTCGACGCTTCGCCGGAGGTGTTTACCTCGACCAGCACCGGCATTCGGACATCCGGCGGCAGGTAGCGTTCGATATAGTCGATTACCCGGATACGGTCGATCGATTGGATCATATGCACATGGGGAAGCACGCGGGAAACCTTGTTGGTCTGCAGGTGGCCGATAAGATGCATGGTATAGTTTCCCCTGAGCTGCGGGGTCTTTTCGATGATTTCCGAAACGCGGTTTTCACCAAGGTTGGTGACCCCAAAATCAATCAGCGCCTGCAGTGTCTCGATCGGCTGCGTTTTTGTAATGGCGATAAGCGTCACCGTTCCCGCCGGACGCGAAACCCGGGTACAGGCACGACTTATCCGGTCGTGGAGCGCTTCAAAGCGTTCACTCAGGTACCCGTCTATTGCCATTGGTCGCCCCATAACTCCATCGAATCGAGCATGACGTATATTTTTGAGTAGGTTATCACGGTATCCGTTTTTGTATATTCATTCAAAATAAAATATACTAGATGCGGCATGAAAAATCGGCCTGAGAAATCCCACCTCCTGGAGTGTAAGTGCTCCATCACGCCCCCGCCGCCCACCTTCCCATGGAAGGAGTTTATTATCGTGAAAAGATACGGTTTCATTCTCAGAGTGATTGTTATGTGCTGTAGCGCTTCCACCGGTTGCGTCAGCCTCCGTATCGTCGAAGAGAGCAACGACGAGGGACAGGTCCGCTATACCCTGAAAAACTCTCCGCTCTACAAAGAACCGTTGAAACACGGCACCTGTTCGAGCTGGTATCCCAACGGAAGGAAAAAGAGCGAGACAACCTATCGTAACGGCAAGAAAAACGGGATGGAAACCCTGTGGGACGCCTTTGGAGCGAAATTGAGAGAAACGCACTATCGAAACGGGTTGAAATCGGGAAAAGAGATCTTCTGGGCTTCGGATAATGTCAAGAAAAAAGAGACAAGTTACAAATACGGGCTTCGCCACGGCACTGAAATCACCTTCCACGAAAACGGGAAGGAGGCGAAAATCGAGCGCTATTTTTCAGGGATAAAGGAGGGGACCGAAAGCGGTTACGACAACAACGGCCGAAAGGTTTATCAGGTCACCTTTTCGAATGGCAAAAAAAACGGGAAAGAGATCTTTTACGATTATTCATCGGGGGAGAAGCCGATCGTTACGGAAATCATCTGGAAGGACGGCACCGTGGTGAGGTAGGGGGGGGCTGGCGGATGGTGATCAAACCGAAGCAACCCTTGCAGGGTTAAGGATAATTATTGTAGAGAAATTGACATCCGGCTTCGTTTGAGGGATTACCTTTACCGGTGCGGTGGAAAAACAGAGATCTGCATTTTTACATTACTCAATCAAGCAATTCAACGCCCGATGAAATAATTCAAAGGACAATGGAATTATTTACTTCTATTCTTTACTTTTGACCTCACCCCCCGACCCCCTCTCCTATCGGCGAGGGGGAATTGACAACTCCCATTTTCCCCTCTCTGACAGGCGATGCACTGAGCCTGTCGAGGTGGGGTGAGGTCGCACGACACGGCGAAAAAAATATCTCAAATGCAGGGCACGCCACGGCGCGCTCCTTCCCGG
>JAFGNB010000214.1 GCA_016927235.1 Chitinispirillaceae bacterium
AGCACGAGGTTGAGCCCGTCGAGGCGCGCCACCCCCTCGGCCACCAGCAGCCGTCCGCGCATCGCGTTGTAGACGGTCTCCGGCTGCTCGAAAATCTCCTTGAGCATAAAATGATCGAACCCGCCCTTGGCGAGCGCCTCGGCGCTCCATTCGATCCTATGAATCTCGGGACTGATTTTTTTATTGTCAAGCGTGGTCGTGTTGAACCCTTCGGGGGTGAGTTCGATGAGGTTGTTGTCCTTGAGGTAAATCACGTTTTTCGTATGCGCCACAACGGCCGAGGCGTCGGAGGCGAGAAACGACTCCCCCTCGGAAACCCCCACCACGAGCGGGGAGCCGCGCCGGGCGCCGATGAGTACTCCCGGCCGGTCGCGGGCGACGACCGCGATGCCGAACGTCCCCTCGACTTCGAGCAGCGCGCGGCGCACCGCGGCGGCAAGATCTTTATCATAGTACTTGCCGATCAACTGCGCCAGAACCTCGGTATCGGTCTCGGAACGGAATTTAACCCCTTCCTTGAGCATTCTCTCTTTGAGGAGTGAATAATTCTCGATGATTCCGTTGTGGACAAGCGCGATCCGGTCGTGTTGATCGGTGTGAGGATGGGCATTGTGTTTCGACGGCGCGCCGTGGGTCGCCCAGCGCGTATGGGCAATGCCGGTCGTGCATCCCCGGCCGACCGCGTCATGGGTGATGACGCGCAGGTGATCGACCTTTCCTTTGTCTTTATGAATCTCCAGACCCTTCCCGTTCACCAGTGCGATGCCGGCGCTGTCATACCCGCGGTATTCCAAAACCGAAAGCCCCCCCAGAAGAACGGGATACGCCTCCTTCGAACCGACATAACCGACAATGCCGCACATAACCGACTCCCCGAAACCGCACGGAATCGTCGCACCCGGACGCCCCGTACAGAATCGGAAAAATATAATCAAAATGGAGCGTATACAATGAAATCGAGTAATTGATTGAATAACGGTTCGATGTGAGATTGAATGTATTCCAGGCGCGATGCCCGGGGCGCAGCGCAACGAACAGCCCCCTCTTCCTCGACTATTCCTTGTTATCGGGGAATGGTGTGCCAGATAGGCCGCAGGCCCCTCCAATAACAAAATTCAGTATCGCAGCAACGGGGCGTACCTCCCCCTCATTGCCCTTCCCGAACCTTCTTGCTCTTCCCGAGCGCGTCGGCAACCGCCCGTTCGATCACCCGGCCGCTGATCGTCGCGCCGGTGACGTCATCGACCTGGAACGACTGTTTCTCGATGATCCGCGGAACGATCGCTTCGCCCCCGTACTTCGGGCCGTGCCGGTGGTCGATGACGTCGATCTTCGTCACCCTCCCCTCGTTCACCGTCACCTCGACGGTTGCCGTGACGATTTTTTTGCAATCGCTCTTTCCTTCGAATGTACCATCGGTCAAATTGCTGAAATCCATGGTCGGCACCGGAACGTCCGATACTTTCGGACAGTGAAGAAAAAGTGCCGAGGCGATTACCGCAACAACGGTTCTTTTTTGCACACGACGCTCCTTTCGTTAATCAATTTTTACGGGCGCCGCACCCGTGACGAATGTCCGGCATAAAAACGACTGCCGCACCGGCGCCCCTGCAAGAGAAAATACATATTATCCGGTTCAATTGAGCTACGGATAGCAGCGGGATGCTATATTCTCCGGTATTCTCCGACCGACTGCCCGTCGTTTAGCTCCTCCGCCCGGCCCGGTTTTCGCACGAAAACTCCAGCCTTCCCTCTCCCGCCGTAACGCGCAGCGTCGCCCCCTCCCTGAGTTCGCCGCCGATGAGCAGCCTTGAAACCGGCGTTTCGAGTTCCCTGACGATCGCCCGCTTGAGCGGACGGGCGCCGTAAACCGGGTCGAATCCTTTTTCGGCGATGAACGTCGCGGCGTCATCGGTAATCGACATTGCAACGTTGTGCGCACGAAGCCGCTCCCTGAACCGTTCGAGCTGAATCTCCACGATGCCCCTAATATGCTCACGGCCAAGCGCATGGAAAATGACGGTTTCGTCCACCCGGTTGAGGAATTCAGGCCGGAAATGGTTGCGCAGCTCGGCCGAGACGATCGTGCGGATCCGTTCGTACCCGTCGCCGTTGCCGCTGTAGTCGGCGATCGCCTGCGACCCTATGTTCGAGGTCATGATGATGATCGTGTTCTTGAAATCCACCCTGCGGCCCTGCGAATCGGTGATATGGCCGTCGTCGAGGATCTGCAGAAGGATATTGAATACATCGGGGTGCGCTTTCTCGATCTCGTCGAAAAGCACCACCGCATAAGGCCTGCGGCGCACCGCTTCGGTAAGCTGCCCCCCTTCGTCGTACCCGACATATCCCGGCGGCGCACCCACGAGGCGCGACACCGCGAACTTCTCCATGTACTCCGACATGTCAATACGGATCATGGCGCGCTCGTCGTCGAAGAGAGTGTAGGCGAGCGACCGGGCGAGTTCGGTCTTTCCCACGCCGGTAGGCCCGAGAAAGATAAAACTGCCGATCGGCCGGCCGGGGTCCTTGAGGCCCGCCCGCGCGCGCAGCACCGCGTCGGCCACCGCATCCACCGCCTCGTCCTGACCGATCACCCGCCGGTGGAGACGCCCGGCAAGCGCGAGCAGCTTCTCCTTCTCGCCGCTGATCAGCCTGCTCACCGGTATGTGCGTCCACCGGCTGATGATCGCCGCGATGTCTTCTTCGTCAACCTCCTCCTTGAGCATCCGCTTGGCGCCATCCCGGCCGGCAAGCTGCGCCTCCCCGGTTTTGAGCTGCTGTTCAAGCTCGGGGATGGTGCCGTGCCGCAGCTCCGCGGCCGTGCTCAGGTTGTACTCGCGCTCCGCCCGTTCGAGTTCGAGGCGCGCCGTCTCCAGCTTTTCACGCAGCGCCTGGAGGCTTGCGACCCTGCTTTTTTCCGCATCCCAGCGAGCCTTCAGTTCGGCGGCGGCGGTTTTCACTTCGGAGAGCTCCTCCTGCAGTTTCGACAGCCGTTCACGCGATGAGCCGTCCTTCTCCTTTTTGAGGCCTTCGATCTCGATCTCGAGCCGCATCTTCCGCCGCAGCGCCTCGTCAAGTTCCACCGGGCTCGAGTCCATTTCGGTGCGGAGTTTCGCCGCCGCCTCGTCGACGAGGTCGATGGCCTTATCGGGAAGAAACCGATCGCTGATATACCGGTCGGAGAGCGTTGCGGCGGCGATAAGCGCCCCGTCGCGGATGCGCACGCCGTGGTGCACCTCGTACCGCTCGCGCAGGCCCCGCAGAATCGAGACGGTATCCTCGACCGAC
>JAFGNB010000215.1 GCA_016927235.1 Chitinispirillaceae bacterium
AATGGTTTATGTACAATAGGAAGGTAGTCATTTTTATAAGTGCGAATCAACCCTTAGTAATGATTTATTCATAACATAGTAACTCAGTACAAGTCCCTGCGCATGGGTCCCTCCCGCAAAGCGGGGTCGTGTTAACCGCGAAAGCTATGTAGGGCTTTTTCGGTTGTCACGCCGGTTGCTGTGGTAGGCCCTTGCAGGCAGTTTTTTATAGCGTAACATAGGAATCCCCTCCCTTCAGTGGTTCCCGATTTTCTTTTAAGTGTGAAAGTTACAACCTTGAATACCACGTCCCTTTTCCAACGCCGTTTTTATTGATAAAACGTTTTTCAACCAGCTCCTTCAAATGTTTTTTAACAGTGTTGCGATTTATGCCGGAAAAAATCACGATATCAGATATTGTCAATTTGCTGTGTTCACCAATCAGTTTTATGATAGCTGCAGAAACCGGTGAGAGCGTTGTGATCGAAAGACTCGACTCCTGTTCAATGCGCTGTTCAAGAATCTCCTTCTGCTTTTTCAGTATCAGCAGGAAGTATTTCAACCACTCTTTCATCCCTGAATGGTTCCCGGAAAAAGAGCTTTGAGCTTTGCGCAATGAGCGGTAATACTGATCCTTATTTTCTTCAACGATACTTTCGATTGAACAATAAGGGACATAGAGATATCCGGCTTTCAACAGCATCAATGTTGTCAGTATCCGCGACAGACGACCGTTGCCATCCTGGAATGGATGAATGGCAAGAAAATGTACGGCGAATGCAGCGATAATCAGTAATGGGTGGTAGTTTCCGGCAGTTAACTCCGCACTGTACCACTGTACCAGATCCTGCATTGCATAGGGAGTTGCAAACGGGTCGGTGGTTTTGAAGATTATTCCGACACTGTTTCCTTCGGAATCGAATGCCTCGACATTGTTTGGAAATTTTTTATACTCACCTTTATGGCGACTATCTTTTGAACTGTATTTGAGCAGAATACCATGAAGTTGCTTTATGTGATTTTCGGTAATAGGAATATCCTGGAATGAATTAAAAACGATATTCATTGCATCGGCATACCCTGCAACTTCTTCTTCGTCTCTGGAACGGAATGATTTCCCGTCGATCATCGACAGAAGTTCATCGACCTGTGCATCGGAGAGACGAGAACCTTCGATTCGTGTTGAAGAGCCGATAGAAGCGATCGTTGCTATTTTTCGCAGTAACACAAGGCGGTCGGGCGCGATGTTTCTTAACGCCTCCCACCGCCCTTTAAACTCATCAATTTCAGCGATCTGTTTTACCAGTTCAGACGCCAGGGTTTCCGGTAATCGTATGGTATAATTTTTCATACCCGTAAACATACCCATAAATACCCATATTTTCAAGTAAAATTTCGTAAATGATATTGAATTTATGTCTGGGTGGTCAAAATTTTTTTAGCGGTTTCTGTCACGGTTCATCATGTAGGGACTATCATGAATAAAATAATAATTAACGGGATGTCATAGAAATAGGTAGAGAAAAGTTGACTTCTGACTTACACTACCCTCCCCTCCCCTCCCACGAACGTTTCCCGTACCCGGACGTTGATTATCACCGTCATCTCACCGCGGGGCAGTTTTCGGGTGAAGCGGGCAAGAAGCGTTTTCGGCGTGCCGCGAAGGAACTCCTCATGGAGCTTCGTCATTTCCCGGCCGATGACCACGGTGATGTCGCCGAGGATCTCGTCGAGCTCTCCAAGAACCTTTACAATGCGGTAAGGCGTTTCGTAAAAGATGACCGTGCGCGGTTCCTCCCGCAACGATTCGAACAATCTTCGTCGCTGGGAGCTTTTACGGGGAAGGAAGTTTTCAAAGACGAAACGGTCGGTGGGCAGTCCGCTCGCGATAAGCGCGGAGATGTGTGCCGACGGGCCGGGTATGGGGAAGACGGGCAGGTTTTCATGCAGCGCCGCACGCACCAGGTTGAATGCCGGGTCGGCGATCCCGGGCGTGCCGGCGTCGCTGATCAGGGCCAGTTTTTCATGGTTGCGCAGACGCCCCACAAGGTGCGGCGTCACCCGTTCCTTGTTGAAATCGTGATAGGCCGCCATTGGTGTGGTGATGCCGTAGTGGCCGAGCAGCGTGCGGGAGACGCGGGTGTCTTCCGTGAGGATGAGGTCCGCCTCCCTTAAAACGGAGATCGCGCGGAAGGTAATATCGGCGAGATTGCCGATAGGAGTGGCGACTATGTAAAGCGGCATTATCAGAATCCTTCAAGTTTTGCAATACGGATTATTTTCTTGACCTTTTTCCGGTCGTTCTTCGCAATGAGTTTTGCATAGTAGGTGCCGTTGGCGAGACGGTATCCTTCGAAGTCGCGGCCGTCCCATTCGACCTGGTGATACCCGATCAATTCATTGAGCGACCAGCTCCTGATCTTTTTCCCGCTGACGGTATAAATCGACAACGAGGCCGTTTGAGCGAGATCGGTGAGCATGAAGGCGAACCGGACTTTTGAAATCGTTCCGTCGTGGTTGCGACGGCCGGTAAAAGGATTGGGGTGGCATGAAAACGATCGTATCGTCAGGTCGGCGCCCGGCAGGTAGGCGAAGGCGCGCTTCGCGAAGTTCCCCGCAAGGTCGCTGCACTGCACGAGTAAAGAATCAACGCGGCGCTGCGCCTCAGGGTACGCCGAGAGGCTGATGCTGCGCAGGTCTCCCGTGGCGGGAATCTCGGCGTGCGATGAGGGGGGAAGCCGTTGATTGTTCAGAAAAAGCTCGATCGACGAAGGCAGTATGCCCGAGGGATCGGAGAAAAAAACGGTGAAAGGACGGTCTTTCGCGGTATACTCACGGTGCGAAAGCGATCTTCCGTACACGGAAGCGGTCATTTCCGGCGGTGCCGCATCGACGATCGACGCCAGGGCAAAGGGACCATTCAGTAAGGTGGTCATCGGAACCGCAGCGGGGCGCTCCGGCGAAGGTTGGGTGATGCCGGCGTAAAAGCGCCATTGCGCGATGGCGGTATCGAAAAGTATGAATCCCGATTTATTGAAAGTCGAATCGGCCGGGAACAACCCGCCTTCGCGCGACCGGTTCCAGAGCCAGAAGAGCGAATCGTCGGCCGACCGCTGCGGCCTGCTTGCCAGATACCACTTCACCGGCAGCCCCGCGCGCAGCGCGATCCATTGCGAGTAAGTGGCAAGCGGCTGCGGTGCCGCCGCCGTGTCTTCAAAAAGAAAAAGACGTCGCGGATGTTCGAACGGCCGTGCCGGCGAAAGGCGGAGGCGTCCGTTATCAATCGAGAGCGTATCGGCGGTTGATTGAACATCCCGGTAAAAAACGCGCGTCTGTCCGTCAAGGCGGTTGTTGCCGTGTTCGATCTCCGGGAAGGCTGCGGCGGGGTTGAGCGTCGCACGGAAGGCGAGGTCACCCTGGGTGTCGGACAGCGCGACGGAAAATGCCCGCCGCGCACCCGGGGCGAGAGAATCGGAGCAGGTCGCCACGGCAAAGGTGTCGGGCAGGCCGGAGGCGTGCGTCCACAAGAACGCGACGGCGAATGGCGGCGAAACCGCGTTGCCGATATTGAGCGCCTCGACGGCGGTCCGCAGCGAGTCGTCGCGCCATACGATGCGGAGTTTTTTATCGGTAAATGTCAAGTCCGGCCGTCCGCCGATGGGAAACGAAATAATCGGACTCTGCAGCGCCATGTCGGGGGTAAGCACCCTGAAACGGAGCAGAAGGCGGTCGTTGATCGAACCGGCGTACGGCAGCGCTATTTTCCCCGCGGTGGACCACCCGCCGTCGCCATCGTCAACCATGTTCATTCCGGTAAAGGAGACGTGCGGACCGTTGCCCGGCGCCTGCGCGTACAGGCAGTAGAGCTGTTGCACGTCCGGGAATGCGGTCGCCAGTTCGCAGGAGACCGTGACGCTGTCGCCGAAAAACGGACGTTCGGGATCGATCCGGACGCCGTGGACAAGCAGGGTGTCCTTAACAAAAGGCATCCATCCCCGCACCTCGGCGCTGTCGTTCCAGGCGTAGGCGCGCACCGTCGCCAGCGCCGATCGCATCCGCTGCTTGAGCGTGAACGAACCTTCGAAGGCGCCGTCGCCCGCCGCAACGACCGTCTGGTTCCAGGCGCCGTCGGCGGCGACAAGCGACAGCTTCACCTCTCCCGTGAGCACCGGCACGCAGTTCCCTTTGAGGGTAAGCACCGCATTCGAATCAATGTGCGACTCCGTAAAGGTGAGCGTATCGGCAGTGAGCGCCCATAGAAGCGCCGGATCGCCGAGAAGATTGTACTGGCGTACCAAATCGAGGTACTGGGATGAATAACGCACGAGCATGTCCATTTCACATAAGTCAATCAACTCGCCGAGCCGCCGCGGGGGGCCGCCGAGCGCCTCTTCGAGCAGGAGTCTGTTCATGATCAGGTTCCCGCTGCGCGACGTGTATGCCGACGCGCCGTAGAAGGCGACGGCGCCGTTGTCGTCGGCGCGCAGGAATTCCTCACCCAGCGAACGGTACTCGGTGCTTTCAAAAAAGCCGGTAAGGCAGGTAAAACTGAAAACGACCGGCAGTCGCCCTCCCTCTCCCCATTGACCGTTATGCAGGAGGGAGAGATTGTGATACCCGAAGAAATTGTTGTCGGACCATATGTTCCCGCCGCCGTGACCGTTGAAATTGACCATGAAAACGCCGGCGTTCAGATGACCGGCAATGAGCTGCGGCGCCACGAACCCGTCTTTGTAAAACCGCGACGACGGGTCCGCATCCATGCGCACGATGTTCATCCGTGCTCCGACGACATCTGCCGTCGCATCGTCGTTGAACTGCGTGAAGGCGGGCTCCCCGCCTCCGAGCATGAGCAGGTTGTCGCGCCAGTATCCGCGGCTGGGTCGTGTGATGTAACGTACGGTCTTGTCGACCAGAAGCCGCATTTCTTCGCGGTTGCGCGCCGGGAGCCGTCCCACAGAAAGGTCGGGAAACAGGTCGCCTTCATTTACCGTCGCAAAATAGCCGTCGTCGGCGCCGGGGCCCCAGCCGGGGATGCGCGAAAGGTGCGTCGGAACGATGTTGCGCGACCGGTTGTTTTTGTCCAGATCGTGCGTCGTGTCGCCACCGAGCAGCAGGTAGCGGGGCGGACGTCCGGTGAGGCGGCTGAAAAGATACTGCAGAAACGTGCGGATGCTTTCGGGATTGCGCACGCCGCCCGAAAACCTTTTGTAAATGTCGTCGATTCCCACGAACGCCGTCCGCAGCCCGTTTTTACGATGAGCCTGCAGCAGCGGTTCGAGGTCGGTTTCAAACGAGTCGGCGCCGACGGCGATATAGTCCGCCTGCGCAAGCGTGTCCCAGTCGCCGCGGACCGTATCGAGCGACAGGGTGGCCGGCACCAGCCGCCTATCAACGGCCTGGGCTAAATAAGTGACGACGGAGCCGACGCTGTCCTGAAAGATGAGGGTGCGGGTATTACGCCCGCGTCCGCTTCCCCGTTCAATACGCATGTCGGTAAAAAAACGTTGACGGGTGATGTCCCAGAGCTCCAGACGATCGGTGCTGAAGCCCGTAAGGGCATATTCGACCATCGTTCCCGCGATCCTCGCGTCGTTTTTGAAGCGCACCCGGTCGTCGATCGATTCGTAACCGCGTTGATAGGCGATATCGATCCAGTTGAGCGCGCTGCGGTCGGCGAATGAACGGGAGGTCTGCAGCGTCAGCCGGTTCTCCCCGTGGACGAGGTTGTCGGTTGAAAAAGTGTCGCTTTCGAATACGAAGAAGCGCTGTCCGTCCCAGCGGGCGCTGTTGCGCCCGCTTACCGGCTTATCGTTGATAAAGAGATCGAGGTGATGGTCTTCGGCGACACTGTCGACGCTGCTCAGTCCCATCAGCCCCACCCGCATCCGCGCCTCCCCTCTCACCACGGGGGAGGGGACGGTGAAGGTAAACGTCGTCAACGCCGTCGCCCCGACGATTCCCCAATACCAGTTGTCAAAATCAGCTTCCGCCTCTTCCGGAGGTCCGGTGAGTTCTTCGGGGGGGCGGTCGGCGACATTGCCCAGCCACATGATGGTATTGTCCCGTTCGATATGAAGCGTATCGTCGTAATTGCGCGCAACGACACTTCGGGAAGCCGTATACACGGTGGGATCGATACGGCGGCCGCCCGACACGACGGCGACGCGGGCACCGACCGACGCTCCCCAGGTAAGCCAGTAGACGTTCGACGCCGAATACTGCTCCGGCTTCCCGGACGGCGCCCTGAGCTGTTGCCCGTAAAACACGAGACGGTCGTCGCCGGCAAGTATCCGGTGGTGTTCGTTGGGAATATAGAGCGGCAGCTCCCGGTCGCCTTCGAAAAGACGGTAGGTGCGCGATGCGATGCGGTCGACCGGCACTCCGTGCTCCCTGAGCACCGGAACGGTCAGTTCGTAGATACCGTCCCGGTCCACCTCCATCCGCAAACCGCTGGTGAAAGGGAGCTGCGGTACTCCGGCCGCGGCTTTGCGGGGCGGCCGCGAAAGCGGCACTCGGAGAATCCGGTTGTCGAACGAGACCTGCTGGGAGGAAACTCCCGCGTACAGAGGCTCGGAAAAACGGACGGTAATAACGGCATGCAGCGTCGTATCGGGGCCGGCTGCACGGTCGGGTGCGAAACCGCACCACTGGAGGTAATCGATGCCGGCCCACCCCGCGGCGTGGCGCGCCAGCGGCAGCGGTGTTCCGTTGCCGTAATCGATTGTAGCGGAAAAATCATGCCCCGGCAGTGTTGAGAAAGCGATCAGCCACGGTTCGGACCTGCGGCGGCTTTCCGGAGGCAGCTCCACCGTGATCCGCGCTTCGTTGCCGGAAAGCGACGCGAGGAGGAAACGCGCGCTGCCGTTCGTGGAAGCGGCTGCTGCTGCGACAAACGCTACCGTCGTCGACACTACCTTACTCCACATCGAGCGTTCCAATTTTCAAAGAGTGTGTATCGTTTGCCTTGACGAACAATGCATAATACCAGCGGCCCGGAGCGGGCGGCTGCAGCGAATCGGGAAAACAGGCGGAAAAACGTCCGGGCTGATCGGTTTGGGGAAATGCATCCTGCAATCGGCTTGTCCATTCCTGCTTGTCGGCTTCACGCCACACCGTACACCACGAAAAAATGCCTCCCCTGATCCACGATTCCCACTGAAGGCAGCCGCTCACGGTATCGTAATTGACGAATTTCGCCTGCGGCGCCAGAATGACCGCACACACCGCCGATGTATCGCCGGTGCGCCCCAGGGTGTCGACGGCGCACAGCCGGTAGGAGACCGAATCGAAACCGTCTGCCGGAAAAGGGTGCTGCGCCAGTTCGTCGTAAAAATGCGTCGTATCCGCCGGTATAAGACGTGATCCCGCAAAAACGTCGAAAAAGGAGTCGGACGGAAATTTCCGAAGGAGCGTGAAAGATTGCACGGGGGTCTCTTCCGTCCGCGTGAACGTCCAGCTGAGGTGGACCGCCTCATGATACCCGTCGACCGGGTCGCGCACGGCCGCCATCCCGTTGAAATCCAGTATCGGTTTCTCCAGTTTCTGCGGCAGTGGCGAGTCGACGGGCAGACAGTTCAGCAGATTGACAGAGAGTAATACTCCCGCGACGAATCCGTCTTTCACGCACATCCGTGTTCCCTGATAAACCGGTCGAGAATAATGCAGGCGGCGAGCCTGTCGACCGAACCCTTGTCGCGGCGTTTTTTCTTCCCCTGATACCGCAACAACGCCGCCGCCCGCAGCGACGAAAGGCTTTCATCGATAAAGAAGACGGGCAGCCCAGCGCGCCGTGCCGTTTTCGCCGCGAAGGTCCGGACCTCAGTAGACATTACCGTTTCGGCATCATCGCCGTCAAGAGGAAGTCCGAAAACCAACGCATCGGGTTTTTCACGGTCGATGATTTCAAGCAGCTTCGAGAAAAAACCGGGATTATTTTTTCGATCAATGGTGGGAAGGCCACGGAGCGCAACACCCGCTTCGTCGCCGACCGACAAACCGATGCGCCGCCGGCCGTAATCAACGCCCATGAGCTTCATCAACCGCCTTCGCCCATTCCATGAGCACCTCGAGGGTCGATAGATTGACATTGCTTTCTTTGGGCTTCTTATCGATTACAAAGCGGAATTTTCCGATTTTGAGATCCAGTACCTTGAAGATGGCTTCGCGTCCGGTAACCATATCCGCCGTGGCGGCAAAAATGATTCTTCCGTTTTTAAAGCAGATGATCGCAAAGGGTTTTTCCATCTCAACCAGAAGGCAACCGGTTTTGCTGCCGATCTCGATGAATTGAAGTACTTCGAGCAGGTTGCCCTCGGCGATGTCTCCCGCCAGCGCCGACGGTTGAATGCTTTTTTGAATGGCGTCGCCGTCGGTTGAATGCAGCATCGGCGTCACCAGTTTGAAAACATCCCTGTCCGAAAAAGTCAGCCCCAGAAACGCCATTTTCGGGAGTACGGTTCCCGCCTGCATGGCGGCAGGATCGGGAACATTATAGACAATAAATAGAATGGTATCGGCGAATCCCAGGGGCGCGCAGATCCGTTCGATTGAAGCGACGATCTCTTTGTCGATATGATAATCGATAAGGACGACGTCCGGTTTCGTCTGCCGCTGCAGAAACTCATTTGCAGCGGTAAGATCGCGAAGGCGGGTAATGGAGAAGCCGACCTCGCCGAAACAGCGTTCCAGGGTGGTTGTCCCATTGGTAAGCGTGTACTGGATGACTTTCGAAGATTCGGCGATGATCAGTACATGCCGGTTGGCGACGGTCTCGACGGCAATGCTTTTTTTTCGTCTCTTCATGAACAGCAGCAGAAAAACCGGCAGAACAACGATTACGGCGACGCCGCCGAATAATAAACCGATTTTGACATAGTCAATGGAAAGCGAAGTATCGGGATCAATAATTCTGCCGTGCCTGATCTCGATCCATCCGACGGTATCGGCGAACGCCACACGGCACCATGAGTCGCCTTCATTGATGAGCGGCAGCAACTGTCCCCTCTTCGTCATTCCCAGAATGGGTGCTTCCGGGCTTAAAAACGCAATCACCCGCGCCGGAAACCGTACCTGGAAATAGCGCATCGTCGCCGTCTGTTCTTCATCGGGAAGGATGTTCGGCGGGAGCTCCGGAAGGTTCTGCTGGGTAAACCATGAACGCAGCCGCGATTCTTTCTTTTCGGTCTTTTTCTCGGAACTCTTCGACTCGCGTGGCGTCGTTCGCCGCGGCTGGGCGCTGCGGCTTTGAGCGGAACCGCGTGAAGCGGTCGTTGTCGCGACGGAGCCGGCAGAGGTTACCCCTTCGCTGTCACGAGACGCTGTCGAGACATTTGAGGGGGCGGGTGCTTCAGGACCGGCGGATGCCGTGGCGGCGCCCGGTGAATCGACCGACTCGCTGGACGCATTCTCCGCTTCGGAAGTTTCCGTCGTCGCTTCCATGGCGGGTGCGTCCGGATCGATGACCGTGAGTTGTGAAGACTCCACCCATCCGTTTGCATTTTTAAAGCGGATATAATACCATGAATCGCGGATTCCAAGAATAGGGTACCGCTCCCCCTTTTGAGTCAATCCTATGAAATTCGCATTGGTACTTGGCGCAACATATACTTTTGCATAGAAACTGGTAATTTCAATCTCTTTCTGAGCGGCGGAGGCTACCGAAAAAAAAAGCAGGAAGAGAGTGAAACTAAAAATTATTCCCCGGATTTGTGGAGCAGGAGCATGAGGACTAAAATTCATCCCCCTCCACCATCGACGGGGTGCGGTTTTTCTGAATGTAATACAGTACACCTCCTAATGTTCCACCGACGACCAGCAGAAATAAAATGATCTGAAAGACCGGTACGTTACCCGCTCGATCCACAATTTTACCCGCACGCCGTTCAATCCATCCTTCCTGAACTCCTTCCGGAGTTTCAACGAGGACCTTATGCCATGAGGTGCCGTCGTAAATCAGATCCAGATACTCACCTTTTTTCACCTGTTTGATGATTGGTGCCTTGGGGTCGAGATCTTTGTAAACCTTGGCCAGCTGCTCCTCGATAAGAAGGTATTGGTTGGCAAAAACAACCGACGATACACAGAGCACCGAAAAAAGTGCAATACTGCTGCTTCTTACAAACCTCATGAAATGTACCTCCTTCTAAAATGGTTATTGATCGATGCTTTTAATATAATGACTAAAACGGTGTAATGATTTGTTTTCCGCGAATTGTAACCGTACTTTCACGTACCATAATCGTTCTCCGGGAATATTCGGCATATCTCGAAGACGGACGGCGTCCTTTTCCGTGGTGATTAATCCATGTGAATATAATTCCCGCAAAGAAGAGAAATCATATTCTGTGTATCGATAATGATCGGGAAAGGCGACCTTTTTACATGGATTGACTCCGGAGGCGGATAACAGATTAAAAAAACGGTCGGGACGGGCTATTCCACAAAATGCTACGGGACTTTTAAAAGGAGGCGAATCGGTTATTTTCCCGCTCGCCATGTGTACCCACCCTTCTTTTTTCGGGATAAGGAGAAACTGTTCAATTGCCGGAAACCGCCCCGACAGCCGTTTTCCAACCTCGATCATCCGTCCGATGCCCCCCTCCGCGCATATCAGGAAAAAAAGGTGCGCCCTGACAAGCGCGGCGACCGGTTCCCGTAACCATCCCTGCGGGAGCAGCCGGTCTGAAAGAATCGATTCATGGATGCAGACGATATCGAGGTTGCGGTGCATTGCACGATGCTGAAAACCGTCATCGAGGAGAAACATCGACCGGGCTTCCATCTTTTTCTGCAGGAGCGCGGCGTTGCGGTATCGATCGGCGCCTATTCCAAGGAAGACCTGCGGGCAGGCTGCGCGGATCATCGCAGGTTCATCGCCGATGAACTCCCATGGCGCCGTTTCGCCGGGAGCAAGCAGCAACGAAGAGCGTCCGGTGCGCTTGTAGCCCCGTGACAGGACCGCCACCTGATAGTCAAGATGCCGGAGGATCCCGGCAATAAGCATGACCGCCGGCGTTTTCCCGCTTCCTCCCGCCCTGATGCCGCCGATACTGACGACCGGCCGGTTGATCACTCTGGTGCGGCGGAGGTCGTACCATCCGTTTCGAAGGCGGACGGCCGTTCGGTAAAGCGATGCGGCACCCGCCGCGGCGGGACTATCCGCCAGCCATTGCGGGAGCGGTGAATCAAAAGATAAGGGGGGTCGGTGCATTGCGGTCGCTACCCTCTATTGCATACAATAATAACCCGGGGATTCCCGGCGAGATCGCGGAAACAGCGGAAGCGGTCCCAGGGCGGCGCCGAAAAAATCGAACGAACGGCATCCTCCTGGTCGTACCCGATCTCGCAGTAAAGGGAACCCCCCGCCTTGAGATGCGCAGGGGCCTCCCGCGCGAGCCTGCGGAAAAAGGCGAGCCCGTCATTTCCTCCGTCAAGGGCAATGAGCGGTTCGAAACGATGTATCGATTCGTCAAGTCCTCCGATGTCGCCGCTTTTGATATAGGGCGGGTTGCCGACGATAAAATCGAACCGCCGCAACGCCCGAAAGGCGCGAAACAGGTCCGAACAGACAAGGCCGATCCCCTCCGACCGCACGTTGCGGCGGGCGACGGAAAGCGCCCGAGGAGAAACATCGATCCCCACTCCGTTCCACTGCGGCCGTTGCTCCGTCAGGATGCAGGCGATGATCCCCGACCCCGTCCCAATGTCCGCGAAGCACAACTGCCGCGCCTTCTCGTGACACAGCACCTGTTCGACGAGCCGCTCAGTGTCGGGCCGCGGCACCAGCACAACCGGAGCGACGATGAACTCCCGGTCGAAAAAATAGGTCGTACCCAGGATATAGTCGAGCGGTTCGCAATCGAGACAGCGGCAGACGATCGCGTCGAGACGATCCGTCAGTACGGAATCAACGTTCCGATGTCCGTCAAGATAGAGATCCGTATGCGAACAGCAGAGCAGGTGTTCGAAAATACGTTCGGTATGCGGAAGGGCGTGCTTGCCCAGCACTCCGGTGAGCTTCGCAACCGTTTCGCGCATGAGCTCGGAGAGCGGTCTCATTATCAGCGTCTGCTGTTGACCGGACGCCGTCGGAGCGGACCTCTTCTGATCGAATCCTCTATTCATGAATTGAAAGCTCCAATTATGAACGATTTAAATAAACATAAATTAATGCTGCGACAGTGCGTTAAATCTTTGTTTTTCAGCGCTCTACACCTCTCCATGTTCTCAAGAGAGAACAATAAAATGCAATTTCAATAAAAATATGAACTTTTAATATATAAATAGAACTATAATAATCCTACTTCGGTAGAATAGAATTTCAGATTCCGTCGGTACGCCTCATCCCAACTCCCCCGGCCCCTCTTCCCCTCTCCGAAGAGCGGAGAGGGGAAGAGGGGTGGTTCCTAAGCCTGCCGAAGAGGCGGGGTGATGAGGTGAGGCGACAAGCAAAAACCACAGGAACGTTCATCGTGCCGAAGTAGGAATAATTTTTTAATTTTTTGGAGGCAACGTATGTGCCGAGTGCTATCATTTTTTCTCGTTTCAGCGATCGTGTCCACCGCATCCGCGCAATCGATCTCTCTCAGTGGAACTGTGAAGAATAAAAGCGGCATGCCCATTTCCGGCGCCGCCGGCGACAATACCATCGGCGCGGGCGGCGGTTACGGCGGTTTTTACTGTTTTGCCCTCAATCCATGAATTGAAAGGAGATAGCCCTCGTGTCGACGAAATTGATAGTTATTACCGTTCTTTTCGCTTTTCTCCTCCTGTCCGGATCCTGCCAGGTCGGCGAGGACGGAAATCCGTCGGGCAGCGATACCACCGCGGCGGATACCACCGATACCACCACCACGGCGGATACCGGCGCCATAGAGTCGTACGGCACTTTTCAGATCATGCTCAGGGAGGAGGGAGTCACCGCGGTGCTGGGCAGGATGTACGACGGACCGCTGCCTTCCAAACCCCCCGTTGTCTGGGAAGTGGTCGAAACCGCCGGCGGCTGCTGTCTCCTCAAACCGCGTACTCCCTTATGTGCAGAGCCCTGCGAATGGGGGTACCTCTGCGTCGAGGATGACAGTTGTCAACTAGAACCGTCGGCGATCA
This sequence comes from Chitinispirillaceae bacterium, assembly GCA_016927235.1. GTDB lineage: Bacteria > Fibrobacterota > Chitinivibrionia > Chitinivibrionales > Chitinispirillaceae > JAFGNB01. The sequence goes on from JAFGNB010000215.1 coordinate 13,087, forward strand.
GCGTCGGCACGGTGACCGTGAACGGCCTTAAATTGACCAACGGAACAGCGGCCTTTTCCATGGATCACATCGGCTTCAATTATCAGCCTCCGATAACCGACACGCTCACCTACCCTCCGTTTAACGAAGGCGACGTCGTCACCCTGAGCGCTTCAGGCAGTCAATCGATCTCCGCCTTCACATTGACCGCCAGGGGTTTTTCCCCGCTGGAGGTGCTCAATGAATCGTTTCCGTGCGCGGACGGCCAGCCGATCGAACTGAAATGGACGCCGCCGGGTCTCACGGGCAACACCACCATCTTCGTTCTGGTCGATATCAGTTACCACGGCGGAACGAAAGCGAAGATCGAATGCGATTGCGAGGACGACGGTTCGCTGACCATAGCGGCTTCGCTGCTGGATAAATTGAAGACCTACGGCATCTCCGGGTATCCCAAGATCGAAGTTTCCCGCAAAGCGGTCGCCATTGATACGATCACCAGGGCAAAAATGGTTATTGAATCCAAAGTAACGAGGTTTTTGGAGATTCCGGGTATAATAACCTGCAGCAGCGATGAGCAGTGTCCCGAAGGACAGTACTGTGCGGGAGACCAGCGATGCCGGGAAATAGAGTAAGGAGAAGGCAGGGAAAACATACAATGCTGAAAGACCCGAATAACAGTACGGAGCGACATACTGTAGTCCCCGTGATATTTTTCTCTTTGTCAATGCTGTTTCTCTTTTGCATCGACAATCCTCACCGCTCCGGTCCCGCTCCGAAAATCTGGGACTGTGTGATCCCCGGCGGGGAGGAGCCCGATTATTCGAGCTCGATCGGCTGCGAGGACGACTTCACGGCACTTGCTTCGGAACCTTTGGACGCAAGCATTCCGGGGGCGACCTCCGCAAAGACCGTTATTGATCTGGCGGACTACGACAGCACGCTCTATTTCCAGAACAGCAAA
>JAFGNB010000216.1 GCA_016927235.1 Chitinispirillaceae bacterium
CCCGGTCATACTCCAGGGGGATATGGAACTGATCAGACAGCCGCTCGACTTTCTGGGGGTCAACCACTACTTCAGTTTTTTTTTAACACAGGGCAAAGACGGCAAACCGCAATTAATCCGGTCTGAAAAGGTAACCGCAGTGAGCGACCTCGACTGGCCGGTCTACCCGCGTGGTATGACCGATCTTCTTCTCCGAATTAGATATGATTATGGGCGTCTTCCGATCATCATCACCGAAAACGGCATTTCGCTGCGCGACGAGATCGGCTCCGACGGGAAAGTGCATGATCCGCGACGGATTTCCTATCTTAGAGGTTTCATCACGGCACTTCATAATGCCTTCTGCCGTGGTGTTGACGTACAAGGCTATTTTCACTGGTCGCTTTTAGACAACTTTGAATGGTCATACGGGTATGGTCCGCGGTTCGGACTGAGCTATACCGACTATCCGACCCAGCGGCGTATCATTAAAGAGAGCGGATGGGAGTATGCAGCGATCATTGCGGCAGGAGGAATTTGAGATGGAACGTCTCCCAGTCGTGTATTCCTTTCTTTTTTCCTCTCTTTCCCTAAAAAGATTTTCTCCATGGATGATATTTTTATTTATATTAACTGAAAATTGTTCTGACAATTAATTAAGACACTTTTAAACGCTTAATCTTCCGAGAAAGAACTTTTTCACCTGTCACGGAAATCCTTACTGCACAGCATCCATGGACGATATTTTCAAATACCTCGATTACCGTGACTATCTTCGAGACCACTTTCATTACAATAAAAGTTGTCATCGCTTCTTCTCGTTCAGGTATGTGGCGGGGAAGACGGGTCTTGATGCCTCTTTTTATGTAAAAGTACTCAATAAACAGAAGCACATTGCGAATTCCGCGATCCCCATTCTGGCGACGTTCCTTAAATTATCCAAACGTGAAAGCAGCTATTTTTCGACGCTCGTACACTTTAACAAGGCGAAATCGACCGACCAGGAAACCTTCTATTTGCAGAAGTTGTTGCTTCTGCGCAAACCGGTGACGACGGTCTTGGACAATGACCTTTACGAATATCTCGCTTCATGGTGGAATGTGGCGCTGCGTGAAGAACTGAACATCATTTCATTTCAGGAAGATTACAACGATCTCGCCTCACGGTTTCACCCCGCCCTTTCATTACAACAGGCACAGCGGTCGATTAAATTGTTGCAGAAACTCGGATTAATAACATCGGACGGCACAGGGGCGCTGCGGCCGACCCATGATTTCGTGACAACGAGCGGCGTCGACCAGATAAAAGCGGTCCGGTCATACCAGAAATCGGCACTCAAACTGGCAACCAGGGCAATCGATACGGTACCAAAAGAACTCCGCGATATCTCCACCCTTACCGTAAGTGCGTCACGGCAGTGCTTTGAAACCATTCGGGAGCGTATCAATGATCTTCGACGCGAAATCATCGAACTGGTAAGAAAAGATAAGGATTTTGAGGAGGTGTATCAGATAAATTTTCAGGTGTTTCCGCTGACCAGAAATAAAGCGAAAAAGAACGGACCATGAAAAATATTCCCGTAACCGTTTTATCGTTAGGAATCGTGACGATAATTTACTTCTCCTGCGGCACGACCGTTTCGACCGGAGGCGGCACCGGAACGGAAACGGTCAATACCTATGCGATGCGTCCCGACGGGATGCCGGCGGCAGGAGCCGAGGCGAAAATCATTGAAGCGCGATTCTGGATTGACAGCATCCAGAACGGGGCTTCGCCGATACTCCGGAAGGCGATCGCCGACGACAACGGACGAATCGAGCTCTGTTTCCCCGAACATGATGCAACAGTCAATTTGCAGATCGACCACGAAGACGGGGCCCTGCTGCTTCCGCTTCCCGTTTCGGTGCGTGATCATCTCGACACCGTGCGGCTTCAGTCACACGCATCATTCTCCGGAACATTCGATGATTCGTCTGCGCCGCCTTCACGGGTGCTGCTGGCCGGTACGTCGTACCAGTCATCGGTCAACGAATCGGGAGCTTTTATCTTTAAGGAGGTTGCGCCCGGCTCCTATGCGGTTTTGAGCGTCAATGACGCCCTGCCCGCACCCGCCGTGGCCGACGGCATCGCATTAACGCTCAAGGAGGGGGCCGTGCTTCAGCAGCAGATGCTCCCGGTGGATAGTTCACGGCTCCTTATTGATAATTTCGAAAGCGGTATAGGGCCGACCTCGCTCGGACGGATTATTCCGGTGTTCGGCTGGTATGTCCTCTCCGACTCGCTTTACTATTATTGGCACGTTGAGAAGGCGGAATGGACCAAGGGCGTCTCATCCGTCATCGGCCATTCACCCATTTGTTACGATTCGACGGCCGACGGCACCGGCGGCAGGGCGCTTTCATTTTCCACGGTACTTGACCCCCTCTCATCGCGCGCCAACGCACTTATCGGCATCACCTTCAAACCGTTGTCAAACAGCGGAATCGACCTCTCCTCGATGAGTGCCTTCTCGTTGCGCGCTTCCGGAAAAGGGACTATCAGGGTCCGTTTCGAATCTACGGGGCTCGACAGTGCGAGCTCGTTACTGTCTCATTACGCCTACCCGATTCGACTCAGTAATGTCATGCAGCAGTATACCGTCCCCGTCGACTCGCTGCGGATTCTCGAACCGGTATCGTACGCATCCCGCTATCCGTGGAAAACCGAGTCGAAAAACATCCTGCGGATCGAATTCGAATTTTCTCCCAACGCTAACGACCGCGGGGATTCGCTTTCCTGCACACTCGACGATTTTTACCTTGAGGGTATTTCCATTACTTCATTGCTGGAGGGCACGGAGAAATATAAGGATGACTGAATCGTAGTTAGTGTATATTTCACCAATGAAACCCCCTCTCCACCTATGCGCCGTTATGTAGAGTCACCGGTGAATGTACTCGTGAAATCTATGGAAAAGAAGCTCATGCCGCGTCGGTTCTTCTCATGGCTCTCCTCCCTGCAGGTAACGGTGAGCGCCCTTTTTTGCCTCGCCGTTCTGGTCGTATGGGGAACCCTCTATCAGGTTGATCACGGCATCTATGCGGCACAGGAGCATTTTTTCAGAGCGTGGTTTGTGTGGATCGGGGGTGTGCTCCCGTTTCCGGCGGTAAAGTCGGTCGTCGCTGTTTTATCGGTCAATCTATTGGCAGCGGCATTCAGACGGCGGCCGGTCACCATCAGGACTATGGGCATTATCATCCTCCACATCGGTGTCGCAGTCCTTATCGGTGGCTCGGCAATCGCTTCGCGCTTCGTCAGGGAGTCGGCAGTCACCCTTGCCGAGGGCCAGGGCACCGATACCACATATGATTTCAAGTCCTGGCAGCTCGTCGTTGCGCTCAACGGCAACAGCGGCGGCGAGCCCTATTCCGCAATCCGACGTTATGATCTCAAACGCCTCAGAGAGGGGCGACGGATCAATCTGGCGCCCACGATGACGACGCTCACCCTGCGGCACATCTACCGGAACTGCGGTGCAACGGTGAGCCCGCACGACAGCCAGACCATTATTTCCCTGAAACCGGTCAACACGACATCCGACGAGGAGCGTCGCGTCCCCGGTGTCGTTTTCTCGATCGATGCCCGCGACGACGAGCAGCCGGAGCACAGCCCCGACCGTTTCGTCTGGGCCGGTTCACCCTACCCGGTACTCTTTGCATACGGCAGCGATACGATCATACTCTCCCTGCAGCCGTCGGCGTTGCCGCTCCCCTTGCGCATTACGCTTACCCGTTTCACCGTCGACTGGCATCCGGGGACGTCGAAAGCGAAAAGTTTCCGGAGCCGTCTGCGTATTCTCGGAAAGAACATCGACCGTGAAATCGTTATTGAAATGAACCGTCCGTTCCGGTACCGCTCATTTACTTTTTATCAAATGGGGTACGGGGGGGGGGAAGGCCACTATTCATCGACGCTCGCGATCGTAAAAAACCCGTTGCGCTATCTGCCCTATGTCGCGAGCCTTATCATCGTGATCGGCCTCTTTTTTCATTTCATCGTGAAGATGTGGTATGAAATCTCCTCTCTAAGGAGGAATCGCCGTGCATGACGACCGCCGCATAACCTTGTCACTTTCCCTCCGGCGCGCACTGCCGGTGCTGGCGTGTGTAGTCACGGCGATTTCCGGATGCCTTTTTCCATTATACTCCGCCGCCCCGTCCCGCACCTCGTCACCGTTTTCGGTCGAATCGTTGGGATTTGTCATGATCCTTGAAAACGGGCGGAAAAAACCCCTCGATACCTATGCACGCAACAAGCTCCTGCAGTTTTCAGGGAAACGGCGCATCGGGAAAGCCACTGCACTTGAGTGGCTTTCCCGGCTTTTTTTCGATCCGATGCGCGGCGACTTCGACAAGGTCTTTCTTATCAACAATCCTGACGTCGCCCATACGTTAGGCATTGCGCCCCAGAGGAGCCGCCGTTACTCGTATGCAGCGCTTTCACGTGCAGCGGAAGCGATCGATCGATACTATCATTCCGCCGGTAAAACCCCCGCCGGACAACAGTCTTCCTTTGAAAAAGAGATCATCCGCATCTATGCAAATCTCATCGAGTACCGGACACTGGCCTCCGCCTTCGGTTGTATGGAACCGGATGACGATTTTCATATTGCGGCCGCCGACTCCACCGTTGGCCTCCCCGACGCAGTGACCGACCCTCAGCGGGCGCCCTCCTTTCTGGATATGCTGCGATTGAACCGTTTCCTTGCGGAAAACATGACGCGTATCCATCAGCTTCATCCCGACAGCCTGAGTGCAACCGACAAGGCGATCGTCCGGATTACGAAAAAAATGTATCGGGTCAGCGACGCGATTGAGAACAGTCCTCCCCACCTCATTCCCGTTGTCGAACAGGGCAAGGAGCGATGGATGAGCCCTTGGGGGCTTGTCGGCGCCCATCGAAGTGCTGCGGCTGGCAATCCGGCAATGCAGGCGATGGTGAAAATCCGTATCGCCTACCTCCGCGGCGACCAGTCGTTATTCAACGATGCGGTGGCGTCGTTCGACAACGCCGTCCGTTCGGTACGCCTCACGCCCCCGCTGCCCGATCCGTCGCTCGAGTTACTTTACAATAAAATAAATGCCTTCTTTATTGCCAAGATTCTGCTCGGGTTTGCCGCGCTGCTCGCCCTCATCGCCCTCTTCTCGACCTGCAGAGCAGTCCCGAAGGCAAGCATCGTCATCATTGCAGCCGCCTGGCTGCTCTGCAGCGTCGGCATCCTGCTTCGGATGCTCATCATGCATCATCCGCCCATTACCAACCTCTACGAAACTTTTATCTTCGTGGCATGGTCGATGATGATCATCGGCATGGTTCTCGAAGTGATGCGCATACGCCCTATCGGGCTTCTCACCGCTTCACTGGCGGGATTCATCTTTCTGCACATAGCCGGACGTTATGCCGCAGACGGCGACACTATGGGAATGCTCGCCGCAATCCTCAACTCAGGCTTTTGGCTTACCACCCACATCATTACCATATCGCTCGGGTATGCCGGATGCATGGGTGCAGGGTTCATCGGCCATGTATACCTGACGCAACGGCTTCTGTTCCCGCAAAAAACCGATTTGCTCAGGTCAGCCAGCCGCGCCGTTTACGGCGTCTTCGCCTTCGGGCTGCTCTTCGCTGTTATCGGTACCGTCACCGGAGGCATGTGGGCCGATCAGGCGTGGGGTCGTTTTTGGGGATGGGATCCGAAGGAAAACGGCGCCCTGCTTATCATTCTCTGGGGATTGATCGTTTTCCATTATCGACGTACCGGTGGCATTGACGGCATCGGGCTTTCCATCGGTGCGATCGTCGCGGCGGTGCTTGTCATGTGCACCTGGATCGGCGTCAACCTGCTCGGTACCGGGCTCCACTCCTACGGGTTCACCGCCCTGGGGGCGAAGATGCTCTTGGGGTACGCCGGGTTCGAGGTGCTGTTTCTTGCGGTGTTCGGGGCGGGATTGTGGATGTGCAAGCGACGGGGTGCGGGGAAAACGGAAGCGCGAAAAGCCCGCCGCCGGTCGACCGGCTGACAGCCGCTCCTCATTCGCCCCGTTCTTGTTTCCCTCTTTCGCAGCTACTTTACCTTGCTTTCAAGATAGATTTGAACTTCCTTGCAACGAAGTTTCTTCGCGTAGTCCACCGGGGGAAACGTGCCCTCAATCGCGATGCAATTGCCTTTTCCTTATCACTTATCTATGATATATTTAAAATGGATTGAAGGCGCATCACGATAGTAAAAAGGAATTCTCCATGCCGAATATTTCTATCGTCAACGCTGTCGCTGCGGTAATGCTCATCGCTTCCCCCCTCTTCGCCGGAACCTTCACAGTGTCCAAAAACGGCAGCAGCCAATTCACCTCGATCCAGGCGGCCATTAATGCCGCAGGTGTTGGTGATGAAGTTGTCATCAAGGACGATTCTGTCTACGAGGAGCAGGTGACGATCGACAGCACGAAAAACGGGCTGATCCTGCGGTCGGAACAGCCGCGGGCAGTGAGTAAGCCGACGATTCGATTTCAGGATGATATCAATATCGGGCCCACCACTGCAGACGAAGCTTTAGTGGATTCATTGATTACGTACGAGCGCAACGGAGCGCTTCAAATCCTTGGAGCTGCGAATGTCCGTATCGAAGGGCTGGCGATCGACGGAGGCGGAGTGTATCCGTTCGGGCATGATGCGATCTGGGAGGGCAGGTACCCACTGCAGCACGGTAATGCGGCCATTACCCTCTGGGTTTCAGGGAATGTCATTGTCCGTGATTGTGATATTAAAAATGCCTATTTCGGGATCACTTTTGAAGACCGAAATATGGGCGGTATTTTCTGCAACCCGAATCCTGCGAATATCGATCCGGATAATATAATCCCCTTTTCCGGGTTCGCACGGACAGGAAACCATTTGATTGAATACAATCGGATTCATGATAATTCCGTCGGCATGTTTTTCGAATATATGTGGGATGTGGGATTAACGATCCGGTATAATCTCATCTACGAGAACCATCACCCTACGGCAGAGGTAGCAACCCAGGTAAAAGGCATCACTAATGAAGGGAATAATCAGGCAGGCGGCGCCTTTATGTTCAAAGATCACCTGCTAAGTCCGCTGGCTATCCACAACAATACCCTCTGGCATAATTCATTGCCATTTCTGGGCAACTGGAAAGCAGGCGGTCAGCACCTCATTTTCAATAACATCTATGCCGAGCCGAATGAGTACTGGAACAACAGCACTACCACCTTCTCCACCTCCTTCGAAATGTCGAAGTGTTTTACCAACCGGATGCACCACTGCGTCTATGCCGCACAGCAGCAGGCGCCGACGCCGAGTTATACCACGATCACCAATGATCTGAGACCGGCGCAGTCGGCCGGAACATATCAGGAAGGCGCATTGGTAACTCCATTCCCCGCATCAGCCGAGATTCGCTGGGTGGAGACAAAGTTCCTGTCAACTGATCCGTCAAGCGCGGAATTTCTTTTCCCTGACTGGAGCGATGAGGAAGTAAATAGATATATCGTCGATAAGGGTTGGATGGAGGCGGAGATGGAAGACCCCGACGGTTCACGGGCCGACCTGGGGGCGATTCCAATGGCCGGCGGCAGGCCGGTGGATGTGGCGACGATCAGGCCGACCACGCCAGTACAGGTCAACGGTACTGCGGCGACAATCGGATTTTCCATTTCTCCGCGAATCGGGACGATTATCAACCCGAGGATAGCAATGTTCGGAATCGTCACGAGGCTCGACACATTGGATGTTTTCGGAAGCAGCTATAAACCGATCACCGCGGCCAATATCCAACAGATCGCACTGCCGGAGCAGATTATTGAACCGGGCTCTAACATCATGGAGGTGACCGTCCCCGCCACCACCGGCGACTTCGGGTTTTTCGAAATGCTCATCGAAGGAACCGGCTCGAACGGCCTTCCTTTTACCACTGCAGCCGGATTTATTCCCTATCGCAAGCTTGATTACATCCTTGACGTCGTCATCCTTGACAAGGCGGAGGGGGAACAGATCGATACGGTGTATATAGGCGAGACGGTGGTGCTTAATGTTCAGGCGAGAAAAGGGGATTCGGCGTTCACTAATACAATCGATCCGACGGACGTAAAGCTGCATTCGCGCCTCACCCTGCTCGATCCTGTCGGCGAGCCGGTAACCGCCATTCCGGGCGGCATCCCCGGCACGGCTGATGTTGAGGTGGTCTTTCCCAGAGTGCCGCCGGAGGGTGTGGAGCATGTGCTTGTTGCCGGAAGATGGATCGATGTAAACAGAGTTGTTGCCTTCCTCGGCGGCTCCGCACCGATCACCGTGCTGCCCGATCTGACCGCAATTCACCCGGTTGTTAATGCTCCGTCACTACAGCCCCGCAGCCTCCTCTTCGAACTGATCGACCTGCGCGGCAGGAGGGTGAGGCGGGTCGTCGCGGGAAGCAGTCTTGCATCCGTTTGCGACAACACCACCCCCCTGAATCTCCCCCAGGGGATCTACCTTGTGAGGAAGATTGATATCGCCTCAGGGAAAGTGACGATGCGGAAAAGGGTGGTGCTGAAGAGGTAAGGAGTCCTCATGCGGTAAAGCCGATACGCATCCATTTTTTTTTCTTCGAAGTTGAAATGGAATTCGTCTCATCAATCAGCGTATTTTTATCTTTAATTGTGTATCGCCCCGCGGAGGGGATGGTATGGGTTGAACCGTTCGTTCTCTTTTAACCGGCGGAGGTAGTCAAGATGCCTGTAAAAAAAGGAATCAATCCGGCGTTAGCTGCGTATTTAACCGATGCGAAATCGCTGGCTGACCGTTTAAGTTCGATCATGAAGTAAGGGAAACACAGGCAACTGTTACCGGCGATCAGTGAAATCGCGAAAGCGAAGGGCATGATCAAAATCGCCCGCGAAAGCGGCCTTGACAAGGCGAATCTGTATAAAGCCTTAAAATCTTCCGCAAAACCGCGGTTCGAAACGATCCTTGGGGTACTTAATACGTTGGGGGTTACGATTACGTTCAGTACGACTGAAAAGGGTGACGGAAAAAAAACAAGGCATAAAACTCTTCCAGGAAGGGCAAAAACCGCATCCAAACAGAAAATGGCGTAACGGCGCATTAATACTTAACGGAAGACTCGCGGGAAGAAACGGCCGGTGAGGTGATTAAATGAGGTTGACGAGTTGAAGTCCCCCACCGTGCAAGAAAATATATAATAATAGCGCGTATCTTCACCGTAACTCCTTACGCAGCAGCTTTTCATGCCTGCCGGGATCGAGAAAGATCTATTTCACCTGTGCCGACAATTTCATCAAATCCATTTTCACGGTGCAAGCGATGCGGTTCGGACAGGGACCTTTCACCAAACCGACTATTTCAAGGATGAGGAGCGCGTTGCAGAAAAATGGAAAGAAAAGGGCCGCCGATGAAATTGTTCCTTACCGGATGGGAAAAAGACTCTACGACGCCCTGCAGGTGAAAAAGACGCTGGTCACCATCGACGGAGCTTCACACAACAGCCTCGAATATACTGATCCGCACAGGTACTGGTCGTCGATCGAAACGTTTTTGCACCGGTATAAATAAATTATATTATCATTTTTCCTCTCAACGGGAGAACGTCATGGCTGCATTTCCTGAATATATCGACGGCGTGCCCACTATTTCCGGCGCGGAAAAGAAAATCTCCGATACTGTCGAAAAAAACCGGGGAGCAACTTTTTACCTGCCGGAAAGCGGGATCGATTTCAACAACCTCCGCAGCGCATGCGCGATCGCCCTGCACATGCATCAGCCCCTGATCCCGGCCGGAGGAGACGACCTGCGGACCGCCGAGATCATCAGCAACCTGCAGTACATGATGGAACACCAGCACCTCGGCGACAATCACAACGCCCCGGTGTTCCACTGGTGCTACAAAAGGATGGGCGAATTCATCCCCCAGCTGGTCAATGAGGGGAAGGAGCCGCGCGTCATGCTGGAGTACTCCGGAACACTGCTGCACGGCCTGCGCAAGATGGGACTCGATGACGTGTTCGACAGCTTGAAAAACATTACCCAGAACCGCGACTATCGCCGATGCGTCGAATGGTTGGGTGCGCCGTGGGGCCACGCCGTAGCGCCCTCGACGCCCGTTCAGGATTACCGGCTGCACGTCACAGC
>JAFGNB010000217.1 GCA_016927235.1 Chitinispirillaceae bacterium
CGGTAAAGGAAAACGTCGACGGCGCAGGTGCGCATTTGTCCTCTATCGACGACGTGCCCCGCCGGTCGGGCTCCAGCACCAGCATCGATGTGTAGGGGGTGATGATGCTGTATTTTTTCCCGAGCATTTTGACATTGTCGACCAGCTCCTGCTGTTCCCCGGCAACGGCGATCTCTCCGAGCAGATAGTCGATTTTCGATGACGCCCACATGCGCGGAACGAAGGGATGGTCCTTCTGCTCCTCATCGAAAGGAACCGTTTGTGCAAGGACCACTTTTTCCGCAGCCTGCTGACCGCTGAAGGTTACCTCCGACACGCCCTTGACACGGAACCGTCCGAGCACCGAGAGCTGTGTGCCCGCGAAAAGGTTCGGCAATGTTCGCGGATAGACATCATACTCTCCGATCGTGCCGTAGTCGAGGGAGATACCCTTCAACAGCGGATAGGAGATCCGCTTCATAAAACCCGACAGGATCGAGGCGATGGCGCCGTCGCTGGTGATGGCGTAATAGGCGCCGCTGTTCTGCACGGCGAGGCTGCGCAGGAACTTCTCGTCAAGATCGTCTCCCACGCCGAAAGAATAAATCGAGACGCCGTCGGTGTTGAGGTCTTTAACCAGGGTGAGAATACGGGCGGCGGAGGTCTCGACCGGCCAGGTCGGTTTACCGTCGGTAAAAAATACGGCGACATTGGCGCTTGAATCGCTCCAGGTGCATTTGAGCGCACTGCGCAGGGCGTCCTCGTAATTGGTGAGACCCGCCTCCGAAAGCCCGTTGATATAGGCATGGGCAGCGGCCTTGTTCCCGGCGGTCGCCGCCACCATGTCCGTCCGGAACGCCTGCACCCCCGAACTGAATGCAAGGATGGAAAAGCGGTCCCGTTCCGTCAACATATCGACCATGGTATTGAGCGAGCTGCGCAACTGAACGATGCGCGTCCCGGACATCGAACTGGAGATATCCGCCATCAGCGCGATGTTCCGGGGAAGCATGGTGGTCGATGCGGGATTCTGCGGCGGCGTCACCCAGAGGAGAAAGTACCCGTCGTCGCCGACAGCGTCGAAAAACATGGGTTCTTCAGAATCGGGGATATACACGAGGTTGTTGAGCGCAAACGCATCCTCCTCGAAGCGGTAGCTGACGACCAGATCGGTTCCCGAGTGGGCTTTTTCATCGCCGTAGACGAAGTCGCAGTTACGGTCGTCCCGGCGCGTTATCGAGAGCTGCGTTCCGGCGGCGTGGGTGGGGGAGCTCAGCGACACGATCGTCTTCTGTGATGTCAAGGCTCCTGCGATCGAAGCGCGCTCGACCGGTTTTGACGAAAGGTTCACCGTTTTCATGAAAAAGGTGTAGGCGACCCGCTCGTCGGCAAAGGGAAGCAGTTCGGCATAGGTGATTTCGATACGACGCTCGCTCATCGCATTTCCATTCGGCTCTATCGGAAAGACCGAGAGCCTGAAGATATTATCGCCCATATATTCCAGCAGTGCCGGGTCGATCGACCTGCGGACGATACTCTCATAAACCGCCCGTGCGGTGTCCCGCTCCATCACATCCCCCGTGACCCGCGTTCCGTTGATCCAGAGTGCAAGCTCGGTAACAATTGATCCTTCGGGTAGGGGGAACACGAAGATACCCTCAAGGCGGCTCGATGACTCGTTTTTAAAAACGTGATCCACATGCGTTACCGCAATCTGATCAATGATCGAAACCGTCGCATCGTAACTTTTCAGCCAGAGCGGGGTTCCCGGATCATTGGTGAGCGGACGACGCGCAAACAACGCGCCGACGGCGAATATCGACGTGTACCCAATCATGAGCACTGACAGGGTAAAAACTATTTTACGCATTCTGCCTCCTTTTTAAAAGGAAAATGGTTTTTAACAATCTTTCTTTTTTCCTTTTAAATAATATACGGAAAACCAATGCCTTTTCAATGGTGGTTATGTAGAAATCGTTTTCCTGCAGAAAACAGTTAGATTAGGGCGGGGGAGGTGGTGTAATTGCCCCCTTTCTGCTTTCCGGCCTCTTGAGCAAACAGGCGGGGTGCGGTTCCCGTTTGCATCTCCGTTTGGTTGGGGAGGTTAAAGGCGGGGGTGAAGACCAGTATGCCGCATAACCAACGAACGCTGAAAAAGATAACCGGTTACCTCTCGTGACCGATGAATCACGGCGTCTGTTCGGGAAACAGATTCAAATCCCGCTGCAACTTCCCGTGTGCGAGACTCGTGTCGATGTACTGTATTTTTGCTTTCTCAATGAGGCTGTCGAGATGGCCGCTGATCAGGCGGTTGCGCTGTTTGATTTCCAGCAGAAAACGGATCCGCTTCTCGACCTCTTCGAACGGAAGCTGTTTTTCAGGCTCCTCATCGGTCTTCTGCAGCAGAAACAGGCCTGCATCAATGACGATAATTTCGCTGATCTCTCCTTTTTTTAATGGAAAAAGAGGTTGTTCCAGTTCCGGCCTGAGATCGCCTTTTTTAAACCATCCGATATCTCCGCCTTCCAGGGCGCCGGGTCCCCTCGAATATTTCCTGGCGCATTCTGTGAATCGCTCCCCCCCCTGGATTCGCCGCCTGACCTCCTTTGCCTGAAAAAGGAGCTGCTCCTTTTCCGCCTCTGATATGGAGTCTTTAAACGGGAAGAAGATCTGGCCGGCGCGCACCCGCACGTTGCCGACATAGAGCGCCTTGTTTTTTTCGTAGAAGGCCCGGCACTCTTGCGTGTCAACGGGTGGAGTATCGGCAAGGATCCTTTGCATCAGGGCGTCAAGACGGACTCCCTCCCTGATCTGTGCCCGGAAACTGGAATCGGTTTCCCCCATTTTAGTGAGCTCGCGTTCAAAGGCGGCGCGGTCGGGGAAGCGGCCCGTGATGACGTTGTAGGCGCTGTCGGCCGCTGCGCTGTCGGCTTCGATGCCCCGCTTCTGTGCCTCTTCGATCAGGAGGCGGTTGGCGATAAGCTGCTGCAGCGCGCCGGCGGAAAGATCGGAGGTAATCCCCTCGACCGCTTTCTCGGGATAGGCGGCAACGATGCTCTCCCTTATCATATCCGCGGCCTGTAGTACCTGCGCCGAGGTGATTTCGTAGTCATTGACAATTGCGACAACGCCTTCGCGCGGTTTTTTCCCGCATCCGGCGATCGAGAAGAGTACTCCTGCACAGAGAACAAGACGGCGTATCATACGGTTCCTTTCGGTTGAATGTTGCCCGACGTGAGAAGGGACATCAGGGGGTAAACGGCAGCGTCGTGCCGCCGGCCTGATCGACAAGCCAGTTTTTTCTTCCCGCAAGCCTGAGGAACGCCGCGATGATCGAGGGATCGAACTGGTTCCCGCTGCCATCGATCAAACGCCTGATCGCCTCAGTTCTCCCGAGGCTGCTGCGGTAGGGCCGGTTCGACGTCATGGCCTCGAAGGCGTCGGCGACATGCAGGATCCGGGCTCCCACCGGTATCTGTTCTCCCTTGAGCCCTTCGGGATATCCCTTGCCGTCATAGTGTTCGTGATGGTAGAGGATCAATTTGTGCAGGTCGCGCAGGAAGGGAACGTCTCGGACGATATTGGCGCCGAGGGTGCTGTGCGTCTTCATGATGCCGTTGAATTCTTCATATGTCAAAGGACCCGGCTTGTTGAGGATATACCCGGGGATGCCGATTTTTCCGATGTCGTGGAGCAGTCCGGCGTCACGGATGCTCCCGATTGTTTTCTCGTCGATGCTCAGCTCGCGTGCGATTTCTTCGGCGATGTTCATGACGTTTTCCGAATGGCCGTGGGTAAAGGTGTCTTTCGCATCGACGGCGATGGCGAGGGCTTTGATGGTGCGTATGTAGTTTTCCTTCATGTCGCCGTAGAGTTTTGTATTGGTAAGCGCGACGCGCGTCTGGCCGACGAGGCTGGAGAGCAGGGCGAGCTTTCCCGCCGCCTGATCGGGTTCGACGACGGCACCGAAGAAGACCGCGCCGAAGCGCAGGTCGTCCCAGCAGAGCGGGACGGCATACCGGAAAGCAAGCGATGGAAGACGCATCGGGTCGGCCGGCTGCCCGTCGAGCTTGACGGCATGGTACACGCTGCGCCGCCTGCGTGTGCCCGTCTCGGCCGCGCGATTGAAAACGGCGGTGGTTTCACCGCCCAGTTCTTCGAGCGTTTTTTCGTCGACCGTGTAACGCGACCAGTATAAAAATTCGTTGGTACGGCGCTGGACGATCAGGAAACCGATGAAATCGATATCGAAATGGCGGACGGTGGTTTCGAAGAGCGCTCGGACGACGTCGTATTTATCAACCATGCCCATCAATTTCTCGGAATACGACGAAACGATCTGGAGTTCAAGGAGCCTGCGATTGACCGTTTCGTAGAGGTCTGCATTTACGAGTGCATTTCCGACCTGGAGGGCGACGATTCCGGCCGCCTGCAGATTTTCACGCGAAAACGGCGGGCGGCGGCCGGAGCGCTGCAGCACCACGATCCCCCGGATTTCCCCGCCCGTTGTGAGCGGTACGGCCAGCAGCGATGAGGACGGTGCGGCGTTTTCGGCGGTGTCGTGCGGTTGTGGATCCGCTTTTTTCCGCTCTTTAAAAACCGGCAGACCCGTTTTCGTTATTTCATTGATGATTCCGTCAAGCGCGTCGTCGTCACCGACGAAGGCGGCTTCTGTTTTTTCCCGCACTTTCCGCCAGGCGTATTTTTCACGGTTGAACATATGAAACGTCGCACTGTCCGCTTCGCTGATCTGGATAAAATAGTCGAACGATATATCGAGCAGCGTTTCCAGATCGCTGGCGGCATTGAGCCTGCTGATCCGATTGAAAAATGCGGAAAAATCATTCAACAGCACGTGTTCATGCGCCTGCGTATCGACCTGTATCGTCTGTTCGATCTTTCGGGCGAGCAGCTCGAGGGGAAACGGTTTGAGAAGGCAGTCGAAAGCTCCTTTTTTCAGGGCCGATGCAACTTCGGGACTCTCGCCGGTTGAGCGGGCCGTGGTCATGATTACCGGAATGGGGTAGGGATTTTTCAACGCGTTCTCAAGAACCGATGTCGCATCGTTTCCGGGAAGGTCGAGGTCGCAGACGATCACCCGGGGGGGAAGGTGATCGATCATTTCAATTGCCTGGAGGCCGTTTCGTGCAAGAGCGGTTTTATACTGCCGCTCCATCAGGTGTTCCGAGATACGTCCGCACCATGAAGGGTCTGCATCGACGATCAGGACAAGACACTCTTTGCGCGTACTCATCAACACTCACCAATAAAGATGTATCAGCCTGCTTGCCCTGCGGCGAACACTTCGCCTTTTCGCGGTGCCCTCGGCTCTCCGCTGAGGGGTGGAGGCAACGAAGAAAATCCCTGAAGGGACTGCTTACCAGGAGTAATGGGCCGATAATTGATAGGTTTCCGCCAGATCGTGTGCGATATAGGCGAAATCCAGTCCGGCCTGTTGTTTCCACAATCGCAATCCCGCACCGAAACCGAATTTCCGGTTGGCAATGCCCGTACGGAAAACGACGGTTTTGAAAACGGTATACTCCGCCCCGATTCTTCCCTGTGTTGCAAGCAAAGACGGTTTTTCATATAACGTATAATGACCGGGAGTTTCGACGGTGTTGTTGTTGTCGGTCGTTTCGAAGGTGTAATCGTTGATGCCTTCGTTCGCCAGCAGATCGGGAGAAGCGTAGCATACCCGCAGCACACCGTAAATATAGGGGAACGCCCGCTCCCACCCGATTCCCGCTCGTAAATGTGGGAAGGAGCGTTCCTGGAATGATTCATTCCAGTAGATATAGCTTGAAGTGAGATTTTCCACCTGGATTGCCACGGCAATACCGGGTTTAGAAAAGAGTGACTTTATTCCCGCATCCAGACTGATGCCGTACCCCAGATCCGGGAGACGAAACCGTTTCGCGTTTACCGCTGCGCCGGCGCCCAGGGCGATATCCGGGGTCAGGTTGAAACGGCGCCCAATGCCAGCCCTGAAGAACACTTTCGATGCCGAATACATTGAAAGGTGCGTTTCCTTCAATTCGCCCGATTCGTTTATTGAGCTTTCTCTGGTGTCGAGGATGTCGGGAATGTGCACATACCCCACAAGCAGGCTAGTTCCTATGGCGCTCCACGGTTTTCCGCTCCAGGTGAGCATCGAGGTGCTGAAACTGTTGTGAAAGTAACCCGCGTAGGCCAGGGATAGCCGGTTGAGCGAATCGAACGGCAAATTTCCGGGAGTGCCCTCGACCGATGCGCCGCTGCTGACGCTCAGGTCGGAACCCGCCATTGCAGCCGAGATCGGAGTGGCCATCAGCGCTTCCGAGACATTGGCATAATAACCGCCCGAAACAGTTGAAAAACCGTAGGAAAAGATACCGACCAGAAGCATTAAAGGCTTACAATACATCGCACCACTCTTCTTGATACTTTTCGTACCGGATGAAGATTCCTCCGCCCCGGTAGGAGTGTAAAATAACACAATTGCGCGTATTTCACCATAGGTAACAATATTACACCGTTGCAGATACTTTTATTGCGTTTTTTCGGAAGTGGGGGAGAGAAGGCGTTCGATCCTGCCGGAGTGGCTTCGATTCCGGCGGGTGGCGTATTGACTCATTCCGCTCCTCGTGCTATTTTATGATCTGCTCACTATCGGGCGCATGGCTTAGTTGGTTAGAGCGCCGCGTTCACATCGCGGAGATCGCTGGTTCGAGCCC
>JAFGNB010000218.1 GCA_016927235.1 Chitinispirillaceae bacterium
ATCCGTTCAGGGGAAAGCCGATGGAACAGAAAATCCAGGAATTGACCGAAAAGATCTTTCAGGAAGGTGTCGAGAAGGGCGAGGCCCGGGCGAAGAAGATTACCGCCGAAGCGCAGGAGAAGGCCGCGGGGATCGTCGCCGAAGCGAAGGCGCAGGCGGAGAAGATTATCGCGGATGCAAAGCAGCAGGCAACGGAGCTCAAGCGCAATACCGAATCGGAGATCAAACTCAGCGGCGCGCAGGCGCTCTCGGCGATCAAGCAGCAGATCCTCGACCTGATCATCGCGAAGGTGGTTGACGCCGGGACCAGTGTTACGCTCGCCGATCCCGCGACCGTCAAGGAGTTCGTCTCGCAGATCGTGCATAACTGGAAAGGCGGCGCCGACGTCCCCCGCCTCGACGTCCTGCTTCCGGTGCAGAAGCAGGAGGAATTGCGCAGGGCTTTTGAAAAAGGCGCATCCGACCTTCTGAAGAAAGGGCTGGCTCTCAGCTTCTCAAAATCAATCAAGGCGGGCTTCCGCATCGGCCCGCAGGACGGTTCATTCAAAATCAGCTGTACTGATGAGGATTTCGCGGAATTCTTCAAGGAGTATCTGCGCCCCAGAACTCGCGCCTGGCTCTTCGGTGAGTAAGCGCGATGGCAAGCAATTATTACTATTTTATTGCGGGGCTTCCCGATCTGCTGCTCGATGAAGGCAAAGTATCGACAACCTGCATCGACTTCGCCGTCGAGGCGCAGGAGCAACTCAGCCCCGAAGATTTCGCCCGTTTCAATTTACTGCGGCTGCCCTTCGATAATGACAACCTTGTGGGGCTGATCGAGAAGAAGGAGCGTGAAGCCGACAAACGCGGTTTGATCGATGAAGAGGACCTCGCGGCGGGGCTCAAGTTTCCCGACGCGCTCCCCCATTATATGCAGTGCTTTCTCGAAGCGTTTCACGAGAACCGTCCCCCCCATCCGGGCCTTACCGTTGCCGACCAGCTCGCCTGGTTTTTCCATGAGGAGATGGCCCAGCAGCAGTGCACCTTCATCCGCGACTGGTACGCATTCGATTTACAGGTACGCAACGTTGTCACGGCGATCAACTGCCGCAGGAACCTCGCGCACCTCGACGCGCTTGCGACCGATCGCGACAAGGCGGCTGCGGTGCTCCTTATCGGGCGCGACGACGTTGCCGAAGCGCTCCTGCGATCCAATGCTCCCGATTTCGGGCTCTCCGCGCAGCTTCCCTGGATCGACCGGCTGCTCGGGTTGTCGCGCGGCAAAACGCTCGAATTCGAGAAGGGCATCGACACCCTGCGCTGGGACACTCTGAACGATATGACCACTGCATCGTATTTTCAGGCTGAAACCATCTACGCATTTTACATCAAACTGATCATCGTCGAACGGTGGCGCGCACTCGATCCCGTAATCGGGAGGGAACGGCTCGATAAGCTTCTCGAGGAACTCAAGGCGTCATACGCCGTTCCGGCGCTTTTTTAAACGGCATACTATGATAGTTGTCAAATTTTGACAATGTGGAGGAGATGATGAGCACCAAGGGTAAAGTGGTCGGCATTGTCGCGAACCTGGTCACCATCGAAGTGGACGGCCCGGTTGCTCAGAACGAGATCTGCTATATCGATCTCGCCGGAGTTAAGCTCATGGCCGAAGTGATCAAGATCACCGGGAAAAACGCCTTTGTGCAGGTGTTCGAAAGCACACGCGGACTCCATGTCGGCTGCGAGGCGGAGTTTACCGGCCACCTGCTCGAGGTAACGCTCGGTCCCGGCATGCTGTCGAAAAATTACGACGGCCTGCAGAACGACCTCAATAAAATGAAGAGCGTGTTTTTACGCCGCGGCGAATATACCTCCCCGCTCGACGCCGATAAAAAATGGCACCTCGTTCCGCTTGTCGGTGTCGGTGCAACGGTACGCGCCGGCGACTGGATCGGCGGCGTGAAAGAGGGCTGGATCGACCATAAAATCATGGTGCCGTTCGACTATGCCGGTACCGGAACAATCAGGTCGGTGGTTGCCGAGGGCGACTACACCGTCAACGATACGATCGCCGTGGTTACCGACGCTGACGGCAGTGACCGCGATCTCACCATGACCATGCGCTGGCCGGTCAAGGTGGAAGTCAAAGCGCACAAGAACAAGCCGCGGCCCTTTAAGATCCTCGAAACCGGGCAGCGGACCATGGACACCCTCAATCCGATCGTCGAAGGCGGAACCGGGTTCATTCCCGGGCCGTTCGGATGCGGCAAGACCGTGCTGCAGCACGCGCTTTCGAAGTATGCGGAATCGGACCTGATCATCGTGGTTGCCTGCGGGGAGCGCGCCAACGAGGTGGTGGAAATCTTCACCGAATTCCCGGAACTCGACGATCCGCGCACCGGCCGCAAGCTGATGGAGAGGACGATTATCATCTGTAACACATCGAACATGCCGGTGGCGGCGCGCGAGGCGAGCGTGTACACGGGGATGACCATCGCCGAGTATTACCGCACCATGGGCCTGAAGGTGCTGCTGCTCGCCGACTCCACCTCCCGCTGGGCGCAGGCACTGCGTGAGATGTCGAACCGCATGGAGGAGCTCCCCGGCCCCGATGCGTTTCCCATGGACCTCCCGGCGATCGTCGCCAACTTTTACTCGCGCGCCGGGTTCGTTTATCTGAATAACGGACAAACCGGCTCCATCACCTTCATCGGGACGGTGAGTCCGGCCGGCGGAAACCTCAAGGAGCCGGTGACCGAATCGACTAAAAAAGCGGCCCGCTGTTTCTACGCGCTCTCCCAGAACCGCTCAGACTCAAAGCGCTACCCGGCCGTCGATCCGATCGAGAGCTACTCCAAATACCTCGAATATCCCGAAGTGATCGAGTATCTTGACAAGACCGTCGAACCGGGATGGGCCGACAAAGTGATGCGGCTCAAAGACCTGCTCCTGCGCGGCAAGGAGGCCCAGGATCAGATCAATATTCTCGGCGACGACGGTGTGCCGCTCGAGTACCACGTGACCTTCAACAAGTCGGAGCTCATCGACTTCGTCATCCTGCAGCAGGACGCGTTCGACAAGGTTGACGCCTCCACCCCGCTCAAACGGCAGCAGTACATGGTCAACAAACTGCTCGGCATCTGCAATGGCGATTTCACTTTCGACAATTTCGAGGAGGTAGGCGGCTATTTCAAGAAGCTCATCAACCTTTTCAAACAGATGAACTACAAGGAATTCCAGTGCGACGACTTCAAACGCCTCGAAGGCGAAATTGACGCCACGCTCGCACAGCGAATGGTCAACGAACAAGAACCTCAGACCGCAGCGGCGAGCTGAAGGGGAGCGATCAATGAATACCAAGGCATTCCAGAAGATCTATACGCACATCGAGAACGTCACCAAGGCCACCTGTATGGTCGAGGCCGAAGGGATTACCAACGAGGAGATGGCGATCGTTGACGGACGTCCCGCTCAGGTGGTGAAAATCGCCGAAAAAAAGATCACGCTGCAGATTTTCCCCGGCACGCAGGGCATCGCGACCGACGCCGAAGTGGTGTTTCTTGGCAAACCGCCGACCCTCAAGGTAGGCAATGAACTCAAGGGACGGTTTCTCAATGCCTACGGCGACCCGATCGACGGCGGACCGGCGATCGAGGG
>JAFGNB010000219.1 GCA_016927235.1 Chitinispirillaceae bacterium
GAGCCGCTCCCGAAACCGCTCTTCGAGAGCTGGAAGGAACGGTTCAAAGTCGACATTCTCGACGGCATCGGATCCACCGAAATCCTTCACATCTTCATTTCGAACCGTCCCGGAAGGATCAAAGCCGGCAGCACCGGCGAGGTCGTCGTCGGATACGAAGCCAAGATCCTTGACGACGACAGTAAGGAGGTCGGCGTCGATGAAGTCGGGACACTCTACATGAAGGGTGACAGTATCGCCAGCGGGTACTGGAACAAGCACGAAAAGACCAAGACGACCTTCTGCGGCGACTGGATCAACACCCACGATAAATACCGCAAAGACGCCGACGGCTTTTTCTGGTATGAAGGCCGGGCCGACGACATGATAAAGGTTAGCGGTCTCTATGTGTCACCCGCCGAGGTCGAATCGATCCTCATGAGCCACGCCTCGGTGCTGGAAAGCGGTGTAGTGGGCGTCTTCGACCATGAGGGATTGATGAAACCGTGTGCCTATGTGGTGCTGAAAAACAAATTCGACGCTTCGGATGCTCTGGCGGAAGAGCTGAAGAAATACGTCAAATCCCAGACGCTCCCCCACAAGTATCCCCGGACAATTCACTTTGTCGAGGAACTGCCGAAAACAGCTACGGGTAAGATTCAGCGGTTTAAACTGAGGGAGATGGCGGCGAAGAGTGCCGCCGGTGTTGGTGTGAAATAACAACGTTGAGGGGAGTTCCATAGAGGAGGGGTTCATGATCATGCACCCCTCACCTTTACATTAATAAAAAACGCCTTACCGCCCCGTAATTCCCTTTTTACTTTTCCCCTCCCCTGAAGATACTGCAGATGCGCCAGCGCCTCGCCTGCGGCGAACCATTGCTGCGGAAGCGGGAAATCCTCCCATTTTTTACAGTCAATGTCCCAGGTCATGTATGACGCCGTCTCATAGGCGGTTTTCCGCCCATCCCTAAGGATAGAAAGAATTTCGCTGCTTCGCACGTCGTGATGTTGTTTCAGTTCGTCGATTCGTGTGCGGAAATGGGGGAATGGCTCCCGGTGCCCCGGCAAAACATGATCCACGTCATAACGATATACCTTGTCAAGGCTTTGGAGATACGACCGGAGGGGGTCCTCGTTTTCCGCCCAGAGCGATATGTTGGGGGTGATGGTTTCGAGAATATGGTCGCCGGAAAAAAGCATTTTTTTGCGGGGCTCATAAAGGCACAAATGCCCCCTCGTATGACCGGGTGTTTCAATGCATGTCAACCGGTAATCGCCGATTTCTACCGTGTCGCCCTCCCGGACGAACGTCGTGGTGAAGTCGTGGCGGGCGTGATACCTGAAACCGGGATGCCGGTCGATCGCCTCCCGTATATCCGCCTCAGGAAATCCGTTCATGCGCGCAACTGCGGCCATGCCGTTCCAGTGCTCCGGATCGCGGAAACTCCGGTCATCGACCGTGCTCATGTATATCCGCGAGGACGGTTGAAAAAATTCCGAAACAAGCCCCAGATGGTCGGCGTGGAAGTGGGTGATGAAAAAATCCGCGCGCGAAAGATCGACCTGGAGTTCCTTCAGATACCGCTCCATCGCCTCCCTGCACTTCGGCCTGTTCATGCCCGTGTCGATAACGAGGAAACGTCCGCCGCCCCTGATCACATAGGAGTTGACGGCACGAAGCGGATTCCTTGGAATGGGAATCAATTCGCGGAAAAGACCGGGAAAGAGTTCTTCAGGCAATTACGTCATCCTTACCGGTTGAGAAAAATATGGTCACTTCTTACCGGGCAGTTGTCGGCCTGCCTTACATTATCGCAGGTATCGAACCGTCTCCCCGATACTCTTCCTCGGCATCGCCGGGGCCGGCACTGCCGCTTTCCCCACCATGATAATCGAAAGGGGTACTGCCTCGCCCTCTATCCCGAGCAATTGTTTTATATTCTCTTTGTCAAACATGGTAAACCAGAGCGTCGACAGACCGATCGCCTGCGCGGCAAGCAGCATGGTCTGCACCGCCGCGGCACAGGCCTCACGCCAGGCGCCCGCGCCTCCCTCCATGAAAATATCGGCGCCGCTCTTTTTCGGGTCGCCGACCACCGCGATCATGGCGGGGACGTTTTTAAGGAATTCCAGATCGTACCTGCCGAGCCATTTCCAGCCGCTCTTTTCGAAAAGGAAATTCCGGCAGCGGAGGGCCTCGGAACAGATTTTCTCTTTTGTTGCGGCGGCGGTAACCACGACGAAACTCCACGGCTGACTGTTGAGGGGAGAGGGGGCGTTGATCGCGGCGCCGATGATTGTCTCGATATCGGCGTCCGACACCGGATCGGGAAGAAAGGAACGGCAGCTTCGACGGTCTTTGATGACGGTAAACAGGTCCATGGAATACCTCGCTTGTTGAAAAGTAAATTGTCAAAAATGACTTCTATTCGCCCCCTACATGATTCAATGTATCGAATCCGCCTTCATCCAGGTCGTCCCCGGTTTCTCGAGCGTATAATACACTTTTATCTCCTCCGTCTCCTCGAAGATCCTCGGCACCACCTGCATTTCCATGCCGATTCTTATCTCCTCTTCCGGGATGGTGTCGCCGATCCAGGCTACGATCCGGCCGGTCTCCCGCAGATCTGCAAGCCCGACGATGTAGGGGACCATATCCTCGAATCCGGTTGGCGCTGTGGCGATTTTTGTGTAGGTGTGAAGCGTCGCCCTGCCGCTCACCTCGAAGAATTCGAACTCATCGTGCATGCATTCCACGCAATCGGCGCGGGGAGGGAACGACGTTGCGCCGCACTTTTTGCAGCGCGATCCCATGAGCCGTCCGTCCTTGAGATGATCGGCGAATCCGGTAACTTTGGTAAACGGCGAAAAATTGACTTTTCCAAACCACTTGAACATGGGTCAGTCCCTCCTTAATATCTGGACGAATGTATACTGCCCGATGCCGCCCACGTTGTGGGTAAGACCGATGCGGGCTTTCGGAACCTGGCGTTCGCCCGCCTCGCCGCGAAGCTGTTTTACGATCTCGACGGTCATGGAAACGCCGGTGGCGCCCACCGGGTGGCCCTTCGCCTTGAGGCCGCCGTCGAGGTTGACCGGGATTTTCCCGCCGATATAGGTCTGCCGGTCGGCGATCAGCTTTCCGCCGTCCCCTTTTTTACAGAATCCGAGGTCCTCATACGCCATGATTTCAGCGATGGTGAAGCAGTCGTGGACTTCGGCCACATTGATGTCGGAGGGTTGTACGCCGGCCATTGCATACGCTTCGGCCGCGGCCTGCTGCGCGCTCGGAAGACCGACGAGACTGGGACGCCGCAGCACCGACATGCTCGAGGTGGCGCATCCCATACCCTCAATCC
>JAFGNB010000220.1 GCA_016927235.1 Chitinispirillaceae bacterium
TCTACCTGCTCGTGGATGGGGGGACCGCAAGCGCGTCTGAGATCATGGTCTCCTGCCTGATGCAGCGCGAAGGCGTTACGGTGATCGGCGATACGACCTTCGGCAAGGGGTGCGGCCAGATATTATGCGAAGACGGGCCGGAGGGCGTAATGGCGAAGATCACCTGCATGACCCTTCACCCCGTCGGCGACGATGCGGTTGAATACAACAAGACAGGAATCGCTCCCGACATCCTCTCCGACAGCGTCGATGCCGTCGAAGTGGCCCTTACCATGATCGAGGAGCAGGCGCCCGCCAAACGGCGGGCGGGCGGAGCGCTCCGGCGGCCGACCGGTATTTGCGACGTACCGGTAGGCTTAAAAACACCGTGGGGGATTGTACATGAGGGTTCCCGGTAATTTCTCAACGGCACAGTCGGGGAGTCACCGTGCATAACAGACACCTGCTCAGATATTCGGTCATCGCCGCGACAATGGTTGTTGCGGGGTGCAATGTTGCTTCTCCCTTTCAACATGACCGGAACGATCCGGTGTACCGTTTCGCCGCCGCGAAGCTGGACACGTTTTTCATTTACCGGGACCTTTTGCCGCGCGACCTCTATTCGTTCGCGACGCCCGAAGCGCTCTACCGGGCGGTGAACGATCCATACACCGAATTTTACAACAAGGAAAGGACGGATTCGATACTGTCGCAGCAGTCCACCGGACGTATCGGAATCGGAATCGTTGTCGATTCCGCCGCAAACGGGTATCCGATCAGGGAGGTTATGGTCCACTCGCCGGCGGAGTTTTACGGGCTGCGGGCGCTCGATACCGTCCTCGAAGTTGATGAAATCCCGGTTGCGGGGATGGTGTGCGGGGATTTTCTGAATCTGCTGCAGGGCAAGGTCGGGTCGGAGGTCGTGGTGCGCGTCAAACGGGGCGGCGATGTATTGAATGTCGTCCTGACGCGGGAAGAGTTTCTGCCTCCGAGCCTTGAGGTCGATTCGATCGGCGCCTCGGTTGTCGCGATTGCCATTAAGGGCTTTCATTTCCCGTCCAGTTCGGCCGGCGGCACGATGCAGGAATTCTCGGAAGCGCTTGAAAAAACGGCATGGGCTTCGTGGATGATTCTCGACCTGCGATCCAACACCGGCGGTGATTTCGATCAGGCAATAGGAATCGTCAGCGAGCTGGTGGAGGAGTACACACCGATTGTCATGGTTCGTTATCGCAACGTCGATCCGGCGACCAAGGTGCCGCGGGAGTTTGAGCAGACCTGCAAGGCATTTGGTCCGGGAAGCGCCGCGGACCGGAGGTTGCTTATCCTTACCGACAGTCTCACCGCCAGTGCATCCGAAATCCTCGTCTCCTGTCTGATGCGGCGGGAGGGGGTGACGGTGATCGGCGATACCACCTTCGGAAAAGGATGCGGCCAGAAGATAGTGGTCAGCGACGGGCCCGACCGCGTCATGGCGAGGATCACCTTCATGACGATACATCCCGTGGGGGAGAACGCAGTCGATTACAACAAGGTGGGCATCACGCCCGACATTCTCGCCGATACCGTCGATGCGTTCGATATCGCCCTGCGGCTTATTGAAGAGACGGTGCCGGCCAAGCGCCGCATCGACGTGAGTGCGGGAAGACGCCGCCCCGGCAGGCGCGACGTCACGGTGTATTCAGCGACGCCCCCGGCGATCGTTTATAGCGGAAGCGGGCAATGATCGAACTGCGCGCAGTAGACAAAAGGTACGGCACCGTGACGGCGCTGCGGGGCGTATCATTTACCGTTGAAGAGGGTGAATTTTTCGCCCTGCTCGGCCCGAACGGCGCGGGAAAGACGACCGTCATGAGGATTTTACTCGATTTCACCCGTCCTACTGCCGGAACTGCATGGATAAACGGCATTCCCTCGACCGAGGCCCGTGCGCGAAGCATCGTCGGCTATCTGCCGGAAAACATGCAATTGCCGCCGTATATGTCCGGCCGTGCATTTCTTCAACGTCAGGCGGCGCTTGGCGATATCGGCGGCACATCGCGCGCAACCGAAGTCGATCGGTTGATAGAGCTCGTTAACATGAAAGAGGGAGCCCGCCGTGCCGCCGCGACTTACTCGAAAGGGATGCTTCAGCGCATCGGCCTCGCCGCGGCGCTTATCGGCTCGCCGCGAGTCCTCATTCTCGATGAGCCGACCACCGGTCTCGATCCTGCGGGCACGCGGGAATTCCGGCTGATTCTCGAGCGGCTAAAACTCGATCGCGTGACCTTGCTGCTCAATTCGCATATTCTTTCGGAAGTGGAAAAGCTCTGCTCCACCGCGGCGATACTTGATAGAGGAATCCTGGTCGTCAAGGATTCCATCGATCGTCTGGTCCGCGAAGGCGAGACGCTCGAAGATGCGTTCGTGAGAAACGTAGGGGCGCACGGAGCGGTTTGAGTGCAGTCGTTCCGCCGTGAGATGCAGTAAGCGGTGCGAAGCGGGCGGGCGCGGTTACCTGAAGAGCGACATTACTTTCGAAAACAATCCTCTTTTCCCGCGCGGCCGTTCGCCGTGGGACGGAGATCCGTCTTCGTGATGTCGATGCTTATCGAATGACCGGCTATCGCGGCCGTGTGAAGAGGGTAATTTCTTCTCGGCGGCCTTATGTACCGGCCAGCCGCCGGGCAAAGACCGGGGTGGCGTCTCACGATGCGGCGTACCGGTGCTGCGGTCTGCCCTTGGCGGATGCTTTCCCCGAAAACTTCCATCCCTCCCGGATCTCCTTCCGTGGCGGCCCGTCCGCTCAGTTCGCGCCGTGCGTCCACTTGCGGAGCGCCGCGGGCCGCTGCAACGGGTGGAGAAACCTCCGTCGCGCTTCCTGCCCGATGAGCGGCGTGCGCGACCGAATTTTTTTCCCGCAGTCGCGTCGGGCAGGTAGAGATCCTCTTCGGCGATTGCCGACGGTATTTTCATCCTGATAAACGCCTCGACCGGCGCCAGGAACTCGACGTAGGTCTCGCAGGCGAGGGTAATGGCGTACCCGCTTTTTCCCAGGCGGGCGGTTCTGCCGATGCGGTGCACATAGTTTTCGCTGTGCATGGGGATGTCGTAGTTGACCACCAGCTCCAGGTCCTCCACGTGGATTCCCCGGGCGGCCACATCGGTGGCCACGAGCACGGGAAGTTCGTTGTTCTTGAAGCGGTCGATCCTCCGTTGCCGCTGTCGCTGCGCGAGATCCCCGGTGAGGTGCTCGGCGTCGAATCCGTTGCCGCGCAGCCGTTCGGCAACCTCCTCGGCCATGTGTTTCATATTGACGAAAATGAGTGCGCGGCCCGTGCCGTACTTTTTCAGGATGCCAATCAGCAGCTCCGTTTTTTGCGAGGAGCCTACATGGTACACCAGTTGATTGATGGTATCGACGGTGACGTTTTCCGCCGCGATATGCACTTCGGCGGGATCGTTCATCGAGAGCGCGGCGAGGCGTTTGACGTCGTCGCCGAGCGTCGCGCTGAACAGCATGGTCTGGCGCGCCTCCCGGCCCGGAAGCCGCCTCAGGATGGTCTGCACGTCGTGCACGAAACCCATGTCGAACATACGGTCCGCCTCATCGATGACCACGTAGCCGTACTGGCGAAGGTTGAGCATCCTGCGGTTGCTCATGTCGATCAGCCGCCCCGGGGTGCCGATAAGGAGGTCGATGCCGTCGGCGATGGCGCGCATCTGGCCGTTGAAGCCCACGCCGCCGAACATCGTGGCGATACTGTAATCGAGATAGGTGGAGAGAAGCTTCGCCTCTTCGGCGATCTGGACGGCAAGCTCGCGCGTGGGCGAAATGATGAGCGCCTTCTCTTTTTCGGCCCCGCGTTCCATGAGCTCGAAGAGCGAGACGAGAAACGCCGCGGTCTTTCCGGTTCCGGTCTGGGACTGGACGAAGACGTCCCTTCCCGAAAGCGTATGCAGTAGTGTTTCCCGCTGCACCTCGGTGCACTCGGCATATCCCGCCTCCTCGATACCCTTGAGGAGATCGGGGGTAATCTTGAATTCTGAAAAGTGCATGTAAAAACCCGACAGGTTGAATGGTAATCGCCACTGCGTCTGAGAATATCGCCCCGACGGGTGGAACCGCTTCCATTTTCGATGACGAGAATCCGCTGCCGGTGAATGACTCGCAGGAGTGAGGAGGTTCCGGGTGATCACACAGTCGATTATTAATTATATATTCGATCCGGAAAATAATATGAGGGGGGAGTTTTGTCTATGACTTTAGGTGGAAGCACTCGCATTGCTTCAGAGCTGGAAACTGCCTTTTTACCTGAGCCGTTCGTCGAACACGACCTTGTCGATCGCTTCATGAAGCCCGGAGCTGCTCCGGATGGTGGCTTTGTCCCCTACCGGCAGGGTGACGATTTCAAGGTTCATCAGTATCGATCCTCGGGCAGGCCGGACCTTGACGCGGCGGCGACCGCGAGCTCGTCGCACCGTTCGTTTTCCGGATGTCCCGCATGGCCCTGCACCCAGGTGAACCGCACCGCGTGCCGGTCGATCGCGGCGAGCAGGCGCTCCCAGAGATCGGGGTTGACCGCCGGTTCCTTGCGGTTGCGCATCCACCCGTTTGCCTTCCAGCGCCGCGCCCACCCCTTTTCGATGCCGTCGACCACATACCTCGAATCGGTCACCATGGTAACGCTACAGGGCGTCTTGAGCGCTTCGAGCCCGGCGATGGCGCCCATAAGCTCCATGCGGTTGTTGGTGGTGCGGCGGAAACCGCCTGAAAGTTCCTTACGGACGCCGTTGCACGAAAGGATCACTCCATATCCGCCGGGTCCGGGGTTGCCGCTGCAGGCCCCGTCGGAATAGATCGTGACCTCATGCATGGTCAGAACCTGAGA
>JAFGNB010000221.1 GCA_016927235.1 Chitinispirillaceae bacterium
AAAGCAGAGCGACCGCGATCGCAAACGGCTTACGCCCCTGCGGCACATGTAACCCTTGACAGGCCACGACAATGGTTGACCAGAAAATATGCGAATACATCGTGACGAATGCCGGTTCGGTCGAAGCGGCAATCATCATCAGCGGCAGCGGGCTCCCCCTCTCCTGGCATACATGCAGGGACACTGCCGTCGACGAGGTTTCGTCGATCAGCGCCGGTTTGCTCGCCATTGCGCGCGAACTGCATCTTTTCGATACGGCATCGAGTGCTTCGATGACTTTTGAGACGGCCTTCGGCGCGCTCGTTATCAGGACGATCGACGCCGACTCGGTGTTGGTGCTCTGTCTCACCGAGGGGTACTCGATGTTATCGATAAACCGCCTGCTGCACAAATTTTTTTCCACTGCACCCTACGTCGGTCGCGAATTGTAATGGTATTCCGCTGTGCCGCATCGAGAGGCGGTACACCGATGAAAAGAAGGCTGCGATTACTACATCAGTCAAGGAAGCCCCGGAGGATTTTCTGCGAATCGAAAACGTCACGGCTGCCGCGGCTTCCGGCAATACCGAAAAACTCCTTGCGCCGGTTGAGCTGAAAGATTTATTTATTTAAAGGGTGGCCAATGGAAAAGCGAGTCGATACATGATAGTAATGAAACCGGAGTGGATGCTCTTTCTGTTTGTATCCATCGTACCAGTCTCCTCGAAACCGGTCGAACCGGTCACCATTGACCCGACGGTGACGACATTTGATTCCATCCCTTCGCCGGCCACGGAAAAAACCTTTTTCGTGGGTACGGTTCAGGATACTTCGATAGCTCGGGATGAAAACGGCATTGTCGGATTCACACGAATCCGGCGCCGTAAAATGGCGCCGATCGTCTGTGACCCGTCGCCGGCGATTGTAGTTAAAAGATCGGTGGACGGTTTGCTTTCAAAGAAGGGCCTTAAGGCCGAAGATCCTGCCGACACCGCTTCCACGCTTGAGATTCTCGTGCTTGATTTTTCGCTCAAAGAAACCTCGAAGAGAATGTCGCAAACCATGGAGGCGAATATTGTTCTTCAGGCAACGGTCATCAACCCTGCCGACAGCACCGGAGCCGTGAAATATATTATTAAAAGTCAGAGCTCAAAATCGACGATCGACACCAGCAAATACGCGGAAGCGATTCTGCGGAGCGCCGTTGAAAACGCCTTGAAGGAACTTATTAAAAGCATTACCCGATAATGTCGCCGGAACGGCGCAGGGCGCTCAATCATCCTACGATCGCTGATTAGTATAACAAAAGCGCGGACTATTATTGCACGACGGACGGCGAGTGCATGACGGCCATCCCACCGGCGCGGCGCCGTTTACAATCTCCCGATTAAAAATTTGAAATCGGTGAGCAATCGATGGAATTCGTACAGCGCTTCGTTGAGGGAAAGTCTTGCCCGGTTGAATTCCAGTTCGGCATTCTGCAGGTCGAACAACGTACCGCTGCCGATTTCAAATGCTTTCCGGGCGATAGCGTAACTTTTTTCGGCGATCCCGATGATCGTCCGGATCGCCGTCAACCGTTCCATTGCAACGGTCACCTGATCGAAAGCGTCTCGCGTTGCCGCCTCAAGTTCTTCGACCGTTTTCTGCTGATCGAGCGAGAGCAGGTCGCGTTCGAATATCTGGCGCCTGATCGTATTCGTACGTGTCAATCCGGAAAACAGCGTCCATGACAATCCGACGAAAAGCCGATGATCGTCACCCCAACGAACCGAATTGGCGGCAGTTAGATCCGAAAATTGCCCGATCCTTCCGACGGTTCCACCGCCGTAAAGCGTCGGAAGAAGATCCGCCTTTGCCATGTTAATCATATTTTTTTGTATCGTTTCATCTCCTCTGAACTGCTTGATCCGATGGTTACCCCGGTGCATCTGTACGATCGCTTCGTCGAGTGAAAGAAAAAAAACCGGTTCGGGAAATGCACCCTCAACCCAGAAGGCCTCGGGCGATCGGGCAAGACCGCACTGCCCGATGATCGCTTCGCATGCACCGCGCCGCCGGCTCTCGGCTTCCGTGCAACCAATCCGTGTCAGTTCCAGCTGAAGAAGCGAGTTGAGGGTATCGAGCTCGCGGGCATGGCCGAAGGAAAAATTTACCTTTGTCAGTCTGTGCGATTCTTCCGCAAGGGCAAGGCGCTCTTTACTGATTTCCAGACGCTGTTGCTCAAGAAGCACCCGGTAAAACATCTTTATCGTCTCACACCGCACTCTGTCGCGCTCTTCGTCATATCTGCACACCAGCTGCGACTGCCGTGCACGGGCGATACGAAGATTGATAAGCGTTTTCCCCTGTGAAAAAAGCGGCTGTTGAAGTGAAATGGCTCCAATCAGGTTGTTTCTGGGCAGGGAGATCGCCTGTTCAACCAAAGGCGGGTCCTGCTGAACCGTTTGTATCGGTACCCAGCCCGCGGCCGCCCTGTCGATCGATGCGGTGCCCGATCTTTCCACGACGCTCTCATCATTCACCAGCAAATAGGGAATGGATTGTGAAAAAGCGTGACCGATTTCGAACGACGCGGTAACGCGCGGAATGGCGGAGCCGAAAAGCTCCTGAATCGTCACCTCGGCGATTTCCATCTCTTTGTGTATCTTCTGAAGCGATTTTGAACTTTTCAATCCCTTCTCCAGCAACTCGTCGAGAGTGAATACTTTCGCTCCCGCCGCTCCTGTTGTCAGAAAAAGCAGGCATAAAAAATAGGTGTATCGATTGATCCGCATCCCGTTTTCCACGTTACCATCCATCGTCCTACAGGAACCTGTTAATATACAATACAAAAAGCCCGTACGTAAGAACCCTTTGGCGGCTCTCCTTCATCCGCAAAAAAACGGCCGATTAAAGCCCCGTGTGCCAACCTGCCGACCCGACCATCCTGCAGGCGGCGGCATTTCTTCTCACGGCAGGCGATAGAAAATGAATTATATGAGATTCCCTTAATTATTTTTTACATCACAACATCCTTTATATCGAACAGCTATGTCCCTGCGCCTCAGACGTTATCTTATCGATGCTTACGAAACCAGACGTTCGACTCAGCATCCGTATAAAGTCGATCCGAAACTCCCCATTCAAGTAGACGATCAGGATGATAACGATAAATTAAACGAATTCTGCAATATTTTCTGCATGGTGGGAGTCAAAAGCAGCTTTACCATAGAATTGACCGGAACATTTCCGATGTCGCAAAGCATGGTTGACTTGGTAGAAATCTACGGCGGAACCGTCTCTCGGGAACAGGGGCGCCTTTCCCTCACACTGACCCCCCCCCAGATCGAAGCCCTCATGGACCTCGCCGACAGAATCAGGAAAACTTCCTTCATGGGCGACTCCGTGAATAACCCGAACTGGCTCTCTGTATCGGCACGCACCATCAGTTCGATCTACCGTTTCGTAAGAATAATAAAGGATTTCAATACATCGCAGCAGCAGTCGGACATCCTGGCGGAGTAGGGTGAAAAGGCGGGAGCTATAGACAGAAGTAAAAAAGGCGGCAGGAGGTGAATTCCGAGATTATGCAATAGCACTTCCGGGTTCTTTGACGGGATATGGCAGGTGTACGAAAAGGCAGCTCAGCCCCCCTTCCCCCGCACCGCTTCACGGCACTGCCTCACCGTCGCCGAAATCTTCGAAAATCCGTCAAGCTTTCCCATCACCCCTTCCAGCCGTTCGAGCGCAACGGGAATGAATTCACGGTACCATTCCTTGCCCTTGTGAAGCGAGAGGTTGCCGTAGGCGCCGAGCGCCTGCATGAGCCTTTGTGCGGCGCAGAGGTGAAGACGACGGGCATGACGGGCATGGTCGTCCGCCCGGTCGTTCATCCGGCAGAAATAGTCATAGAGGTCGTCGCGCAGTGCGTCATCGATCTTTTCGTTGTACGGATCGAAAAGCAGCGACGCCGCGTCATACTCCGGCGGTCCGAGTCGTGCGCCCTGAAAATCCACCAGACGAATGCGTCCATCGTGCAGCATGACGTTTTCCGACTGGAAATCCCGGTGGATGGCGCTTCGGGGAAGCGCGGCGCAGGCATGGGCGAGCTCCATCCGCTCCCGTTCCCATGCCTGATCGAGCATTGCTTCACAGCCGCAGTAATCGGTCACACAGTAACGTGCGAAATAAGCGGTCTCCCAGACGAACGTCTCATCGTCCATTACCCGTGCGGCGATTACCGGAT
This sequence comes from Chitinispirillaceae bacterium, assembly GCA_016927235.1. GTDB lineage: Bacteria > Fibrobacterota > Chitinivibrionia > Chitinivibrionales > Chitinispirillaceae > JAFGNB01. The sequence goes on from JAFGNB010000221.1 coordinate 4,208, forward strand.
GAGCTGCGACCCGCGGTGATTGCCAAATACTGAGCGCATCGAGCGTCCGGCGGTAGGCTGCGGTTATTGCTTGACGATCTATCGCCTGGTCGTCGCAATAGCGTTTCAGCGTCATGTCGCCGAGGTCCTCTTCAAGAATCAGACCGTGACGGGGATCGTCGTCGAGAATCTCGGGGAGCAGTCCCGCGGTCATTCTCAGGTCCCGGCCGATCGAAAGGAACCGCCCCCAGTCTTCGTCGCGGCTGTCCCAGACGATTAAAACGACCGATGCGCTTCCGTACGGAATCCTCGCGAAGTAACGTTGCGACCCCGCGCGAC
>JAFGNB010000222.1 GCA_016927235.1 Chitinispirillaceae bacterium
AACGTACTCTTGAGAAGGATATTTTCCTTGTATCGGGGCGTAAAATTATAATTTCAGGTAAAATGAACAATAGAAAGTTGATCCCTTTTAATTTGTATTTTACGAAATCTGGAAGGGTTCCAATAACAGTAAATAATATTTTAAAATGAAGTATCACACACTGAAAATCTTTTAGCAATCATGGCAAAAACAGCATGTTCAACAGCCGCAGCCAGTAATTCAGCCGTAAAGCTTCGCATTACTGCCGAACTACTGGCGGATGCGGCAGCCGTTGGAAATGCTGGGGGCATGAAAGAGAGTACGCGCACTGAGAACAAAGACAGATGCCCGCTCGTAACTGTAATCGCCTGCAAGCACGCAAAATGGCTTAATGCAGCTTCAATAATAATGGAATACGGCGACTAATCATTGATGGCTTATAAAGGAGGTTAACCAAAGAACAAAGTCGACACTAGTCAAGCTTTTTGAAAAACATTCCTTTCTTACTTACAAGGAGTATGGCATGAAAAAGTATGCGGCAGAATTTTTCGGAACATTTTGGCTGGTTCTTGGCGGTTGTGGTAGTGCTGTTTTGGCAGCCGCATTTCCGGAACTCGGCATAGGTTTTGTCGGCGTTGCATTGGCGTTTGGACTTACAGTCCTGACAATGGCCTTCGCGATAGGGCATATTTCCGGCTGCCATCTTAATCCGGCAGTATCCATTGGGCTGTGGGCCGGCGGGCGATTCCCAGCAAGAGAATTGGTGTCCTACATCATCGCTCAGGTCATTGGAGCAATCGCGGCGGGAGGCGTTCTCTATCTTATCGCCTCTGGCAAAGCTGGTTTCGATCTTGCGGGTGGATTTGCATCAAATGGTTACGGTGTGCACTCGCCGGGCGGATACTCGCTGTTTGCCGCGCTGATTTGTGAAGTAGTTATGACCATGATATTTTTGTTGGTTATTATGGGAGCGACCGACAAAAGGGTTACTCCGGGCTTTGCACCACTGGCCATTGGGCTTTGCCTTACCTTAATTCATCTGATTAGTATCCCTGTCACCAATACATCTGTGAATCCTGCACGAAGTACTGGTGTGGCAATTTTTGCCGGTGGCTGGGCGATTGGACAGCTCTGGCTGTTCTGGATAGCTCCAATTGTGGGTGGCATACTTGGGGCTCTCATTTACCGTTTTATCGGAAATACCAAAGCATAGCTGATATACAATTCATGGAGGAGCGCAAATGTGCTGTCGATTTTTCCATGTGCGCGATAAATAAAAGGAATGACCTCAGCACAGACGCCCAACAGCCAAAGTGATGCCATAACTGCAGTGAAATCGGCTTGTGTCCCTACCTGCAGGCACAAGCCGGAATAATAGGCGGTTACGGCACACATTTGTCACACGTTGCACTATACCAACCCGGTAATCGCTAAACATTTGATACCACTATCCCGGACCTCCCTCATTTTGGCCATAAATACCACAGATACCCGCCATACACCGCCATAAGCGCAATTCCTTCGATTCTATTGAGCCGGAACCCGGTCCACATGAAGGGAAGAAGACATGCGGCGGTCCCGAGCATAACGCCGAGATCGATGATACCCACCCCCTCTGCATGCAGTGGTGTCAGTATCCCTGAAATGCCCAGAATTGCTAAAATATTGAAGATATTGGAGCCGACGATATTGCCGATGGCGATATCAACCTCTTTCTTCATTGCTGCAACGACCGAGGTCGCCAGTTCCGGAAGGCTGGTTCCGGCAGCCACGACGGTAAGTCCGATGACTGCTTCGGCTACATGGAGCTTCTTCGCCATGCCGATGGCTCCGTCGACGAACAGCCGGGAGCCGAGAATCAGGGCGCCCAGACCGGCCGTTATCAGCAAAAAGTCGAATGGGACCCTGCCTTTCGGGCGGTCCGGGGAATCGGCGGTTCCCGCGGCACGGCCGGCGGCCGCGCTCTTTTTTCCCGCATAAACCGCAGCGACCATATAAACGATCATTCCCGTCAACAGGACGGCAGCCTCGGTGCGTGTTATTTTATTGTCCAGCATCACCATAACAAACAGCAATGAAACCGCGACCATTACCGGCGTGTCGATCCGCAGAACCTGCAGGCTTACTTTCATCGGCCGGATCAGCGCGGAAACGCCGAGAATGACCGCGATATTGAAAATGTTCGACCCGATCACGTTGCCGACGGCGATTCCTCCCAGGCCGTCGAACCCCGACTTGACGCTTACAACCAGTTCGGGAGCGCTTGTACCGAAGGCGACGACTGTCAGTCCTACCGTAAGGGAGGAAATCCCTGAACGCAGCGCCAGATTGGAGCTTCCCCTCACGAGAAATTCGGCGCCGAAATAAAGGAGAACCGCTCCGGCGGCAAGAAGAAATAAAGTAATATCCATAGTTTACTTCCCCGTTTGTGAAAACTGTTTAAACAGAGCGTTTTACCGCCGGCCCATATCCCATTTCACCATTCCCCCGGTCAGGATCATCTTAATTGCATCTTCCACCGTGACATTCAGTTGGCGTATCTTGTCTTCAGTCAGTACCGCAAGAAAGCCGCTGGTCGGATTGGGAGTTGTCGGGATGAACACGGTAAAACGTTTTTTGTGATCCACGGTGAATAGACCATTTTCCGCCAGTTCTCCGGTATTGAATCCGATCGACCAGATTCCGGGTGACGGGTACTCGACAAGAACCGGATGAGTGAAAAACTGTTTCTTTCCCGAGCGAAATACATCGACCACCTGCTTGGTCGAAAAATAGATCGTATTGAGGCCGGGCATTCTATTGAAGAACCCGTCGATCCATTTCATAAGCGACGAGCCGACCACGGTCCTGATAAATATGCCGAAAAACACTATCGCAAAGAACAGCAACGCCATCAATACGAGTTGTATGATGAACCGTACGACCTGCAACCTGCCGAGCGTTGCCGGCAGCATGATGATCGCCTGCTCCGCCGCGCCTTCGACAAAAGAGAATAAGAAGAGGATGACGTATATGGAGACGATCAGGGGAAGCAACGCCAGAAATCCCTGAATGAAAAGCGTAACCGCTTTCCGCAGCATGTTTTTCATATCAAAGCATGTCCTTTCTTATGAATATCAACCGGAATTACAGGGAGAAACGTAAAAAAATCCTCCCCAGTAATTCTACTTCGGTACGATATACGTTGCTGTGTTTTTTGCTTGTCGCCTCACCTCATCACCCCGTCCCGCACCGCGGGAGCACCCCTCTTCCCCTCTCCGCTCTCCGGAGAGGGGAAGAGGGGCCGGGGGAGTTGGGGTGAGGCGTACCGACGGAATCAGAAATCCTATTCTACCGAAGTAGGAGTAATTCCGGGCGAAACACTCCTTTGAAATGCCCTCGTGGTGTCTCATGCCGCTAAAACAGCGTCGTTCATTGCCGTCTTCTTCCCAAGAGGCAGCCTGTTGATAAAAACGTAGCGATGATCGATCCGTCCTTGAGGCAAACCGTTTCTTTTTGCCGACAAGATGCCGCCGGTTCCCCTGCTCCTTTCGACTTTTTCGCAGATGATCCAGAGAATATGCCCGATGGTGCCGCACTGTTTATCCGTTAAAATTTCCATGAATGTTTTTTTGGAAAATACATCGATGCGGTGCAGGTCTCCGATCACGACTGCCATGGGCATTGCAAGCATTAAAAACCTCTCCTTTACGGCGGTTATAAAAACCGATTCGGTTACTTGATCGGTATTGGCGCTCCGGAGATGGTCCGCAATCATTTCCTGCAATCGTCTATCGTGCGTTTTAAAATATCTCGACAGAACCGAGAAAAGCAATGATTCCGTAATGCCGGCAGATGCGGCCGCGACAAGCAGCGCACGATCGTGCACCCCTCCCTTCAGTATTTCAAGCAGCAGCGGCAACGTCATCGGCGCCCCGGCGTTGAAAAGTCTGATGATGACTGCTATGATAATGCTTGTAAAAAGAATAATACTTATGGAAAGAACGGTCATTACCCTCGATCGTGGAATGATTCCCGCCTTTTCAGCCGCTCCTATGATATCGGACGGTTTGATGTACCGGAATAGTGCCGGTCGGGCCGTTTCCTGAGCTTCCCCGCCGAAGTAGATAAGGTTCCATTTGATAATGGATCCTTCAACGGCTTTTTGTATCCCCGTATGAATAGCCACTGCATCAGCAGTATCTTCATAGTCAATCACCATCACGGTCTGATGGAGGACAAACTGATCTTCGGAGGACCGCTGTTGCAGAATATGTTGGGTTATTTCGCTGGAGAATTTCACATAACGTCCGTTTTTTTCGAGTATCAGATCATCGACCGGTCGGCTTTCATCTTTTTGTTCGTAAAGTGTCGTTGCAGCCATGCTGTTCTCCTTCGGTTAAGTAAGTACATTGTGCTGTACGGTATGCCGCACTATCGCCGTCATGCGGGATAGAGCAGGCAACATTGGGGCGTCATCCGACGGGGATGACCCCTTCATGTCGATTCAACAACCGAAGAAATGTTAAACGCGCAGCGGGAAGAGCGGAGGCGGTAAAGAAGAAAAACAGAAGGAACGGGTCAAAAAGGAATGCCTCATTGAAAACAGACCCGTTTTTGTGCAAAAAATACGAATCGGAATTGGGGCTTTTTTAAAGTAATGCAATCCGGTTGACTGACGGGGCACGATAACCGACGAATTACTGCCGTTAAAACAGTCCGTGCTTCGGATCAAGGTTACGTTTCCGGGCTCTACTGTCCGCGTGTCGACGGAAACACCGGCACCATCGCATCGCGCCAGAGGCTGTTTTTCAATTGAATCCCCGGGCGTTGACGTCGCAGGTGGACTATTCAGGAAAAACTGAATGCAGAGGATGAGAGAAAAAAGCGCGGTTTTCATAATTTTAAAACCTCATACGCCGATCTACACTTTAAAATACAATTCGGATTGCCGTACGGCAATATTACGGGATACATGAACAATGGACTTCACCTATTTCCCGAATCCGTCGAGCAGTTCGTTCACATCCCTGAAGACCGTTGCAATATCCTTCGGCAGGTTTTTTCCGGCGCACCTTCTCATCGTATCGCCGCCGCGAAAGGCGTTTATCACCGAATGGATCTCCTCGAACGGTTTCAGCAGGTTGGATTTAAGGCTGCGCATGAACAGCAGTGTCGGGCTGGTTATTGACCCAATACACACTGTATTGAATCCCGCCGTCCGCAAGGTAACTGACTGAAACCATGCATTGTGCAGTTTATCGCCGAACGAGAGGCCGGCCAGCGCTCCCTCCCATTCAAATGCCAGAAAGAGGAACATTCCGGAAAAAAGCAGTACTAAAGTGGTAATTAAAGCGATGCGGGCTGATATCGGAATCTGTTTCCCACGCAGCCATCGGGGGATCACAAGAGCAGTGGCCGGTGCCATACCTCCCAAGATTATGAGAAAAGCAACTGAATGCAGCACTGCGGGGCGCTCCTTATAGGGCATCAAACTGTCGCTTTGAAGGGCGAATCCGGCGCTCATCGGGGGGGGGGACTGTAATTACCCACCTAACAAAAATGCCCCGGTCCATCCGGGGCTTCATTCTTCATTACCCATAGGCAATGACGCTTCATTTCTATTCTGTTGGAACATAATGAACGGCGAAGCGCCATTTCCTCCGCCGCGCTCATTCTTCCGCCTTCTTTTCTTTATTGAAAATCTCAGGGTAGAGTTTCCGCGCGCACTCTTCACAGATGCCGTGTGAAAAATCTGCCTCGGAATGATCTTCGATGTACTTTTCGATTCGCTCCCAGTACCCCTGATCGTTGCGGATTTTTTTGCAGGCGGCGCAGATGGGGATCAGCCCGCGCAGCGTTTTTACCTGGGCGAGCGCTGTCCGGAGGTCGTCGGATATTTTTCGTTCGGCGGCGATGCTCTGTTTGATTTTAAAGACAAAATAGACGATCAGCATGAAGACGAAGAGCCGTATTATCGAATTCCACAGCGAATAAACGTGAGACGCATAATGAGGTGTTAATAGAAAGTCTGCCGCAAACCACACGAGCGCTGAAAGTACCGATATGGCGACCGATGATGTGAGCCTGCAGTACCATGCCGTATAGAGTATCGGAAAAAAATAGAAAATGAAGAATCCGAACTCCCTTCCGGTAAGGTAATCGATATACCCGAGAATCGGAATCGATACGGCTGCCGTAATAACGGCTGCTTCCGGTCGTTTAAAAACCGCGCTGTTCATTTGGACGACTCCTTCAGACGCGTCCTGCCGTCGGTTTAGGCATCAATAAATATATACTACCGGAGGACGGTGAATGATTGGTATTTTCCCTGTCGGGGGTTGAATAGAGGGAGACCGTCCTCTTCAATTCCGCCGTTAAAACTGGAGCTTTGCCGCATGCCCGTGCATCGTTTGATGAAAAACAGCGCCGTGGCCCTGCAGAGCAGGGGCGAGGCGCATCTGTATATCGCAATTGCCAAAGCGGACGGCATCCTTTCAAAAAAAGAGCGTGCGGTTATCGGCGTCTATGCGGCGCATGCCCAGAAGCTGTACGATGTGCTGAACATCAACAGCGATATCGCGAAGCAGGTGAAAAAAGCAATTAAAACGATCATTGCCGATGCGCAGTATTATGACTGGAACACCGACGACCATCTCGACGAGGCGATCGCGCTTCTGAAGCAGGCCCGCGACCACGGGAACTGGTCGGTGGCGCTCGCAAGCCTCAAACACGAACACGGGCTGCTGCAGGTCGCGATGCTCGATGAGTATGTGTTTGCCGAATCGGCGGCAGTGAAAAAGATACTGCGCAGGCTCGACCGGGAACTGGGAGTGAAGAAGCGTTGACTTCCGGTCGAGCGGCGTTCTCAATGCAAGGAGTTTTCGTGGACAATCTGGACTATGGGGTAATCGGCAACTGTATGTCGGCGGCGCTCATCTCCCGTGAAGCGACCGTCGAATGGCTCTGTCTGCCCTTCTTCGATTCATCATCGGTGTTCGCATCGATACTCGACAAAAAAGGGGGGGGGCATTTCCATATCGGATCGGACGATACCGAAAGAATCACCCAGAAGTATATGCGGCATTCGAATCTGCTGAGCACCGTCGTTGAAACGGAGCGCGGCACCTACGAAATCGTCGACTTCATGCCCCGGTACCGGCACGATAACGGCGAATATCACTGCCCTCCCGATCTCATCAGATATCTGCGGCTTCGTTCGGGCACACCGCTGGTGCGCATCGACTATCGGCCGCGTCTTGACTACGGCGCGGGAACAACGACAAACGCCCGCTTCGACCGCTTTATCAAAAGCACCTCGACGCACGGCGGCTACGAGTCGATGTACCTCTATACCAGTCTCGATTACGACGCGGTCTACGAAGGACGTCCGATCCCGCTTACGGAGGACGCCTTTTTTCTGCTCAGCTACAATCAGAAAATCGTGCCTCTGACACACGATTATATCGCTCTGGAGTATCAACGGACCAAGGCGTACTGGATGAACTGGGCCTCCCATTCGACCTTCTCGGTGAGCAGGTACCGTGACGAGATCATCCGCAGCCTGCTGGTGCTCAAGCTCCTGTCGTTTCAACCGACCGGCGCAATGCTCGCTGCAGCCACCACCTCACTTCCCGAAGTGATCGGTGAAGCGCGGAACTGGGACTACCGTTTCTGCTGGATTAGGGACGCGTCGATGGCCATTTCCATACTTGCCCGGCTTGGCCACGAGAATGTATCGAAACGGTTCATGCGGTTTATTCTCGATATTGTCCCCTATAAAGACGAGAAGATACAGATCATGTACGGGATCAGGGGGGAAAAACAGCTTGACGAGTATATTCTCGATCATCTTTCGGGGTATGAGAATTCACGGCCGGTGCGTGTGGGCAATGCAGCCTACCGCCAGAAACAGAACGACATTTACGGCGTGCTGCTCGATATCATCCTCTATACGCTGCAACACTTTACCATCATACCGGCGGAAAAGGAACGGCTCTGGACGGTGGTACGCTCCGTGGTCCGCATGGTGAGCAGTTCGTGGATGCAGCCCGACCGGGGAATATGGGAGTACCGCAGCGATCCGAAAAATTTTCTTTTTTCGAAACTGCTCTGCTGGTGCGCCATGGAACGCGGGGCCGCCATCGCCGACCTGGTGGGGGCTCCCGCGACGTACGCACGGCAGTGGCGGGAAACCGGCAGTCGCATCCGTCATGAAATCGAGACGAAAGGGTGGAACGAGCGGCAGCGAAGCTTCACTCAGTCTTTCGGCAGCGATCACCATGACGCCACCTCCCTGCTCCTCGAACCCTACGGATTCCTCGAGGCGCGCGATCCGCGGTATATCGCCACGGTGCGGTCCGCCGAAGCGAACCTCTGCAGGAACGGGCTGATGTTTCGTTACCGCAACGACGACGACTTCGGCACGCCGAGCTCGTCGTTTACCATCTGTAATTTCTGGATGATCAACGCGCTTTTCAAAATCGGCGAACGCGAAAAGGCGCTGGCCATGTTCGAACGCGTGCTCTCCGCCGCGAACCATGTGGGATTGTTCAGCGAGGATATCGATATGCAGAACGGACGGCTGCTCGGAAACTTCCCGCAGGCGTACAGTCATCTCGCGCTGATCGAATCGACGCTGCTGCTGTTCGGGAATGAGGGTGATGCGGCCGGTCGAATCGAACCTGCGGAGCAGGAGCCGCCGGGACAATCGGGGTAAGACGTATTGGCGTAACCGGTAATTCCATTCCATCGCAACAAAGTTAACATCCATTCAACT
>JAFGNB010000223.1 GCA_016927235.1 Chitinispirillaceae bacterium
AGATTGTAAACATGCAGGGAGTGCGGAAAACGGTGCGGACCGGCACTCGGCCGAGAAGCGCCGTTGAACTCGTCAGAAAAATGCCCGGGGGCGTGTATCTGCTGTACGGTACCGACAGAAAAGGCATCGGATCGAAGCGTGCGGTTGTCGTTCCCGTGTTGTAGCGGCAGGGGAAACGGACGCCGTTTTTTTCAGGCGCGAATTCGCGGATTCAGCCTAGAAGTGGTTTCATAACTCCAGGCGTCGGCCCGAGCACGAGCGAGACGTCCACTACCGCGAAGAGCGAAACAGCCATATTACATCGAAATATGGCGATGCAGCTCGACAAAGGTAGTGGCCGTCGCAGCCGGGCGAAGCCAGAATGGAGTTATGAAACCACTTCTAAAGTAATTGCGCTAGCGTCGGGGCGATTGTGGCGCGGCGACGCGCTTGTTATTGACGATAGATAACTTATCGTAGTGTTGAGCTTATGCAACTTCCCGCTTGACTCCCCACGGGCACCCACCATATAATTGATGTTTTAAACGGTTCTTTTAACGAAGGAGCGTTCCCCATGCATATACGGGCTGCGTGCATCCTTATACCGGCAATCGGTCTGCAGGTCTGGGCTGCCGACGATGTGGTCACCGGCGAGGACCTCGGCGCCGAGATCAAGCTGCCGACCTTTGAGGCACGGGTGGGAATCGGATTCAACTACGACTTGCTCCGTGATCCGTTGAACGTTTCGTTCGAATATCCGAAGGGGTATTTCGGGATGAATCTGCCCCTGGAAAAAAGCGTCAATGTTCGTGATTATACCGGCTACATCAATCCGGCGGTGGATTCGCTTTTTTCCGACAGTGTGCTTTTCACGAATGGAGATGAGTTCAAGCCCACGGCAGGAGCGCGTCAGAACCCGAACCCGACGGTCCGGGTCGACGTGCCGATGATGGGAGGCGTTGCGTCGTTTTCCAGTACGCAGAATTTTTTTCTCGACTATCGGAACACCCTGGGTAATCCGAATATTTTCTTGAGTCCCGATTCACTCATGGAAGGGGTGAATTTCATTCTGCGCGGCACCGTCAACATGCCGTTGAGCCTGACCGCTTCATGGGAGACGATGACGTTCGGCTATGCCTTCGAGGTAAACCGCTATGTCAGACTGGCGCTCAACCTGCATCGTCACGTTTTTATGCTCGACATGCGGGGAAAGATCGATGTCGATCTGCTCGGCCGGTATGACATTTCCGTAAGCGGCGATGAAACGTCCGATTTTGCGATACCGGACATCAGCGGCGAACTGGATTATTCCTCGGATAAGATCAACGGCGCGGCATACGGCCATTACGAAGCCGAGATCTGGTCGCCGACGATAGCTTGTAAAGCCTGGCGCTTTTCGGTGGTCGGAAGATTCGGATTCACGATAAAGGCGCCGGGGAGTTTTTATGCAAAGTACGAGCTGCCTTTTTTCATCGATCCCGAATCGGGGGAATTTCTCTACGATCTGGAGGATCCCGATGTCCTGAACAGTCCCGAAATGCGTCAGGGTCTCACGGCAAATGCAACCGACAGCATTGTCTATTCGACCCGTACGAAGGCCGGCGACGGATACCGGGAGAGCGATCTGATCTGGAAAATGCCGACCGGGCTGACGCTGGGCTTTGAAATAGTACCGGAAAAACTGACATTTTCCTATACGAAGCTCTTCGGCGAGGTGGCCATGAAACTCGACCGTATCGCCCGCGAACAGGTGGCGCTCGAAACGGGAACGAACCGGTCGGATATGAGTGATTCCATTGTAATCGATTACGGCATATCGGTTGACCACGTCATGCTGCTGGAAATCAATCTGTTCAACAGTTTCTTAAATCTCGGCATTTTCGGCATGGATTTCCGTTACGGCGATCAATCCAATCTGCTGGGATCGAAAATGACCGAGCTCGAGCTGCCCATGAAGCTCGGCAAGTCGGCTATGCTCCCGGTGCTCAGCATGGGAACCGCTTTGGGGACGAAGATACAATTACTGCTGGAGCTTGACATACTTCCCTTGCCCGCGTTCAAAACGGGGGTGTATTACTATTTCTAGGCTGCGGGTTTTCCCAGCGGGCAGCGCTATGAAAGGATTGATGCATGGCAATGCACATTAAGGAAGGAATGGCGGTCGTACTGGCGGGACTCTGCGTATCGGCACAGCAATCCACCGATTACCTCATCGTCGAAGCGCCGATCGGCGTGCAGGCGGCCGCAAAAACGGTATGGGTGAAGTGGACGGGCATCTCGCGCGGTGCCGGTTTTACGGCGCCGGACTCAGGGACGATTTACTACGACCGTTCCCCCGGCGGAGGGAAACTCGCCAATTACCGGTATTCGATCGCCGTCCCTTATATTGATACGTCAATTTCGACAGGCGACAGCATCCGCGACAACGTCTATTTTTCTCCGTCGCCCTCCGATCCGGTTGCGAAGCGGGGGATCGCCTTCCGCGCAACCGATCAGCCGGGCATGGGATTCGGTGCTTTCTATTGCGTGGTCGCTTTGCCTCTTGCAAACGATACGCTGGTTTCGAACGAATTTCAGCTTATTATCGAAAGCCCCGATCCGGTCGACTGGACCGGGCCCTCGGGAACAATTTCCAGTATGACTCCCACCTTCCGGTGGAACGCGAATCCGGGCGTTCCCTATTACCATATCATTTTATCGGACGACATCATCAAGATCGACAGTTCGAGCGGCGAAATCAACCTCCAGGGCCTGAGCATCATCTGGCAGGCCATCACTCCGGCGACGCAGATGGTGTATGGAGCGCCCGATCCTTCCCGCACGATCACCGCCGATCCGCCGCCGCTCTCTCCGGGCCAGAACTATACCTGGGTCGTCCTGAACAACTACGGCAACCATATGGCCTTTTCGTCGATGAAGGTGAAACTCCCGCCCGGCGAGTTCACCGTCACCGGCACCTCGCTCAATAAGCCGGAATGCATATACCCGAAAAAAATCACCCTCACGTCAACGGACGACAGGAAGGTGTTTTTCAAATGGAAGAACCTCGATTCGAAGGCGAATACCTATAAGATTTACATTTATGTCGGATCGGATTTTGAAGGGATCAACGCACAGCTTGTGGTGTATCAGACGGAAGTCGTCGCGGACGGAAGAAGCGGGGCCGATGAGGCGGACTCGGTTGAGATCGACGCCGCCTCGGTCTTGACGAGCAACAAATACACCTGGCGCGTGATCGCGGTGAACGACCGGGGCGCCGGCACGGTCGGCGACACGGCGGGATTCCATTATAAAGCTCCCACCGGCACCATGGTGATTTACACCAAGGAACAGATCGTCGTCGGTTCGGACGACGAACGCGATACCGTCGTCAATCCGGTCGGTCTGGTGGAGTTGAAGGTGGAGGTGCTCGACGGCTCACTTGAGGCGCCCCTGCTTTTTTACACCGACGACAAGGGGTTTATCGAACGCGAACGGCCGGTGGGTACCTATCGGGTCACCGCGATAAAGAGCGAATTCGAGCAGCAGTCGAGGACCATGGTGGTCGGGGACGGGGAAACGGCGACCCAGATTTTCTATCTTGAACGCCCCGACGCGACGGTGTACGGGAAAGTGCTCGACCGGTCCGATAAAGGGATCAATCTGGCGCAGGTGTACGGAGTATCCGACCGCGGCGACACCGTAACGACGAAGGCCGATGCGCTCGGCGGTTTTGTGCTCAACTGTTACACCGCCGACTGGCGCATCGGAGTATCGATGGAGGGATACCAGCCGTCGCTGCCCCGAAAAATAACGGTTTTATCCGGTGAGAACTACGATTTCGGGTCGATCGTTCTGGAAAAAAACCCCTTTACCCTTTCGGGCACGGTGAAAAACAGCCGGGGCGATGCACTGCTGGGCGTTCGGGTACGTCTTTACAAAGACGGAACGCTGGTCGGTGAAGTTCCCTCGACGCCCCAGAACGGGGCATTCTCATTCACCGTTCCGTCCGGGACCTATGCGGTCGTTGCAGATAAAACCGGTTTCACTTCATACAGCAAGTCGATCGATGTCATGAGTTCCAGAGCGATCAATGTCACGCTTGAACCTGGCGCGACGCTGGTGACGGGATACGTTTACGGGAAGACATGGGTGGGAGAGAGCCGGGTCATCGCCCCGATTACCGGTGCGAAGGTGCTGTTTGTTCGGGACGGCTCAACCGATACGGTAAGCGTTCTTTCCGACCCGACCTACGGCGATTTCAGAGCGAGTCTTGCCGGCGGAAAACAGTTCGAAATGTACAGTAGCGCGGAAGGATTCGTCGAAAAGAGTGATCCCGTTGTTTTTACTACCGAATTGAAGGCGACTCAGACGGTATACGACACGCTGCAGGGTTTGGGAATGCTTTCCGGCATCGTCACGATGTCGTCAAACGGAATTGCGGTCGGAAATGCGAATGTCAGTCTCGTCGATATCGCGACAGGAAGCGTCGCCGGTTCGGGAAAAAGCGGTGTGAGCGGCGATTTTGAGCTGCGGGGCATTCCCGACGGATCGTACCTCTTCCGCGCCGGAAAAGAGGGGCTTGTGCTCGACAGCGTGGGAGGAAAGGATACGGTTGCCTTCGCCGGAGGAAAGGCGGGGCGTTCCCTGGCAAGGATTTATCTCAAACCGGGCGACAAGACCATACGATGGAGGACCGCAGGCTCCGCGGCCGTTTCCGCTTCGGTGAAAATGCAGTCGCCGATAGTGAAGACCATTCCGATAAAAGATTCGCTTGTCAAAACCGGATCCGGTCTCTACGTTGTGTCGGTCGACGCAGGTCCCGACTCCATCCTCGACCTGTCGTATCACCGGTTTACGGTCGCCGACTCGGAGGTGACCCATATCGATACCGTCGACCTGAGCGTCGTGCATACCGCCGACGATACCCTCGTGCCCGAAAAGGGAGGTGTTTCGCTTTCCATCCGTTCCGGCATACGACTCGATTCGGTTGCGCTTTACTATAAAGACGCCGTCGCCGCCGTGTTCGCCGTCGTCACCGATACCGCCGACGACAGTTCCTACGCCTTCAGCTTCGTTCCCCCGCGTGACGGAAGTACGATGATGTACTATTTCAAAGCGTGGCGCGGCTCGGATGCATACGGGTACGACCGTGAGGCCTTCACCGTTTTCATCGCTCCCGACCGAAGCATGCTTACCCGTTTCGAGATCGCACCCGCATCCGACGATACGCTGTCGTTTCCTTCACAGTACGAGGCGACGTTCGAACTGAAAGGGTATGTCAGCTCAACGTTCATCGTTGACACCACCATCGCCGGCGGCGGCGTTTCATGGTCGCTGAACGATGCGCAGGGGGCGGTCCTCAGCGCAAAGAACGGATTGAAAACGAAGGTGACGACGGGAACCTCCCGCACGTCAAAACCCGTCGTGCTGACGGTTTCAATCGACACCTCCAGAATCCTTCTCGCGCCGGGGCTGGCGAACGGCGCTTCATTGAAATTCAATGTGACGGGATCCGCAATCACAACGATTGCAGTCACCCGTACCGATGCGGCCAACCCCAGCCCCATTTCGACCGCATCGACCGATCTCGCGGAATTCAGCGCCTCCGGAATGGATGCAGCACACAACCGTGTTGACCTTATTCCGAAGTGGGCGATAAGCCCTCCCGACGCCGGAACGATAAGCGCGTCGGGAGTTTTCAGGCCCCTCAGGAATTTCGCGGGAATGGTGAGGATACTGGCCTCGGTCGGTTCCGTAACCGGTGAATACCGGCTTGACGAGCAGTCTGCGGCCGGGCTCAACGTCCGGTTCATGATTACCGACCGGGCATCGCCCGACACGGTAAACAATCGAATCGGCTGTAGCATCGTGCTGCCTCCGCATGTGGTAAGGGGCGGCGACATCGGCCTGCTCGAAATCGCCAATACCGTTCTTGTCAATCAGTTCAAACGCGGTTTCGGCGCGGTGCGCAGCGTCGATACGCTCGCGTTCGAGATCCGGCAGCTCGAAAACGTCACCCTCGATCTGAGTGCCGACAGCATCCGCCTCAATCTTGCAGTGCCGAAAAGCCTGCAGCGACAGGCGGCATCGGGAAAGCAGCATCTCTCGGTGGCGCAATGGATCGAGGACAGTCTGCTCTGGAGAACGCTCGCCAATTCAAGGGTGTCTTCGGATGGTGCCATGGTCAGCGCGGGGCTCACGCACTTTTCACGCTACTGCATCGTGTACGAACCTGCGGATGCACTGTCGATGGATATCGCCCCGAACCCCTTCTCACCCTATATCGTTCCGCACTACAATCCGTTCGACAATGAAGACCGGGTTCCGCAGCGAAACGGCACCTGCATACGGGTACGCGCCGATATACGTGAAGCGCGGACTGAAGTTCGTCTCCGCATCTACAACATCCTCGGCGATCAGGTATGGTCATTGCTGCTGCAGAATGCCGATAATCTGCCGTATTATCTCTGGTGGGACGGCCGTACCTCGCGCCGTGAGCTGCTCCCGTCGGGAAACGACCATGTCGTCGCGCTGGGAGGGGACACGATGTGTCGGAACGGACGATATTTTGCGGTGGTGACGGCCAGTATAAACGGTAAAGAGCAACGGAAGATGAAACAGATCGTTCTCATGAAATAACGGCAATGACACCGGAGGTGGCTGTGAAGGCACTGTTGGCAATTGTATGTATCGCATCGGTGGCAGCGGCGGCGAAAAATCCTGAACCCGCGGCGGAGCGCCGGATCAACATCGGTATTCTGAATTTCGAGCAGTTCGATCATGCGGCGGAAATCGCCTCACAGGCGCAGTACGACCTTATCGCGCTGGTAAAGGAGATCGGCT
The DNA here is from genome assembly GCA_016927235.1 of Chitinispirillaceae bacterium. Lineage (GTDB taxonomy): Bacteria > Fibrobacterota > Chitinivibrionia > Chitinivibrionales > Chitinispirillaceae > JAFGNB01. The sequence continues at coordinate 6,805 of JAFGNB010000223.1, forward strand.
TCTACCGGTGTTATGACCAGGCTGCACTGGAAACCGGACTCTCGAAGGCGGGGAAAAAGATGCCGCTTCACTGCCGCGATCCGCGGTGTGTTCTCGACATCGGAACGACAACCGGCATGGACCGGATGCTTTTCGGGAGTATCGAATGGGGAAACCGCCGCTGCGGGGTCAGGATGACCCTGATCGACGTCGTCACCCGGAAGACCGTGGAAACGGTTACCCTGCAGGGTGCGCCGGGTGTGGCGCCGGCCGATGTCCTGAAGGCGGCCGTAGCGAAACTGCACGGCCATGAAGGCGAGATAAACGCCGCAATGGAAAATTATTACGGCCCCGCCGTACATAACGAACGCCAGTTTTTCATATCCTCCGCTGGATGCATCGGAGCCGGCCTACTCTACGGGGCGATCAACTACGGCGTCGAACAGAAAACCGGCAAGGTCGAGGCGGAGTATCTCGACGAACCGCTGAGCGGGCTGGCGACGACCGGCGTGCCGCTGTTCGCGCGACCGGCGGCGCTTGCGAACGCCTATGTCGCGGCTTCCGACGACGCCTACGGCGTCCTGTACAATCCGGCGGGGATGGCCTGGGTGGCCGGGCCCGAGGCGGTGCTCGCCTACCAGTACCGCTTCGGGCTTGACAATTTCGCCGCATCGTACGCCAATAAAGCGACCCGTGAAATCGGATTCGGGCAGGCACTGCTTTACCGGGCCGACCGCGAGCGTCTGATGACCGAAATGTATTTCGTTTCGGCGTTCGCCTATAAATTCAACCGCCTTCCGTCGTTCCTTCGGCCGTTCTCGCTTGGCGCCAATGTAAAGGTTCTCGGCAACCGAGTCAAAAGCACCTCGGACATTTCCCCGGGAGGAAGCTCTCTCGGGGTGGGACTTGACGTAGGGTTGTTATGGGAACTCTCCGACCAGATTCGCTACGGGCTTCTTTTCCGTGATGTGCCGGTGCTCAACTACTGGAAAAACGTCACGACCGGAATGCGCTATTTCGAAGCGCAGCCGTCGGCGCTTTTAATGGGCGGCACGTTTCAGGCCGGGTACTCCACCTTTCTTATCGCCGAGGGTCAGTTCCCTCTTTATAACGATCAACCCTGGAAGATGGCGGGGGGGCTGGAACACGAATTTTTCAATCTCTTTTTCCTGCGCGTCGGTTTGCAGCGCGAGATCATGGCTCCCTATAAAACCCCGTGGAAGATCACCGGAGGATTCGGCCTCAAGGTGAACGCCGAGCAGCTTGCGGGAAAACGCTTTTCACTGGACGGGTCGTATGAATACAACACACTTCACGTATTCGACGTGATCAACGTATCGATGCTGCTGGGGTTCTGATTTCTTCTGCCCGCTTCAGAAATCGATAACGAGCAGCGTTATATCGTCCTCAGGCGAGAGGTTTTCACCGCAGAACTTTTTTTGATCCACGAGAATGGTGTCGACCGCCTCTTTTACCGACTGTCGGAGCGTTTTTTCAACGATGAATTTCAACCGTTCAACGCCGTACATTTCATCGTCCTTTTTTTTCGCTTCGATGAGACCGTCGGTATAAAGCACCATCCGGATGGTGCCGGGTGTGTAGATCAGTTCGGTTTCATGAAGCATCATATCGGGGAATACCCCAAGAAAAAGACCGTCGGCCTTGATAAGACGACAGGTAGAGGAGCTTCGGTCGAGGAGAATGATGGGACAATGGCCTGCGGAGGTAAAACGGATGGAGTGCTTGAACGTGTCAAGGATCGCGTAAAAAAACGTGACGAAATGATCGGTTTTTATTTCCGATAAAAAAATCTGGTTAATCCGTTCCAG
>JAFGNB010000224.1 GCA_016927235.1 Chitinispirillaceae bacterium
ATTGATGCGGGGTGTGAGTGAACGTTAAAATTTTCTCCCTTTTTTAAAAAATATCTATATATTAAAAAATATATCGGCAACCATAAGCGAAATGGAGATGAATATTTGTCCAACTGCTATTTAATCGATTAAGCAAATGAAGCCACACACACCTTTAAAAAGATCGTCGCAGGATCTCACCAGAACCATTGCGTTTTTAAATGAAGTGCAGGATGCGCTGCGTAAAAATTCCTATCTTGAAGAAGCACAGCTCGTCTCTCATCATCTGCAGCAGCTTGTATCACCTCAATTTGAAACGCGTATCGAAGAGTGCGGGATCGAGCCCGTGCTTGAGGAATTAGCCAAGGGATTCGCTGTTGAGAGTACTGCAGCTTCCTGAAACAGTGCACAACTGATTTCAGGAATTCACGATTGCCGTCACTGCAGCGGCAGCAGCTCCAGGCTGTTGCCGTTTCGGCGGTAGGTCAGACGATACTCGACACCTGCTTCTGCATAGATGCCATCGATCGTTTCCGACGCGTAATCGATTGAAGCCTCTACGATACCGGTCAATCCTTTTCCGTAATTCACTGTTGCCCGCACAATACCGATGGTTGGTGACTGCCCCTTTGAAAGAAGCGCCTCCGGGCTGACGCTGATCTCCATGGCCTCAATTGCACCGTTTCTAAAAACGGAAGAGAGGGTATAAACGGCAAGCAGGTTGCCGCGATGGTCGATTGGATCGTCGCCGGTGATGCAGATATACCGGTCGGTTCTTTGCGAAAACGAATCATCCGGGGTTGCACGGTCGCGTTGCAGAAATACCGTGTCGCCATGCTCACCGAAAAACAGCGGTCCGTAATGCACCCGATCGACAACCGCGCCGTCCTCGCTGCAGGTTCGCAGCAGTGCATGGATGCGGTTATCGCCGATCGTCCCGAAAAGGTTGTCGGAACCGGCATCGAAATCGACCTGCAGCACGTTTTCCCGTGTTCCACGGCGGCGGGCGACGATGCCGGTTGACAGGGGATTCGCACCGGACGCCGCGGTCGCGAGGAAGCCGTCGCCGTCGGCGTCGCGGTAGGTCTCCGAAACGAAAACATCCCCTATCGTCAATTGCCGCGCCACCATGGTGAAGGCGCTGTCGGAACGGACCTCGGCATCCACGGTCGACCGTTGGCCTGCTGTGTCCTTTACAATCAGCGGAATCTCAAACAGGGAAATCGAACCGCTCGCCGAGTCGCGGACAACGACATAATCGGCGTCAATACTCTCATTTTTTGCTATAGAATCAACGGAATATTCCTTGCTGCCTCCTCCGGTGGAAGCCGTCATGCCGGAACCGGTCATATAAAGGTAGAAGGTGTCCCGCCGCAGTACCGTATCGACAAGAAAAAGGGAATCGTATCTGACACGCTGCGTTATAAGAAGGGCACTGGAGGAATCCTCGTCGGGTTGCACCGCAACCGTGTCCTGCACCATCGTTTCGCTGACGATGACGGTATCCACAAAAATGGTATCAACAACGACGAACGTATCAACCCTGAACGTCCGGCTTCCCGAATCGATCGTATCGGAAGCAGTTGATGCTGCAAGTGCACGCCGTTTTGCCAGAATAATGTCCGGTGATGCGGTATACACCTTTCCCGGATCGAGCTGCTGTTCGCCTTCCACAAGATACGTTGACGGCAGCCACGCGTCAACGGAATCGAACATCGACAAGGCGGTGGTAAGGCAGGCGGTGATGTCCGGATTGCCTGTCTCCGTACCCGCCGTCGGCCCGGTCGTGCAGCGCATGAACCCTGCGATAAGCATCACGACCATGCCGGAAACCGGAAAGAGAAGACGGTGTTTCATTGTTCCCCCTCCCCCCGCGGCAACTCAATTGATAATGGAAAGAGCTGAAGGTTCAACTGGACGACCCGCTGCGGGGTGCGGTCCGCTTCGGCAAGTTCGAGCAGCTCGCGCCGGAGACGCTGCAGCTTCTCGCGGATCGTCCGGCAGGTTTCTGCCGATACCGTCACGGTGACGCTGGTGATGTCGCGGTCGCCGGCCGCGAACCGTTCGATCGATTCTGACCCAAGCCGCATCATCGCCTTGTGATAGTTCGCCACCGCCACCGAACGCACCTGCGGACCGGTGGTAAACGATGCGGATGTCCGCACGTACGATCCGTCCCCTTTGCGCGCTATAAGTCCGATCTTGAGGAGCAGAGCGACCGATTTCTCGGCCTCCGCGGCGCTGATCGCCGGAATGACCGCGTTGCCCAGCCTGCGGAATTCCTCCTTGAAATCCAGCGCCGTCACGAGTTCGCAGATGACCGGATGGTACCACTGCGAGTAATAATCATATTCCGACGACTCCAGGAGCCTCGGATCGCATTTGACGCGGTAGCGCAGGATACGCGACAGGTAAAGGTTTTTTTCATCGAGCGTCTTGCTCTGGTTAAGAAACACCAGGTTCTCAAGATAATCGCTTTCGCTCTTGTTGAGTCCGAACGCCTTCGCGACCCGGTAGACGCTCTCTTTTGTCAGGTTGCGCTTGCCGTCGACCACCAGTTTGAGGAAATTGGGAGACTTGAATCCCGCTTTCTGCGAAAAAAGACGGTAGGAAAAGAACGGATGATCCGCCTTGCGCTGCTCGAAGAGACTGCGCAGGTAGTCGCGGTAATCCATGTATTCGAATATGGTTCCCATGTCCCCTCTTTTAAAGCGATGAGACCCCGCGCCTGGTGCGCGGAGTCCCGCCGTTTTTCCCTGCAACCTCCTGTCAGCTTCCCATCAGGGTGATACGGAAAATTGTTTTCAGTGAACGGTTCGAAATATGCATCGTATACAATCCTCTGCTCAGTCCGGGTGCATCCCGGGCGATGTTCCATTGCAGCGTCCCGGCACCCGCTTCATGCGCGGCGACACTCTTCTGCGCGACCAGCCGTCCCTTGAGATCGAAGAGTCGCAGCACGATCGGATCACTCACGTGCGTTGAAGGCAGGGTGATCCTGATCATTGAGCCGGCAGCGGTAACCGAGAATGAACGGTGCTCCGCCTGCTTTTCCACCACCGGAGCGATGTCGCTTCCGGCAAGGATATCGGTGAGAGAGACGCCGTCAAGAGCGATACCGGACCCGACCTCCGTGGTCGGCGCTCCGCCGTCCTTGGCGGTGGCGTTGTACGAGGCGTCCATCGCTTCGCCCGCAACTCCCCCTTCGCTCCTCTCCACCGACTGCTGCTCCTGCTGCCAGGCGGAGTCGACCCAGAGCTTCATTCCCGGCTCGAGCGCAAGCAGGCTTGTTTGACGGGTGACAATGTGGTACTCCATGCCGATTTCCTTGATCGCGGCGGCATTATCGATGTAATTGTCGAATCCCAGCTGTTCGCTCCTGCGGAACGCCCACTGCGGATCGATGAACGGCCGATAACTTGACGTGGCGGGCGTATAGCCGCCGGCGGCGGTTGCCTCACAGGTGAACCAGAGTCCGCCCGTTTTTCCGCGGATGGTTACGTCAACCGGTTCTCCGCTGTTTTCAACCGATATACTGCCGGCGATCCGGACAAGGACGTTGTTACTGTTGTAAGTTGACGGAAGCGCCAACTTTGCGAGCGATCTCTCTATGACGACGTCGGATTCCGTTATCGTGACGTCTCCCCCGCTGCGGAGGTCGTAGTAATAATAGTACCCGTTGTAGTACCCGTCAACCGAATAGGCGATATCGGCAAGCAGGTCGGAGGTTACCGACAGGTTGCGGATGCCGCTGTAATTCGAACTGCCGAAAAGATCCGGAAGTTTCAGAACGGTGATTCTCTTGCCGTCGACGATCTTATAACTGTACGCGATATTGTACCGGTTGAGCAGGCCCGACAACCGGTAACCGCCCGACTCAAGTGCGATCCGAAGCAACTGGTAGTTGTCCTCGATGGTGAAAAGCGTCAGATCGGATTTCTTCACCCTGTCGGCAATCCTTTTCATAAGCGAATCGTAGGCGGCGCCGTTTTCACTGACGGAATAGGTGTTGTCCACCCTGATCCGATAATCTGGCGGCTGAATCAGATCGCTGATAAGCACGGCGATCCCTCGCGGCGCCTGCGCGATCGTCGCCTCGATGAGCGCTTCGGTCGATGCATCGGAAGAGGGAGCGGCGTCGACGATCGCCTTGATTGCCTGGTTGAGATTCGCCGCATTCGCTTCGACCGGTGCATCGAACACCGGCTGCACCGTCGTGCCGCCGATAAGCACATTGAACTTCTGCTCCGTGGTCAGGTACTGCTGCAGCGCCAGAACGGCGTATTTCTGCGCACGCTCCCAGATGTTGTATTTTTCATAGCCGGCATAGGCAGTGTAGGTGGTATTGTACGCCTCCGCCCGCTTTCGGTAATACTCGTTCCAGTCCCAGACGCTGTTGCGCATATCCATGATAATGATGCGGGTGTCGGGCTCATCATCAAAGCGCATCGTTGCATCCGATACCTCCATTGAAACGCCTGCGATCATCTCCTCGCTCTTCCCGTCCCTGCCGACCCAGAGAAATTCATCGGTTCCCGACGGGTCTTCGGCAACGATCATCCCGGGGTCGAGTTTGACGATTTCATCGGCGGACAGGGTGAGTTCCTTTCCCGAAGAGAACCTCCCGCTGCCCAGACCCGGAACGTCCACCGTATATTCGCCGTTGTCCTCGGCTGAAAAAGTAGCCTCCATATAGCCGATGTTCTTTTCGAACACTGACGTCCGTACATTGTAATAATAGACATAGGTGCTGTCGAACGTGACGGGAAGACAGGCGGTAATAAGCCGATCCCCTTCCGAAGTGGAGTCGTCATTGAATGTGTGATGAAACTCCACGGCGATCTTCCGCGACTTCAATGAAGAAGCGGGGAATATGCGCAGATTGTACGACCCGCGGCCCCAGGTCTCGAGAAGGGCAGGGTCTCTCCGTACGCCGACGATCTCCCGGTACTGCTGCGAAGCAAGCGCGCGGTCCTGTATCTGGGCCTCGACCGGTTCACCGTCGATCCATAGCCACATGCTGTCGGCGACGAAATCCGACGGCAGTTGAAAACTCATCGTCATCTCGATACTGTCGAATGACATGGGAGCGATCTCCGAAAGCGTATCTTTTGCAATAGTGGCATAATTATAGGTCCCCGGAGTCAGCACCAGGGTATAACGGCTGACTGCCAGCCCGGAGTTGACCCGTGTATCCACCAGCAATGAATCCACATGCGTTTGAAGGCCGTACCCCTCTCGAACGGCCCGTGAGTAAATGCGGCCCAGCTGCATCTGACCGGAAACGATCGTCGCAAGCAGAAGCGTTATAAGCGCCGTTCCGATAATGCTTCGTTTCATGGATACCTCCCCTTCAAGGTGCGGGTGAATTGAAATAATATAGGAATATGCCTCGTAACTATTCTGCATTTAATATAGCACTTAATAGAAAGATCGTCAACGTTTATTAAAATTTTGTGTATTCTATTGTTATCATTATCATCTCAATTCAATATATAAATTATTGATTTAATTCAATGTGCTGCGTACCGTTTATAAATTGATATCGCTTTTTGGTGGTTCAAAACGATCGGTGACGGGAAGGATGCGGCCTGCCTGTCCGGTCGCGGCAGTTGCGGGAGCCGACGCCGTGAAAACAGAACAGGTATTGTTTTCCCTACTCCCATTTAACAGTTTTCGTTATGAAGCCATATGACTCAGCACTTGCTCTCCTGCAGCGACCTTCACATTTCCTTTACGTTGCCCGACGACCGGATCGCCGAGGCGGTCAGAGGAGTCTCCTTCTCACTTGATGAAACCGAAACCCTCGGCATTGTCGGAGAATCAGGCTGCGGGAAAACCGTGACTGCACTTGCCGTCATGCGGCTTGTTCCCCCTCCGGGAATGATTTCCGCGGGAAGTATCTTCTTTGATGGAAGTGACCTTCTTTCCCTTTCAGAGCAGCAGATGCGCACCATACGCGGCAGACGAATTTCAATGATTTTTCAAGACCCGATGACCTCGCTCAATCCGGTGTATACCTGCCGCAGCCAGATAAAAGAAGCGATCGTTCACCACGACATTGCACGGCCATCCGAAGCGGATACTATCATCGAATCGATCCTGGCCGAAGTCGGCATTCCCGATCCGAAGCGCACTGCCGACAGCTATCCTCACCAGCTGAGCGGCGGAATGCGCCAACGTGTCATGATCGCCATGGCGCTTTCCTGCAATCCGCGCCTGCTCATCGCCGATGAACCGACTACTGCGCTCGATGTTACCGTTCAAGCCAGAATTCTCGATCTGCTTCACGGCCTGCAAAGCAAAAAAAACATGAGCATGATCCTGATCACCCATAACCTCGGTATCGTGGGAGATATTGCGGATGCGGTTATTGTCATGTATGCCGGTGAAGTGATGGAGTATGCGACGCTCAGGGAGCTTTTCGACCGCCCCATGCACCCCTACACCGTTAACCTGCTCGAAACGATCCCCGCCCTCGATGCGCGCAAAGAGCGGCTGACCGTGATTCCCGGGGAGGTGCCGACGCTGCGGAACATCCCGCCGGGCTGCCCGTTTCATCCCCGCTGCAACCGGGCGATGCCGCGTTGTGCCGTCGAACACCCGGCGCTTTCATCTCTTGAAAACGGCCATCAGGTAAGGTGCCTGCTCTATGCATGAAACAGCGGCGCCGCAATCGAGCGATATTGTCGTTAATGTCAACGATCTTCTCGTCCACTTCCCGATCAGAAAGGGACTTTTCGGCGTCGTCGGCGGTTTTGTCAAAGCGGTCGACGGCATCTCGTTTTCCATCAGGCGCG
>JAFGNB010000225.1 GCA_016927235.1 Chitinispirillaceae bacterium
CACGTACGGGCCGATGAACCGGTGGATGTCGGGAGCCGCCGCCTTGATGAGAATGTCGACCATCATCACGAACGTGGCGATGATCAGCACCTGGACGATCATCCTGATGCGGCCGGGAATGTAATTGCGCAGCAGTGAAATGGTAAAGCTCGACATGGCCGTGGTGAAGACCAGCCCGAAGCACATCAAGAGCGTGTTCGCCAGCAGGTTCGTGACCGCGAGCGTCGAACAGACGCCCAGCACCTGGACAATGATCGGGTTGTTCTTCCAGAATCCGTCGTAGAAAAGCGTTTTTGTCGAAGCCGCCATACCCCCCTATCTCCCCGCCGAATGCACCGTGTCCGCCTGCCGGTACCGTTCGTAAATTGGTCTGAAGGCGTCAATTTCACTGTTAAGAATCCGCTGAAGCGCCGATGAAGTCTGGGTGGCGCCGGTGATCGCGTCGATGCGGTGTCCGCTTCTCACGCCCGCCTCCCCGAAGACGATCCGCCTCCCGGCCGGCTGCGCCCAGTCGACGGGATACGCCTTGAACTGTTCCTTGAACCGCGGCTCCTCGATACGCGCTCCGAGACCCGGCGTCTCCTTCTGCTCGATGATTTCAAGCGACCGGATGACGCCGAGGTCGTGCGAGAGGACGATGATGCCGGACACCATGTCCCAGAATGCCGTGCCGCTGAAAATAAAGCCGATGTCGTGGGGGGCTTCCCTCCGCGTGAAAAGGTGCCATTGACGGTTATTGCCGGAAATGGTCGTTGCGACGACATGCTCCGCCAGCGCCGAATCATACGCACCGGCGGTCTGCCGCGCAACAACGAGCCCGAACGCCCGGGCAATGGTGCGGTTGCGCGCGAGGCGGGCGTTGGCGTCGAGGACGGGTTTCATCGAATACTGGACAAGAGAAACCGCCGCGCCGCAAAGCGCGCAGACGACGATCATGAATCCGACGACATACGCGGGAGAGGTCTTTTTCATGCCGGAGCCTTTCCCTCCTTCGCCGCCCGGTACCGCTTTATCCATAAATCAAGCGACGGCGCGAGCATATTGCCGAGCAGGATCGAAAACCCGAGCCCTCCGGCAAAAATCGACCGGTACCTGAAAAACACCACCATCAGGCCGATGAACATCCCGTAAATCCATTGCGACAGGGGCAGCTTGGGGGCGCTGACCGGATCGGTCACCATGAATGCCGCACCGTAGAGAAGCGCTCCCGACAGCAGGGTGAAGTGCAGGGGCGGCATGGCATCGATGCCGAGCCCGTGCCGCAGCAGGAGCGTGATACCCGCGGCGCCGACCAGTGTCGCTACCGTCAACCTCCACTGGGCGGTTTTCGTCGCGATCAGGTAGATCGCGGCCGCGACGATCGCCACTGCGCTCACTTCGCCGATCGAACCGGCGGCGAGCACCTTCGTCGATGGACCGCTGGAAAAGACACCGCCGATATTTCCCAAAAGAAGCTGCAGCCAGTCGGCGGCATAGCGAAAATCGCGGCGAGACCACATCGGCGTAGCGGCGGTAACCGCGTCGGTGAGCTGCAACCCCGCCTGCGTCATTGCAGCGGGAAGCGTTTCAAGCGAAGAAAAACTCCAGCGGCCGAACCCGCCGGGAAAGCCGGTAAATACCGGGACGAACCTGCCGGTCAATTCGATCGGAAACGAGACATAGACAAAAGCGCGTCCGACGATAGCCGGATTAAAGACATTCTTCCCGAAGCCGCCGAAGACCTCCTTGCCGAAAAGCACCGCCACGATAATGCCCGCCGCGGCGATCCAGAAGGGCGTTATGGGGGGAAGCGAAAGGGCGTAGAGAACTGCGGTGACGAAAACCGCATAGCTCACCTTCCCCTTTTTAAGCGACTGCATGTACCATTCGGTGCCGAATCCGCACACGGTTGAAACCGCCAGCAGTGCTGCAACCCTCCATCCGAAGAAATACACCCCGGTAAGCGCAATCGGCGAAAGCGCGTAGAGCACCCGCAGCATGTTTTTCTGTTTGAGCATCACGGGTGGTTTCATTGACAGGATTTCATTCTCTAGCTAACGCCCTGATTGGGCAGTGGATTGAAAAGCGTCTGAAAATTCTCGAATATTTCAATACACAACAACTATTTTCCTTTTTCAGCTCCGGCAGCAGGAATTATTGTAGTAACCCGCACGATTGCATTATACTTCGCCGTAATCGGCCTGATTATGGAAGATATGTTCGTGCGGCTGTTTTGAAAAGAGATTTCTGATGACTTCAGGGAAAGAGAAGCGCCTCTTTGAAGGGGTGGAAAAGAGGATTCGTTTGACCTATGCCCGATACCACCGTCCGGAGTATCTTGCTATCGATCCGCTGATGACGGTCCGGGATCTGCAGAGTCGGATGGACCGTGAAATCGGCGGTTTTATCGCAGCAGTGCTGTCGTACGGCAGGGTGGAGGTCATTATCCGGAAGGTCAAGGATCTTTTCACCGCCATGAAGCGCCGGCCGGCCGAATTTGTCTTTACCACCGACTTTGCCGCCAAGCGCCGCGCTCTGCGCGGATTCAAACACCGGTTCACCGACGGCGACGACCTGGCGCTGCTGCTTGAGGCGGTCGCCTCTCTGGCGCGCGACGCCGGATCGATGGAGCCGCCGCTGCGCCAGGCGCTCGACACATCGGAAAGCGGGATGCGCGGCGCGCTTGCCTGCTTCAGCGAAACCATATGCTGCCGTGCGGCGGAGATCGCTCCCGAAATCAATGATAATTTTTTCTTCCTCATCCCCACCCCGGCGTCGGGGAGCGCCTGCAAACGGCTCAACATGTTTCTGCGCTGGATGGTGCGTCCCGATGACGGCATCGATTTGGGGGCGTGGAAATCGATTCCGGCCGCAGCACTGATCGTTCCGGTCGATACCCATATCGCGAAGATCGCACGGTCGGAGAGGATGACGAACAGGGCATCGGCGGACTGGCGCATGGCCGAAGAGATCACTGCCTGTCTGCGCCGCATTGATCCGTTTGATCCGGTACGGTTCGACTTTTCGCTCTGCCGCCTCGGTATGACAACAGTGAGGAAGGATGCGGCATGAGTGAGCGCCAGACTGCCCTGAACGGAAAAATGATGAAATTTCAGGGTGTTTCGATCAATTCGGGGCGGATTGCCGGTGCCTGCTGCCTCTACTCGGCCGAGCGGCATAAAGCCGTGCCCGAATATACCCTCGCAAATGAAACGCTGGTCGCCGACGAGCTCAATAAATTCGATGAGGTGCTGCGACAGTGCTCGGAGGAGCTCGACGCCATTGCCCGGCAGGTGGAGATATCGGTAGGCAAGGCTGAAAGCGAGATTTTCGTAACGCAGAAGCACATCATGAACGATCCGAAGGTGGTCGACACCATCAAAACGATGGTGACCGCGGAACGAAAAAACATCGAATGGGCGATCTCCGACGTATTAAGCGGCTTTGAAGACAAGTTCGCCAAGCTTGACAATCAGTATCTCCGCGAGCGTGCCACCGACATCGGCGAGATACGGCGCCGCCTGCTCGACCGGCTCGGCAAAAAGGTTAGTGCGCTGGTGTGCGAAGGGCAGGCGCACTGCAGCCGCGGGGCGAACCGGATCATCGTCGCTCTCGAGCTGAGCGCCGATATGGTCGCCAAAATGAATCTCGACCGGGTGCTGGGGTTTGTCACGGAACACGGCGGCGTCACCTCGCATGCGGCGATCATCGCCCGGTCGCTCGGCGTTCCTGCGGTGTCGGGCATTCGGGGGATCATGGAGTTTGTCCATTGCGGCGACAGGATCGTTATCGACGGGGACAACGGCGAGGCGTACCTCAACCCCGACGACGCCACCGTTGCCGCGCTCATTCCGATCGAGCCGGTGGAGTCGGAAGCGGTCTGCGCGCTCGGCACGCCGCCGGGAATGACGCTTATGGCGAACGCCAGCACCATGGAGGACGTCAAGCATGCCGCGGCGGTGGGGGCGGACGGGATCGGGCTGCTGCGCACCGAGATCCTTTTTATCAGTGCCGAGCGGCTGCTTGGCGAAAATGAGCAGTTTGCCTATTACAAAAAAATTGTTGAAATGATGGGTGGAAAGAGCGTCACCTTCCGGATGCTCGATGTGGGCGGCGACAAGCCGCTGTCGTTTCTGCGCATCAAGAAGGAGGACAATCCGTATCTCGGGTGGCGGGGAGCGAGGTACCTGCTCGGCAATCCCGATATCTTCACCACGCAGATGGTTGCACTCGGACGGGTAAGTGAAACAACGCCGATACGGGTGCTTTTTCCCATGGTAATCGACGCCGCCCAGCTGAGATCGCTGCTCGAACTGGCGCACGCGGCGCTTTCGGGGGCTGGCCTGAACCGCGACCGCATCGAATTCGGCGCGATGTTCGAAGTTCCCAGTGCGTTCATCGACGCCGAGGAGATCCTCTCGATGATCGATTTCGCCAGCATCGGAAGCAACGATCTCATTCAGTATCTTTTCGCAATCGACCGGAACAACGAGCTTGTTTCCCAAGATTACAAGCCGGAGCATCCGGTGCTCTGGAAAATGCTTGAACGACTCAGTACGGTCGCCCGTGAAATGGAAAAACCGCTGTCGATCTGCGGCGAAATGGCCGCGCGCGAGGGGATGCAGCGGCCGCTGCTCAATATCGGTATATCGATACTGAGCGTTGCGCCCCGTCTGATTCCGCGTGTCAGAAACGAGTTGGCCCGCTATGCCGGGCTGTTGCCGTAAAGGAGTGTGCGCCGTCATGGAAAAAAAGATCCTGTTCGTCGACCGCTTTCACGATCTGTCGCATATCGCCGCACGTGCCGCCCTGCGGGAATCGGAAGGGGCATTCTCCATCGCCAGTGCCGGCATTGAGCCGCGACGCCG
>JAFGNB010000226.1 GCA_016927235.1 Chitinispirillaceae bacterium
GTTTGCGCAGCTGAATGTCCTTAAGGCGAAGGGCCGCCGTTGCAAGCAGCGTACTCAGCCGCACCGATAGCCGCCCCTCGAACCAGGTCACCAGCTCGTGCCACAGGGTTTCGAGCTCGGCGAGCGCCGCCGCTTTATCCTTCGCAGCGACCGACAGCGCGCTTCTGATGTCGCCGAACGCATCGGCGACGAGCAGTGCCTGCCAGGCCCGCAAGAGGATCCTGTTCCCCAGCCCGCCGTAACCGTTTTCATCGGTTATGGTCAGCACGGCGACGTTTTCGATGTGTTCTCGTTCGATGAGCTGCTGGAGCGCGACGCAGTATTGCCCGAGCCTGCAGGGACCTCCTCCGGTCGGCAGGAAGCAGAGCTTCACCTTCCAGGTGTCGGTGCGGCTGCGGATATACCTCATGAACGATCCCGTCGTCAGGAGGTACGGGAGGCATTCTTTACATGAGGTACACTTTCTGCCTTCGTGCAGCACCTCCTTGTCCGGCACCGGCAGCGCCCGCGCGTTGATGCCCGCCGAACGCAGAACCGCCGCCGTGCCCTCGGTGGCGTACCGTCCCATCGAAGGGAGCACCACCTCCACGTCGGGATGGACAAGCGGCAGTTTCCTCCCGTGCGAACTCATGACATGAACGCCTTCGCCGTACACCACTTTCGCCGCCCTGAACGTCGCCGCTTTCGGCGGCGGTGTCGCCCGCCGCCGGTAAAACGACGCCATGATTGCAAGGGCCGCTTCAATGCGGGTGTCGATGCCGGCATCGGCGGTGTGCTGATCGAGTTCGAGGGTAAGCGACGGTTTCTCCCCCATCACCCGACGGAAATATCCGAGCAGGAACGAATCGGGCCCGCATGAAAAATTGGTGATGAAGCAGCCGAAAAGACCGGGCCGCTCCTTTACGAACTGTGCGGCCTTCATGATCTTCTGTCCCATGGCCCAGAACATTTTCGCATGCACCTGATACCGGTCGGCGGGCAGCATGTCGAAAGGAATGACCATGGTTCCCCGGGAGGCGATTTTATGAGGAATTCCCATGTTGGCATCGTCGGTAAAGGAGTTATAGGGGCGGCCGAAAAGGACCACCGCCGGACGTGCCCCTTTGTCGCTTTCTATTCTCTCAAGCGCTTTTTCTCCAACTTCAACAAGCCGCTCCTCAAATGCCCGCTGGCGGGCACAGGCGAACGCAAAGGCATCATACGCCTGTAGCTGCCCGATTCCCATTCCCGCCGCCATAGCCAGCATGGCTTCGCGTCCCGCCTCGTATGAGGTGTCCATACGAAGCACCGGGCTCAACAATGACACACCGCTCTCCTCAATCTCCTGTCGAAAGGTCGTTTTGAGGTAATAGGGCTCTCCCTGCACAAAAACGCAGGCACGGCTGTATGTCGGAACATTGGATACGGGCACCTGTAACACATGCGGCAGAAAAATGTATTGAGGCTTCTGCGCAAGCAGACGGTAGAAACTGCCGTGAGCAATTTCGGCCGGCAGGCAGAACGCAGCTTCGGTACGACCGATGCCCTCGGAATCGATCCGGTCGGGAATGACAAGAGTAAGCCCCAGCCGTTCGAAGAAATGCGAATAGAGAGGGAAAAGCGAATGTGTCAGGAAAGAGCGCATGATCCCCACGGTGCGGCCCGGCGTGCCGCCGGGAGTGAGGGAGGTCGTAAACCGGGCCCCGTATTCGTACAGCAGCAGCTTTTGACGCACTGCGACAAGGTCAAGGTCGGCCGTGGCGATCTCACGGTGCATTCTGATGTTGTAGTATCGGTTGCAGATACCGCCGAAGGAGTATATGTTGCCCTCAAGACGAAGCCGGTTGATCACGCATTTGCGGTCGCATTTTTCTTTCCCGCCGTTGCAGACAAAGCTGCTCTCCCTGACCGCCGTGCGCTGCGCCAGTGTATCAAGATCAAAAACCGTCGCCGTGATCTGTCGTGATTCGAGCTGTTTCATTGCTTCCAAGGCCACGCCGAAAGCCCCCATGAGTCCCGGATCGGGGGGAACGATGATCCGGCAGTTCATAAGCGACGCCATTGCGAGCGGTACAGCACTGTTGTAACAAACCCCGCCCTGCATGAAGACCTTTTTACCGACCGGGCGGGCGCCTTTTACACGGTTGAGATAGTTCATGCAGATCGAGTAGACGATTCCCGCAAGAATGTCATCACGCCCGATTCCCTCCTGTCCGGCGAGTTTGATATCACTGCCGATGAAAGCTGCGCACTGATCGGTAAAATTCGGGGGGTGAAGACCCTTGAGTGCGGCATCGCCGATCGCTTCAGTGGCGACATTGAGTGATTCACGCGCAGCTTCTTCCAAAAAGGAACCGGTACCGGCACTGCATGCCTCATTCATCGCATAATCGGAAGGAACGCCATTGGTCAGAAAGGTGTATTTGGCATCCTGCCCGCCGATTTCAAAAATGGTATCGACGTCTCCGTCGAAATGTGCGGCTGCGGTCGCATGGGCGATGATCTCATTGACGACACAATCCGTCAGCGCGTGAAGTGCCGCGATCTGTCTTCCCGATCCGGTCACTCCGAGAGCAGCAATGGCCACGCCGGGAACGGTAATCTGCTCCCTTATTGCCCGGTAACAGTTCCGTGACGCTCCGATTGGGTCACCGTCGGTACGCAGGTAGACTGCGGCGACGATTGCGGAATCACCCATCCGCACAAGCACCGCCTTGGTGGTTGTCGAACCGACGTCCAGTCCGAGAACACAGCGGTCTCCCGCGTTTAAGGAACCGCGCACGTTTTTTTTAAAATCAACGAGGTCTCGTGCGGAAAAGAGCGGCCGGTGTTCTCCGAACGAGTGGGGTGCTTTCGTGATCACCCGTTTCCGGTCGAAGGGCATCGCAACGCACTGGTGATCGATTGCCCAGAGCGCTGCGCCGTACGCCTCGAAACAACCGATCGGCTCGGGGATATCGATTCGCGCGAAACGTTCCCTGAGTATGGCGATAAGGGCCGTATTGAAGGCGCCGCCGCCGATAAACGCCATATGGCGACACCGGTGATCCTTAACAAGATCGACGATTTTCTCGGCCATCATCCGGCACAATCCGGCGACGACGTTGCCGCGGGGCTCTCCTTTGTTAAGAGCATGGGTGCAGTCGCTCTTGCAGAAA
>JAFGNB010000227.1 GCA_016927235.1 Chitinispirillaceae bacterium
ATGGTATTTGCCCCTTCAACAAGCGTCACGGACGTCTGCTCCGACTGCTCCACACCGTCAATGGTCCAGATGATCGTCAGCTCGCTAATGTTGGTGATGTAGCCGTCGGCCGGGCCGGTAATGGCTACCTCCGGCGGCGTCAGGTCGATTTCGAAACCGCTGTTGGCGGCTGCGGCATTCCCGCCATGGTCGGCAATCGTTGCTTCGAGCTGATACACCCCCTCGCCAAGTGCATGTTCCGGCCCGACTTCCCATGTCGCATGAGTTGCATCAATAGTAAAAAAGGGTGTTTTATCGATACCGTTGAGCGTGATGGAGAGGGTGTTGATGTTAATACCGCTTACTGCATCGGAATAGGTGATTGTAACGGTCGGCTGGGGATTGTTGATCGGAACTCCGTCCTCCGGCGTATCGATCGACAGGAGGGGGGTGGATATATCGATGGTACATTGAATCGATGCCGTATCGCGGTTGCCGCCCCGGTCGGCAATTGAGGCCCAAATGGTAAAGGTTCCTTCAGGAAACGAGACCGGGTCGGTTATTGCTGCGGATGCCGACGTCTGATCAATTGTAAATAAGTCGGTATGATCCGCCCCGTTGAGCAGTATCCTAAATGAGTCCGGCACGCACCCCGACTCCACATCGGAAAAGACGCAGGTGATCGTCGGCTGTATGGTAGTGAGGATTGATTGATCCGCCGGAGCGGTTATGGATATTGACGGCGAATAATCGTCGCTGCCGAAAATCCATATTTTCAGCGCGCCGCCCGGTTTGCTGGTGAGAAGCACGCGCAGGGTGTTCTCCGTAGTAACGGTTATCGGCGTTTCAAGCCACTCCACCTGCTGGTTGAAGTCGCTTGAGGTAAAGATCTCCTGATCATTGAGCAGAAACGATACTGAGGCGCTGCTTATGCGATCATACCCGTCGGGCCCGTTCTGCACTTTGATGATATAAGGTATCGTGGGATTATAAACCGGGAAAGTAACCGTCTCTTCCTGCGGCTGACCGGTGGTGCGGATGAACAGCGCTTCGCTTTCAAGAAAAACGGCACCGTACGATAGGTTCACGCAGCAGAGCGAAAAAAACAGGGCCTTCACCGGTATGCTGTTCATTCCCCGCCATCCTTTCATCAATAAATGGAATTTATCAGTTGGGAAAGAGGGCCTCTTTACCATTAATATTTGTTAAGTAAAAGGCGCTCCCCTCGTGAGCGTCGATTGTAACCGATTCAAAATTCAGCAAGTTAGGCAAGACCACCGATAGACTGCGTCTATCAAGGGAAATGTCATTAATATAAGCGATATTCCGTAAAAAGCAAGCGGAAAAACGCCGAAATGCGGCGGCGGAAAAGGGCCGGTGTGTAACCGGTTGATTAATAAGGGAAACGTCGCTTCAGTGCAGTATCCGCACTTCGTCCCCCCGTAAAACATAGCATCCGGGTGCGATGTGATGCCGCGGGCTGCCGGCAGGCCGGCCGCAGCCGTACGCTCTGCCGAGCAGATTGTACAGAGTAAACAAATCCCCCTCATCACGGCGTGCGGCGGAGAGGTTTCCCGCGGCCGGCGCGGCGGCCACGACGCCGGTGCCGACCTTGAACGACATGGTATCGCCCGCGGCGCTTATATCGTAGATCCTCAAGCCCCACGAGGAGGCGGGAGTTGTCGAAGCGGAA
Source organism: Chitinispirillaceae bacterium (assembly GCA_016927235.1). GTDB lineage: Bacteria > Fibrobacterota > Chitinivibrionia > Chitinivibrionales > Chitinispirillaceae > JAFGNB01. Next base: position 1,673 of record JAFGNB010000227.1, read on the forward strand.
AACTCGCTCTTGTTCCCCGCGCTGAAGAAATCGGCGGCCTCGTCGCCGGGATCGGGCCACTGGGCGGAAGCGAGGCGATTATTGCCGTCGGCTTCCACCACGAAGAGGGTGCGTTTATCCGCGGACGTGTTGCCGTCGATGCGATCATCGAAATGATAGATCAGGATGCCCCTTCCCCGCACATTGCTCCATCTGCCGGTGTTGTTCATCACCGACCAGTAGAACATCTCGCCGGGAACGGCAGGATTGACATAACGGAATCCGCCGCCGTTATGGCATGCGGTGAACGCCTTGTTGTCGATCGAAACCACGTCGGTCGTCGGAATCCACCCCTGATCGGCGCGGAAAAAATCGTTGATCGCCTGCGGATTGGGGTCGCTCATGCGGTTTCCCATGATGCAATAATCCCCGAACCAGTAGAGGTCGGGCCAGCCGAAGAGCATATGCCCGGTTTCGTGGCAGAAGACGTACAGGGTGAGACTCGTCCCCATGTCGCTCATGTTGTAGCGGCCGATCTGCACGCCGTCGCGTTTTTTCCCCAAATACCCGGCATGAGGCCACAGCCCCTGTCCCCAGGTTTTGCCGCTGCCCGCATAGACGAAATTGATCGCTTCGGTCGCGCCGTTCTTGTCATTGTCGTATTTGGAAAAATCCACAATCGAATCGAAATGCGCTATCATTTCCTCGACAAGCTCATCGGAACCCGAGTACCCGGATACGGATTCGTAATACGCTTTCGTTTTTTTCGCGCGATAATATCCGGCAACGTCATTAACCAGTTCGAGTTTCCCGTTGGAGCATTCGTAATAGTAATCCCTCACCGACCCTTTCGTCGAGCCCGCCGAAAAACCGGGCTTGTTCAGCCAGTCTTCAATCTCTTCCCTGGAAAACGCGGCCGGTTGATCGCTGAAATCGACAATCATGGCAAGGCTGTATATTTTTCCCGCCGGACGGGGATAAAACCCGAACCCCTCCGATGCGGATGATGAAAAAGGTCTGGAGGACGATTTACGCAGGAACGGTTGCGGATGATCGGGCCACGAGGCGACGATTTTGCCCTCCCAGACGATCAATGAAAACGATGCATGGTAAATGCCCGTCACTAGAATAAGTAAAAACGCCCGCCGTACAAGCATCGTCATCGAAGCCTCGCCATTGATACCTTCTTTATTTAATATGCATTCTTTCGGAAGAAATCGCCATCGGATTTTACCATCCGCCGGTCCGCTCCCGATACCGCTTCACACCGGCTGGTCGCGATGGGTGAAAGCGCGGCACCCCCCGCCGTCTCCTCTTCGCGCCAATAACGCTACCGGCATAAGGGGCGCTTCTTCAGCGCCGACCGTTCCAGCTGAAGGAGCGCCTTTTTCAGCGCCACATCCTCCCCTTCCCGCGCTCCGCAGTATGCGCCGGCCGAACCGTCGCTCCTGACGACGCGATGGCAGGGAATGACAAGGGGCAAAGGGTTGCGGCGCATCACCGACGCGGCCGCCCGCACTGCCGCCGGAAAACCGGCCAGAGAGGCAAGTTCGGTATATGAACGGGTCGATCCATACGGAATCCGGCGGGCGGCGTTGAGTACGGCCGACCGGAACGGGGAAACCGCCCCGACCTCGGCGGCAATCGAGGAGAGATCGATGACGCGTCCGTCAAGATACTCCCGTATCATTCGCGCGCTCTCATCAGACAGCGGTTCGGACGCGGTCCCCGAAAGCGCTTCAGCCGCCCGCCGGCCGGCGGCGCCCACCAGAACGCGGGAAACGATTGCTGCCTCCCCCCTCCGTTCAGCGTACAGGACGACGTCGGTCAGCCGGTGCCGGACGATTGAAACAAGAGGCATGAATCCGCTCCCCAGGGAAATGTTGTGCCGCCAATGCCAAGGCAAAAAATAATTGAAGGAACCCTGCTTTCCGCTCTTCCGTGACCGTAGGCAACCGCGTCATCCGAATACTATCTTTTCTTCATGCGATTCAGGCTCAATGCCGCTTTTCAACCAGCGGGCGACCAGCCGCAGGCGATTGAAGCGCTCACCGGGGGAATACGCCGCAACGTCAGGCACCAGGTGCTGCTCGGGGTGACCGGCTCGGGCAAAACCTTCACCATGGCGAACGTCATCGAGCGGGTGCAGCTCCCCACGCTGGTCGTCTCACACAATAAAACGCTCGCCGCCCAGCTGTTTCAGGAGTTCCGCGAGTTCTTCCCTGAAAACGCCGTTGAGTATTTCGTCAGTTTTTACGACTACTACCAGCCTGAAGCCTACATCCCTTCATCGGACACCTTCATTGAAAAAGCCTCGATGATCAATGATGAAATCGACCGCCTGCGCCTCAAATCGAGCAATGCCTGCCTTTCGCGCCGCGACGTGATTATCGTGGCAAGCGTCTCATGCATTTACGGTATCGGCTCCCCGGAAGCCTACCTCGCTTCAAGCGTGACGATCCGCGTCGGCGACACCATCAACCGGCGCAGCCTGCTGAAGCGGTTTACCGAGATGCAGTACACCCGCAACGATCTTGTTCTGGAACGCGGCACCTTCCGCGTCCGGGGCGACATTATCGAACTGCAGCCGGCGTATGAGGAGACCGCCCTGCGTATCGAGACCTTCGGAGACCGTATCGAGTCGATCAAAACTATCGTTGTCACGAGCGGCAGGGTCTCCGGCAGCCTCGAACAGGTTACCCTCTTTCCCGCGAAACATTACATGACGAGCGGCGTCACCATGCAGGAGGCGACCGCGGCAATAGAAGCGGATCTCGAGGATCAACTCGCGTTTTTCCGCAGGAAGAACCGGCTGCTTGAAGCGCAGCGCCTCGAGCAGCGGACCCGTTACGACGTCGAAATGCTGCGCGAAGTCGGCTACGTCAACGGGATCGAGAACTACTCGCGCATCCTCGACGGCAGGCCGCCGGGAAGCCGTCCCTCCACGCTGATCGATTTTTTCAAACGTCCCTTCCTCACCATCATCGATGAGTCGCACGTGTCGATACCGCAGATCCGGGGAATGTTCAACGGCGACCGTGCGCGCAAAACCACCCTGGTCGACCACGGGTTCCGGCTGCCGTGCGCGTTGGACAACCGGCCGCTGCGGTTTCCCGAGTTCGAAGCGCTCATGGACAGCGTGGTCTACGTATCGGCGACCCCGGGCGACTACGAACTGGAAAAGAGCGAAGGGCTGATCATAGAACAGGTGATCCGCCCGACCCACCTCGTCGATCCCCCGCTCGAAATCCGGCCCGCCTCCACCCAGGTGGACGACCTCATCGAGCAATTGCGGGCGACCGTGGAACGCAAGGAACGCGCACTCGTCACCACCCTGACCAAAAAGATGGCGGAAGATCTCACCGATTACCTGGAAACGCTCGATTTCAAGGTCAGATATCTGCACTCCGAAATCGATACCCTCGAGCGGCCCGATATTCTTCGCGACCTGCGCAAGGGGGATTTCGATATTCTTATCGGGATCAACCTTCTGCGGGAAGGGCTGGACCTTCCGGAGGTCGCTCTGGTGGCCATCCTTGACGCCGACAAGGAGGGCTTCCTGAGGTCGGTCAGATCAATCGTCCAGGTTGCCGGCCGTGCCGCACGCAATATCGGGGGACGGATTGTCCTCTATGCGGACCGGGAGACCGATTCCATCCGTCAGGCAATGGAAGAGAGCTCGCGCCGCCGCACAAAACAACTTGCATATAACAAAACTCATGGTATCATTCCACAGAGTGTCGTCCGGCCGATCACCGAAGGTATTCTGACGGCACAGGAGTCCCCGGTTTCGGGAACGGCCGAACCGGGGGCGTCATACGGGAAACGCCGTAAAGGGGTATCGAAGAAAAAAGGCCCGGTTCCACGGGCTCCGCTGGAGCAACTGGAAAAGGAGATGCGGGAAGCCGCTGCACGGCTAGAGTTCGAAAAAGCGGCCCGCATCCGGGATATGATCACCGGCATCAGGAACACCAATGACCGATAAATTACCTTCTCTCGATCGGAACGATCCGAAATTAATTATCGACGCCCTTAAGGAGTATGGCTGCCGGGGAAAACTTTCAGACCTGCAGTCGGTTCTCGGTCTCCTCAAACATCCCAACGATGAAGTTAAAAATGCCGCCACCAAGGCTGCCAGTAATCTTATCAAAGAAAATCTCATCAGCTACTACAACGACCTCACGAACGACGTCCGCTCCAAACTGGGTTTGCTCCTCCAGTCGCTCGATCCCCGTATCATCGATGAAATCAGTGTCGACCTCTTCGGCGAATCAAATGAACGGCGCCTCAGGGCAATCCAGATACTCGGTCTGCTGAAGAAAAATCCCCGCATCCGGGAAATTCTCGTTAATCTCATCAAAGACCGCAATGAAAAGGTACGCGCCACCGCAATCGGCCTTCTCGGAAAGGTGGTCGGTCCGAACGATCAGGATCTGATTCTGTCGCTTCTCAATGATCCCGATAAGCGCGTCCGCGCGAATACGGTCGAGGCGCTCGAAAGCCTCGGCAATAAACGTCTGATACCGATCCTTCTCCGGTTCCGCAAAGACGGCAATAACCGGATACGGGGAAACATCATCAAAGCGCTCTTCAACCTCGGCTTCACCGATATTGAGCCGGACCTCATCGAAATGATCAACACTCCCAACGACCTCATGAAAGCTTCGGCGCTCTGGGTCATTTCACAGATCGGTCACGCTTCACCTCACATTGAAGATGCTGCAGGCAGAGCATTTTTATCAGAGAATGAAATGGTGATACGAAACGCCAAAAACGCGCTCAATAAACTCGGCACACCGCGCGCGCTGGGGTATCTGCGTTATCTGGAAATGGCTGCGGCGAAAACGGGTGAGGGTACAGAGTGATGAAAAAAGAAACCTGAAGAGTCGCCGACTCCTGCCATGCGCCCCTCCAGTCACTCTATCTCTTTTATTTCTTTTAAATTCCGACTCCCTCACTCCCAAATTACCTTTAAAGTTCATATTACAAATACCGATAAATATAACGTAGATAAAAATATGGATACTTTCCGGCAGGAGGCTGGAAATTAAGGATAAAAAAAGGGGCTCTCCAGGGATGGATGGAACTTCCAGGGACGGAAGCAGACCCCTCCGTTAGTGGTAGAAAGGCAGGTAAGCCATGGAAGTCAGACAAGTTGCTGCGGCTTACGGGGCCAAACCGTTAGAACCAGTCGTTAAAAACGGCACGAAAGCGGCCCCGGGAAAGACGGCGGCTGCTCAGAAAGAGCAGGTTGAATTTTCGGATGCATCGATCAGCATGCAGAAAATGAAGGATATTATCGATGCAACTCCGGAGGTACGTATCAAGATTGTGGAAGAAATCCGTATGAAGATCAAATACAACGGGTATCCCATCGAATCGAATTTCTATAAGGCGATGGAGAATCTGATATCGAATAAGATTGTATAATACCGATACCTTCCACCGACAAAGGTCACCACGCCCCCGGGAAGAGTGTACACTCACCGGGGGTTTTTATTTGATTTTCTTTATTTCGGGACCTATTTATTAATTGATAGCCTCAGGGTCGAGAGATGATTACAGTGCCGATTCCTGACGGAAACCGTCTTCTCATCTAAGTAAAGGCACCATTATCCTTTGGACCTCTCCCTCGCTCTCAACGTTCAGGAGAAACGGCTCTGCGCACTTCGGCTTCAACAAATGAGCACCGGAAGGGAAAAACCGCTCCTGTTCTTCCATCAGTCGACCGTCCAGCCGGTAATGGCGTATTCTATAGGGTGCGCTTCTTTCAGCAATGAACTCTACCGCACCTGAAACCGCCCTCAAGGATATCCCGGCGCCTTTTTTACTCTTGAAAAACGTGCCGGCACGGGAGCCGGCCGGGGATGCTATCCTGAAAACAGTGATGGAATCGGAACTTCCTGCGGCGGCCCATACGATATCGCCGTTGGGCAGAACCGCAGGATCGTAATAGGGCGAGAGGTGCGCTTTTCTGTTATTCAGCGTGGAGGAGGAGGTGGTGGTGGAGGAGGCCGACAGCGCCGTCCCTTCCGGTGTTACTACCAGTGTCCTTATTGCCACTACCGCTCTGGATACCACCTCCTCCCACATGAGCAGTACATTTTCACCATAATTGGCAATCTTTGGAAAGAACGCGGTGGTATCCGCAGGATACTCTGTCAGACAGGTTCTGGAGAGTGTATCGCCCGTGGAATCCACCAACTGATAATGGATATCAAAGTTGCTGCGGCCCAGAGCGGTGCTGAAGACAATGCCGAAATTACCGTTTGAGAGCCTTACAAAACCCCCGGTCTGGGTTGAGGTTTTATTGTCGCCGATCTCGCCGGGGATAGGAAAGTAGACCCTGTTCACTATCCTTCTCCCCCGCTCACCGACGTCTTCCCATTTGGCAAAACCAAGTCCGCGCGGATAGGCATCACCATGGGCCAGCGTATAGTAGAAGGGCCCCTGAACCATCATACGCTGATCGAAATTGTGACTGTAGTACCAACCGTCGGTTACCACGAATGTGCCCGTGAGGGTCATGAATCCCACATAGCCCCCCTGATGACGCACTCCGTCACTGTACAACTGTGTGTGTCCGGTGTAAAATCCCAGCTTTTCCGTCGGTGAATTGTAGACAAGACGGGCGCTGCAAAATCCGCCCGGCTCTCCCTTGGAGTCGAGAGTATCTTTATGAATATTGCCGAAAAGACGGGTCGAGAAAATCTCTCCCCCCGAACCGTCCACCCGGGAGATCCAGTACTCGAAACCATCACCGTTTAACGTGCTGCTTCTGGAGCAGGCAACTGCGTAACTGCCGTCCGGCTCAATTTCCGCAAATCCCAGAAGAGACTGGGCGCCGGAAAAAACGTCGCTCCGCAACCGGGACCTGACAATGCCCTCCTTATCACAACTTACGATCACTATGGTGGAGGCCGAGGGGAGGTGATAGGCGACATTAAACCCGTTATCCGGTCGGGCAGTGAGTATAATCAGGGGACACATGCCGTAATTTGAAATTGATCTGCGCAGGTTCTGCTGCGAAGGCAGGGCACCCTCAGAGGGAAACGAAACGGCAGTGACCTCTTCAACCGTTTCTGCCCGGATCTGCAGTACCGGGAAGAAGAGAAACAGCGCCGTGAAGAACCGGCGGATCTTTTGACTCATCCGAATCACCTTACTTGAGAAGAAAATAGGTCTCCAAATGAATAAGATGCAAGAATCGGACAGAGCTGCCATAAGAAGGCTTTACGCGGGGCGGCAGTTCAAAGGCAACGTTCAACTCGCCGTGTCCCACGGCATGTCGGCGTTTCGTACTTTATTTCTTAATATTTTTACGCACCATTTTCTTTGTATAAAAGAACCGATCACACGCTGTCGGTTTTTTCAAGTTTTCCGTTATCAAAATTATATACTAATGGTTTCGCCGTAGGGATTTCCAAATCAAGAATTTGTTCTTTTGTCAGTTTTTCAATAAACATGACAATGGAACGCAGACTATTGCCATGTGCCGAAACCAAAACATTTTTACCTGCTTTCAGGGGGGGTAAAATATACTCTTTAAAAAAAGGTATGGTGCGTTCTGCGGTATCTTTCAAGCATTCGCCGTTCGGTGGAGGGATATCATAGCTTCTGCGCCATTGGCGAACTTGCTTTTCGCCATATTGATTGGCTGTTTCGACCTTGTTTTTCCCCTGTAATTCTCCATAATAACGTTCGTTCAGGTGCATATCGCAATAAACGGGAATAACATTTTTTGCCATTTTATAACTGTAAATAATACTCCATTCTTTCATTTTGCCTTCGTTATGGATAACCACGGGGGTTTTATCGCTTTTGTTTTGTGCAAGGACGAGCATCGTTGTTTCGATAGCCCGGATCTGCACCGAAGTGAATACACGGTCAAAATTGATATCGGCTAATTGCTCTCCGGCTTTTATTGCATCCATAATTCCATTCGGCGAAAGAGGAACATCAACCCAGCCTGTGAACACATTCTTTTTATTCCAAGCTGACTCTCCGTGACGTAATAAAATTAATCGTGTCATACCACGTGGTTGTACCTTCTAAATTACTTTTTTAAAGCACCATATTCGTATCACATCGCTGTCTTTTAAAGCATCAGCATGTCAGCGTAGCGCGACCGCTTACCCGACCGCCCCGCTACAACCTTGTACCGAGCTTGTCGCGGTATCCCGGCGTGCTTACCGCCCGGCGGGACCGCACCGGGCTGCTGATTCGCTTTGCTTATCTTTCGGGTCCCGCTTTGCGGGATCGTCGCCGCTTCCCTCCGGCTTGTTACCTCACCACACACTTTAAAAATAGAACATGACTCCCGGCAACAATTCAAATCCGACATGTTCCAGTCGGGTCGGGTACTTAACGGGAGCACCGGGCGTCCTCAGGCTGCCCTTGTTTTTAATTTTTGAACCCCCGTAAGGTACACTGCAGTCAAAGGTCAGTACGAGATGCCGGTTCAGCCTCAGTTCCGTTCCCAGAAGTCCTTTCAGACCAAATCCGCCTCCTGAAACCCGCGTTCCTGATATATCCCCGGTAACACTGGCGATGGTATACGCCCCATAGCCCCCGGCACCGAGTCGCAGCGTGAACTTTTCACGATTCAGGACGCGTACCCACAGATTCAAACCTCCCATCGCCGTATAGGTATTAATATGCACATCCTTGACCAGCCCGCCTCGGAAATAGAACTGTTTTCCGGCCCACATACCCTGGGCAAACGGTGTTACATGAAAAAGCGGACCAATGTCAATAGTACCGTTCAGCGTAAGAAAAAGACCCGGACCGATACTCTTTTTATCAACCGGTACACTCAAATTTTCAGGAATGAAGGCATTGTAGTAATCAGTGAGGAATTCATTGAATTTTTTCGGCCGGTGGAATCTGATCCCGCTTTGAATACCGATTCCCTTCTTCAGGATGCCCCTCCCTGTTGACGACTGACCCCGCAGTTTCTCTGTTTTGTTTGATTGCGGAGATGAAGGACCTTCATGGCGTTTATTATTGACCGTGACATCCTTATCAGTGCTCTGCCGGGGAGCATTATCGGCAGTTCGTTGATCTTTCTCCGTCACTTGCGTTTTGGTAGCGCCTGCTTCCGTTGATGATTCACTGCCTGCATGAGTGTCAGAAGAAGTTATGCCCGAATCTCCTTTTTTTGAAGATGGTTCCGGTGATTCGTCCGGTTTCTGTTGTGCTTCATCCGGTAACCGGAAGCTTAAACTCTGAGATTGTACATACTGTACAGACATCACAGATACCATGGTAAAACAGAGGATGCTGTTTCTCATAATCTGCATGGCACATTCCTTCCGTATGGGGGTTGAAATGGAATTAAATTTTATTTTCGTAATACTCAGTGGGAATATATATTAAGATAGTTTCACAATAAAATATTCTTTATTTGGACAGTGTCGGATCGAGAAACGAAATACGGCAACTTTTATACCTCGGGTAGAGAATATCACTGGCGATAACATACACAAAGTACTTTTTTCATTATTTCCACAAGGAGGAATCATGCGAAAGTACCGGCTGAGCACGTTCGCGCTGATACTGGGGGTATGTGTTTTTTTCAGTCTCCGATGCGACAGGACTATTCTTCCCGTCGTCGATTCCAGCGAACAAGTCATCGATTCCAATGAAAAAATCGAATCCAATGAAACAACTGATAATCTTCAAAAAATTGATTATCTTCAGGGAAATACGGTGGCCCGGGTGATAATAAAAGTATTCGACAACCACTCCGCAGCACCGATTTCAGGCGCATGGGTAACAATGGTCGGCGTCGATTCGGCGAAGTCCGATTCGACAGGGACCGTCGTTTTTGATTCCGTGAAGACAGGGAACTATATGCTCTCCTGCACCAGAAACGGCTTTGAAAGCATCATGGACAATGTACGTCTGGCCGTCGACTCCAACAGCAACACTGTTCCTGTCGTCAGCCAGTCGACCAGCGCCCTTTTCATGGCACGCAGGGGAGCCGCCGTCAAAGGCAACCTGTATTATAAAAACGAAAACAGGATCTATCCGGCGGACGGAGCAACCGTGGAGTGCCGGTCGACCAACGCCTCGATTGCTTTTCAGAGGCCTCTGGTGACCACCACCTCGGACGACGGTAAATACTCCTTCAGTGATTTGCCTGAATATTCCACCTACACCATTATCGTGCTGCCGTTTCATGAGGGATCTTTGACGTACAAGCAGGCGGCCCGGGTTTCTCTCGACGGAAGGGCTGTCGGTGATACGCTCAGTGCCGGTGATATCATCCTCGAGAAAGATGTAGGCGGCACTTTCATCGTCCTGAATCACAATCTTGAAGCATTTACCAAAGATGATTCCCTCGAGTTCGAATTTTCCGAGGCAGTGGACACGGATCTGCTCGGGGTTGACAGCATATATGTCACTCTGAGTCCCGGGGGAACCAGGATACTTGCCGAGCTGATCTGGAAAGAGAATGATGAAAAGCTCTTCATCATTCCTTTTGACGGAGCCTGGGATGCCAGTCAGGACTATACCCTTGCCATAGGAACGATCAAAAGCGTAACGGGCAAACCGCTGGATAATACCGATTTTGCCTCATACGATTTTGCCCCGAGCACCATCGGTACTCTGGACGATGTGGAGGATGTTCGCTTCCGCGTCGGCGACAGTGATATAAACAAGGTCGATTACAACACTGGCTCAATCTCACTGCGGTGGTCACCACTTGAAAATACCATCGCGTATCAGATATATCAGAAATCCTCGTCGGATTCCTTGTGGCTCTTTTTTAATTCCACGGCTGACACAATCATCTCAGTGTCGACAACGGAACAATTCAATCTCGGGAAACAGATACAATTTATCGTACTCGGACAAAACAGCGGTTCTGTTTCATCGTTCGAAAACGCGACCATTGTAACCGTGCGCGATCAGACACCGCCTTCCCTTTCCGGCTCATTTACACAAGCCGGATTCGACAATTCCGGCTCCGACTCTTTCGATACAATTGATATTCCCATTTCCAGCCGTTATCTGCCTGAGCCGATGGATACTACCGATAAACCAACCGCATCAGTTATAGAAGCGGGTTACGTAACCGGCCGGAGGCTCTACGGGGATACGCTCTACACCGTCGATCCGGATAACTGTTTCTGGACCTGGACGTCAGATACAACCGGCATAATGAGTGTTGTTATCGATTCGCTGCAAAACGGTGCCTATGATTCTCTGAAGATCGACTTCACATCCGTCACCGACTGGGCGGGCAACAAACCGGATACAACCATTGGTGATGACGCGGGATACATCACCATTCAAACCCTGCCATAGTTATTGCAGAATTTCAGCCGTTATTAACCGTTTATCATTGCGTCCCTCCCCCTCCCCGGGGTGGGACGGTTTCTATCATTAAAATGCTGTTTCTTGCCTGAAAACATTGTATTTTTTGCCTCCGCCCGAGTGGTGGAATTGGTAGACACTAGGGACTTAAAATCCCTCGGTCCGACAGGACTGTGCCGGTTCAAGTCCGGCCTCGGGCAGAAAAGCCCCGCACCTCAGGCGGGGCTTTTTACTAAGAGAAATTCCCTGCCGCAGCCGTTTTACCGTTACTGACCCTTCAGCCAGGGATACGGCATTGACCCGACCACTTACGGTCTCTTCCGTATGCACTTATTCAGGTCCGGCGGACAGGGTCAGTCCTCCGGCCGCTCGCCCGGCGGCGCCATGCGTACCATCCGCGGATCGAACCGCGCCATTGGTTCCACAAGGTCTGCCTGTGCGCGCATGACCGTATCGATATCCTTGTAGGCCATGGGAACCTCATCGAGGCCCGCCGAAAGGAGCGTTACGCTGCGGGCGGCGAGAAACGCACGCGCCTCTTTCCAGGTGAATACCTTTTTCGCCTCGTTCCTGCTCATTTTCCTGCCGGCGCCGTGCGCCGCGGAGTTGAGCGACGCCGGATTGCCTTTTCCCCTGACAATGTACCCCGGTGTTCCCATCGAGCCGGGAATGATGCCGTAAACCCCCGCCCCGGCGGGAGTGGCGCCCTTGCGGTGGACGATCACCGCCTCGCCGAAATGTTCCTCTTTCCAGGCGAAATTATGATGGTTTTCGAGATCGAAAAGCGCCTGCGCGCCGCAATGCCTTAGGATCGCAGCATGGATCAGTTCGTGGCTGGCTGCGGCATACCTGCCCATAAGCTCCATGGCGGCCCAGTACTCCCGGCCTTCTGCCGAGGCGACGTCGAGCCATGCGAGGTGCCTGAGCGCATCGGGAAGCTCCGGGCGGAGCTTCCGGGCTACTGCGCTGTAGTACCGTGCGACCTCGTTGCCCGTACCCCGGCTGCCGCTGTGGCTGAGCAGCGCCAGGTAGACGCCCGGTCGCAGAAGAAAGTCCTCCCGGTCAACCGTCAAGATACCGAACTCGACGAAGTGGTTGCCGCTGCCGCTGGTACCGAGCTGGCTCCA
>JAFGNB010000228.1 GCA_016927235.1 Chitinispirillaceae bacterium
AAAATTCTACAAGGCCTCAGGAGAGTCGATCAAGGACACTTCCGCCCTGCCGGTCAAGACCGGTTCGGCGTACGAGGGGGATCGTGTTTACAACGGGGCAACTGAAAGAAAGGCGTGGATCTGGGATATTGCCCTGGACGATCAGAGACGGCCGGTACTGGTGTTCGCGGTATTCCCGGATGACAGAAACCACCATTATTATTACGCGCGATGGACCGGGACGGAATGGTTCATGAAAGACATGGTGAATGCAGGCAGGTGGTTCCCGCAGACACCATCAGGTTCCAACGAGCCCGAGCCGAACTACTCCCCGGGTATTTCGTTTGACCACGGCGATCCTTCAAATGTGTATCTGTCACGCTTTGTCGACGGTCAATGCGAAATCGAGCACTGGACTACCGATGACGGCGGAGATACCTGGACCTCTGTCGCAATAACCAAAGGATCGGCGAAACGAAATGTGCGGCCGATAATTGCATGGCCGCAGCCGTACGGTACGGAACGGCCCGCGAAAAAGATACTGTTCTGGATGTACGGCGATTACGTGCATTACACCAATTATTCCACGGGAATAAAATACTGCATCCTTACCGATCAAACCGCCGTCCTGGCCCGGACGCCCGAGATCCGTCCCGGCCGCGCACCCGGCTCTGTTGCGGAAATTTTCAGCATTACCGGAAAACGGTTGCGGAGAGCCGGCGGGAATCAAGCGCCACGATCCGTCACCTGTCTGCCGCCGGGGATTTTTCTCGTGCGGGACGGCCGGACGGTTCATAGAATCGAAACATGCTCCGGCAGGAAAATGCGAGATGAAAGTGAATGATTGACACTGTTATTGTTACCTGCAGGGGGACATCTCTGACAGGTAAATAAAAGAAGGCATATATGAAACGTGTTGGATGGAAAAGTCCGATCCTGGTGGTCATAGTGCTTAGTGCAGGCACCGTAACTGCCGCCAATACCTCGATTCTGCCCTCGGCATTCACTGGCGATTCGATCCCTGCGGCGGAGCACCCTCTGGCCGCCCAGATCAACGGCTTTATCAGAAATCAGGCGAAGTATACCGGTGCATTCTCGCCGACCGGTCTGACGCGCACCGATTACCTCCGCACCATCGAAAAAATCGCGCGTGCGATGCTGAAGTATCAGAACGCGAACGGCCAGATTATCGATCCGGTCATAGGGCGAGAGCATCAATACGCCACGCCCTGTTTTGCCCATGCGGTGGCGGTGTTGTGCGGAAGCGGATTTCTCGACGATGCGACATTACTTCAAGCCGGGATAAAGGCATTGGACGCCTCCATCGGTCACATGCTCAGAGATGACGTTCCTGATTCGCACGGCGACTTTTTCACCGTTCCTATGATGTTCGCATTCTGGAACTTTGAAAATGTGGTTGACGCTTCGAAGGTTTCCTCCTGGCGCACCGACCTCGGGAAAATCAACCCTTCGGCGGTCTACATTGACGCGGCGCCGAACTGGATCGGCATCAACGTAACCGGGGAGTTTCTGCGCTCCCTGGAGGGATTGACCTCGCTGTCGTATGTGGAAGAGAGGATTGAGTATCAGATTACCCGAACGGGAGCGGACGGCCTGTATCAGGACAGCTACGATCCCGAAAGGACTTCCGATGTTCCCAACACCGACGGCAACTCCCTGCCCTACGACAATGTGGCGCGGGCGATCCTCGGTCTGATTGCGACCAACGGGTATGAAGGGGACCACTACCGGGAGCTGCGCTCCTGCCTCAGCCGGGGCGCATGGACCGGTCTTTTGTGCCAGTCTCCCTTCGGTGAAGTTCCCACGGGAATGCGCAGCTCACACCATTTCTGGAATGAGGCCTATGCCGCCATCAATTATGAATTTTGGGCAACACAGTACGCCAGAGCGGGAAAACCGGAAATTGCCGGTGCATTCAAACGTGCGGCCATGCTGGCGCTTTCATGCGTACAATCGTGGCACAGACCTGACGGCTCCGGGTACGTGACCAAAGCGCGATACCCTATCGAATCAAAATGGGGCTTTATGGCGTACTCCGGGCACACCCAGTATAATCTCTGGTGTGCGTCCGCACTGGGGATGGCGTGGCAATACAGCGACAGCACCATTGCGGAGAAGGCCGCGCCGTGCGACATCGGAGGGTTTGTCTGCAAGGTGCTCCCCGGATTCAAAAAGGTGTTCGCCAATGCCGGCGGCACATACATCGAATACGATGTACGCGGCGACCACGCGCACAATCCGACCGGACTTCTCAGACTCCACCTTAAAACCGGCTACCCGCAACTGGGTCCTTCGGACGGCGCCGTGGGTCAGGTGATTTCCGGAGCGCAATACTGGCCGCTGTATCCGCAGAATGATCCACCAGGTCTGCAGAATCTCAGCGTGGGCCCGGCATGGATGGAATCGGGAGCATGGTACCCGCTGGCCGAAATGCAGAAAATTCCACAGGTCGTCATTCTCGATGAGACACCCGAACGGTCGTGCTTCAAACTGATTTACGGGTTGTCAGGCGGTGCGACACTGCACGAAACCGTTGTCGTCGAGCCGCGGGGTGTGACCGTTACCGATTCTCTTGTCGGCGGGAATCACAATGCCATCAGGGCCTGCTACCCCATGCTGCTCACCGATGGTGAAGCGGAGTCGGAGATCAGTCTGAGCGGCAATCAGGTGACGGTCAAACTCAGAAACAAGGGGGTCCGTTTTATGGTCCGGAGGCCGGAAAACGCCACACTCGTACGAACGAACGTGAAGCGCAACCATCGAAACGGTAAATTTGAAGCAGTATACGGGGAGGTTCAGGGAAGAGTGGTGGAATACTACGTCTCCGCATGGCCCGAGTACGATCAAACCGGAATCTCCGGAAATGATACTCCAATAAATACTGGAAACGCGATCTCGATTCGACCTTTTTCCCTGCGAAACATGCATCCGCCGGAGATTGTTTCGGGTTCCCTGCTGCTCAGGTTCTATTCGTTGCAGGGCAGAGAGGTTGCCAGGGTGTCGGGAACCGCCGGCAACGGTAGGCTGACGGTACCCGGAAGAACATTTCCCGAAAGCAGCGGAGTATATCGGGTGGTGGTTTCGTGCGGTGATTGGCGGATTGAAGGCACCTACACTCGGATAAAATAAATTCAAGCAAAGTGGAAATAGATTCGATCCATGAAAATAAGTTTTCAGGCAATGTCGCCGTTTTTTTTAATTGTTCTTTTTCTAACGACGCTCTGTTTTCCGGACAATCCGATCATCCAGACGAAGTACACCGCCGATCCGGCGCCGCTCGTTTACAACGACACGGTATTTCTTTACACCACGCACGACGAAGACACGGCAATTGAATTCGTCATGTACGACTGGTTGCTGTATACGTCAACCGATATGGTCAACTGGAGGGACCATGGCGTCGTTGCCTCCCTCAAGGATTTCAGTTGGGCGGGCACCATACACGCCTGGGCCCCGCAGTGCGTTTACCGCAACGGTACATTTTATCTGTATTGTCCGGTGTTCATGAAGGGTATCGGCGTACTGGTCGCCGACAGCCCCTACGGACCGTTTACCGACCCCCTCGGGGAGCCGCTCTTCCATCATAACACGAACGATATCGACCCGACGGTATTTATCGACGATGACGGTCAGGCCTATATGTACTGGGGAAATCCGGAGTGTTATTATGTGAAGCTCAATGACGACATGATATCATTTTCGGGGTCAATCGATTCCATCGCTCCGAAACTGCAAACGTACCAGGAAGGGCCATGGCTCTACAAACGGGATAATCGCTACTATCTTGCATTCGCCTCCTCCTGCTGTCCCCAGGGCATCGGGTATGCAATGAGCGAGAGCCCCGTCGGGCCGTGGACAGTAAAAGGATATATCATGAACCCGAGTTCGAATGCATCGCACAACCATCCCGGAATCATCGATTACAAGGGGAGTTCTTACGTATTCGGGTTCGACTACGAGCTGCAGTTCTCCCATGGAATCCCCAGAAACAATGAACTCTGGCGGCGTTCGGTATGCCTGTCGGTCATGACCTACAATGCCGACGGAACAATAAAAAATGTTCCCTGGTGGGGAAGGGGCACACCCCTGCCGAGCGTGCCGCAGGTCGGTTATCTCAATCCCTTCGATACCACGCAGGCCGAAACGATCTGCTGGTCGTCCGGCGTGAGAACGGAAGAGTGCAACGACAGCAGCGGCGGATTGTATGTGGATTCGATTCATAACGGGGACTACATAAAAGTGGAAGGCGTTGACTTCGGATCGGACGGCGCGAAGCTGTTCGAAGCGCGTGTGGCTTCGGCGAGCGGCGGCGGGAACATCGAGCTGCACCTCGATACCGCCACGGGGCCTCTGGCGGGGACCTGCGCCGTTGAGGGCACCGGCGGATGGCAGACCTGGGTGACCAGATCGTGTGACGTGAGCGGTGCAATCGGGGTGCACGATCTGTTTTTCAGGTTTACCGGCGACAGTGGAATGCTTTTCAATTTCAACTGGTGGAAGTTTACGTCTGCAGCCGGAATAGGCAATGCGCCGACAATTAAGTCCGGTGCGGGTAAGGAGATCGGTGTATCGGCAAGAGCGGAAACGAATATGGTGCTGCTGGATTTTCAACAGGCGGTTTCGCCAGGAACGGTTACCGTTCATCTGTTTGACCTTTCTGGGAAACTGATAGCGACACTGTTTGAGGGTCGACTGCAATCACTGCATCAGCGTTGTATGCTCGATCGAACGAAGATACGGTCGGGTAGTTATCTACTGCAGGTCACGGTAAATCGCAAAACGGTTTTCAGTGGCCGGACAATAGTCAATTGAACCAAATAGCTGATAAACTCCACAGAAAGAGATATAATCGGTACTACAGTGAGCGTTTTCAAATTTCAGAAAAGAAAAAACAGAGATGTTTAAAACAGCACAGGCAGCGATTCTACTGACCTTGGTCATTTGCCTGGGATTATCGGCGCAACGAATCCGTGTTCAGGGCAACACATTTCTGGTGGGAGAAAATCCCATTTTCATGCTGGGAGCGAACACCCCCTGGAATAACTGGAATGAGTTCGGCAATAATTTCAATGCCGGGTGGTGGAGTACCCATTTCGCGTCAATGCACGGCAACGGTCTCAACTGTACACGCGTCTGGATCAGTTGCAACGGTGACAATGCCTCCCCGGGCATAAGTTCTTCAGGAGCGATTTCCGCACCGACCTCCACCTTCTGGAACCATGTGGGGCAACTGTTTCAGATCGCACAGACCAACAAAATCTACCTGATGATCGCATTGATCTCGTTTGACCACTCCAAAGAGGGTAACCACAATGCCAACGCCTGGCGTGCCATGTATAAAAGCCCGCAAAACCGTCAGTCGTTTGTCGACAATTACGTGATTCCCTTTCTGCAGAAGTTCGGGGACAATCCGTACTTCTGGTCGATCGACCTTGGAAACGAACTCGACTGGGTACATGAAAATGACGGCGTTCCCATCGCCGATGTCTTCGATCTTCTCGCCCGTGCGGCGAATGCGGTCCATAAGAACAGTGAAGTGCTCATAACGCTCGGTACCGGTGCCGGCCCCAAATACCTCAGCCCCGTGTACGGCACCAACTATTACTCCGATGCCGAACTGCAGAAGCTGCAGCCGGGTGCATACATTGATTTTTACGACGATCACTATTACGACTGGATGATGGAGTGGTTCAGTTCCCCCTTCGAAATGGGGCCGGCGGACTGGCGGATCGACGATAAACCGTGTCTTATCGGTGAGTACTCGGCACGTGGAGTTGACGGGCTCAGTCCCGCCCAGTGCCTGCAGAAGGCGTACGAACTCGGCTGGCGGGGGGTCATGCCGTGGACGTCGAACGGAGTCGACGGAAACGGAAGCATGAGTAACTTCGGAAGTGCGTTTAAGACCTGGAGCAGCACGCAACACTCGCCGGTTCGCAATTCGGTGACCGGTGCGCCGAACAAAAGCAGTATCGGCTACAATGCCGTCACCGGGACATTGCAGGTGCGCGGGGTCGCCGGCGAAACGCTGATCGAGATTTTTTCCGCCGGCGGAAAGCGGCTGTTCTCGCACAAGGGCCAGAGCGCAGGGGGAGTCGTCCCTATTCCCGTGGACGATCACGCGCTGCAGGTGCTTTTTATACGTGGTACTGCCGAAGGGATTTCCCTCTTTACACAAAGGGTGATTTGCAGGAGATAAATAGTCAGGCGCGATTCAAAATGCATTGACGAATCACCCTCCGTTCCGTCAAGACAAACGTCGTGGAAGCATAGGACCGCCTCCTACCGTTTATACTTCCCCATCACCTGCGTCTCGGCCAGTACGTGGCCCTCCATCGCCTTGACCAGCTTCGATTTCGTCACTCCCTTTTCGACGGAAAGCTGCGTGTCGAGCGCATAGAGTCTGAAAAAATACCGGTGGGTCCCGCCGGGCGGACAGGGGCCGCCGTAGCCGGTCTTCCTGAAATCGTTGATTCCCTGCAGGGTCCCGTCGGAGAGCGTGTCGTCAACAGGCACCTTTTCGGGGAGCTCATTGACTTTGGGCGGTATGTTGTACGCTACCCAGTGCACCCAGGTTCCCATTGGTGCATCCGGGTCGTCGCAAATGAGGGCAAAGCTCTTGGCGCCCGCAGGGGCGTCGGACCATTGCAGGGGCGGAGAGATGTTGATGTCGTCACAGGTATACTTTTTGGGGATCATCCCCCCTTCGGTAAAGGCTGAACTGGTGATTTTCATTGACGTACCTCCTTTGGCGGTATCTGATTTGATTTTCTTCTCCGCGGCACTGCAGACAACGGCGAAGCTGAAAATAGCGCACACTGTTTGCAGAAGCAATCGACTGTTCCGCACGGGAGTGCTCCTTTCAAGAGGGGTAGGATTATGACGATATTTAAAAATTCCACACACTTATTCCTACTTCGGCAGAATAGAATTTCAGATTCCATCGGTACGCCTCACCCCAACTCCCCCGGCCCCTCTTCCCCTCTCCGTCAACGGAGAGGGGAAGAGGGGCCGGGGGAGTTGGGGTGAGGCGACAAGCAAAAACTACAGGAACGTTTATCGTACCGAAGGAGAATTATCATTACCGTTCCTACCATTCCCTTTTCCTATGGCCGGCCCGGCCGGTCTTTTTACCTGCCGTCGGCCGTTTTCCTAAAACTGCCTCATATACTCCAGGGCACCGCCGACCACGGTTCCCGGTGCCCGGTTTTCGGCAAAGAGCGCCGTGTAAAAGGGCTTGATGCCGAAAGCGCTTCTCACCATACCGGACGTGTCCCTGAGGCCGACAAGCAAATGTACTCCGACAATAGGACCGGCAGCGAAAAACGACGGCGAGCGTTCTTTTCGATCAGAAG
>JAFGNB010000229.1 GCA_016927235.1 Chitinispirillaceae bacterium
GGGGCCATTTTCGGTTTGTAGGGACGGTCCTGCGCCACCAGCGCCTCGTAAATGTCGATGGCCGCAAGCACTTTACTCTCAAGAAACATGCGCTCACCGGTAATCCCGTCGGGATAGCCGGTTCCATCGATCCGTTCGTGATGTTGCGCGGCGATTTCAGGAACTTTCGCCAGCGAGTCGGTCCACGGAATCTGCGACAGTATCCTCAGCGTGGATCGCGCGTGCGAGTTGATGAGTTCCCGTTCCGCTGCGGTAAGGTTTCCCCGCGTAATCGCCAGTGCTTCGCCCGCATAGTCCGATATGAGCGGCACCCGGTTCCCCTTCAAATCAATGAACGTTTTGCCGCGAAGCCGCTTCAGCCGTTGACAATCAGCTTCCTCGATCCTGCCGCACCCATTGATTTTCATCAGGAATTCACGATCCTCTTCAAGCTCTTCGGCGCTTTTCCAGGAAACCGAAGCGGGATTGATGATCCGTTGCACGGCGATATAGTCGATCTGCGCCATGATGAGATCGAATTCCGCTTTGGAAAGTTTCAGCTCTTTTGTCAAAACATATTCCGGCACGCCGATTTTACCGATATCGTGCAGGAGTGCCGCAAACTGGAATTGCCGGCGGCGTTCGGGTGTTGCCCCCAGTTCGGAGAACGGGCTGCCCGGATCGGCCGCCGCAGCGTCGACAAACGCCATCGCGTACCCCATGACCCGCCGCGAATGGCCGGAGGTCACCCGGTCCCGCTCATCAATGGATGCAATCGATGCGTTGAGAAATCCTTCGAACAGCGCGGTGATGTTTTCATGCAGCTGGGCCCGTTCGATCGATACCGCGGCGAGGGGCGCCACCGATAGAACGAATGCTTCGTCATGCAGGGAAAAAGGAGCGACATAAGCATCTATCTCCTCCGCGGAGGAGAGCAGGCGTTCAAGTTCGTCTTTGCGGTTGATAAGCTGCAAAACACCGACAACCTCATGGGTAAGGTTTTTAAGGGGAACGGTAAGCATCGACTTTGTCCGGTAACCGAAATGGTTCTGGAATACCGAACTTGCCCGAAAAGGAAGGGAATTGTCGATATGTGCGGCGTCATCGATATTCAAAGGTTTGCCGGTGGAAGCCACATATCCGGCAATGGATTCGGTATCGATCGGCAGGCGATAGTGCGATCCGCGCCTGGTATCAACGGAATCGTTCTGAGCCACCACGAAAAGCAGCGAATCAATAAAAGGGCCTCCGGGAACCGCCCGTTCACGCACATAAATACTTCCGGCATCGGCCTGCACCGCCTGACGGCAGACACCCAGAATAAGCTCCAGAAGATTTCTGATATCATTTTCGTAGGAAAGCGCAGTGCCTATTTCCACCAATTGCCCCATTTCCATACGTACAGCGGCGATCTGCGCTGAAAGTTCCTGTTGACGATACAGGAGTTTTTCGTTTCGTTCAATGGCCCGTATCATATTGATAATAAACGCATTGGTTAATGGAACTTCAAAAAAGCCTGTAATCGGCAGTTCAAGCGCAAAGGGGGGTATGGTTCTCTCGATCTTTTGAAAAAAAGGAATCTTCTCCCCGGTGCCGATGGGCAGGTTACCGAACTGTTCGATAACGATTGCCGGGACGCAGGGCTGGAATGAAATAAAAGCGGCCGGCAATTGTTCGCGAAGAGCATCCGCCGGCGTTACACTTTTACCTGATACCGATACTGTATAGCCGTACTGAAGTGCTATACCTTCAATACGTTCGCACTCAGCTTCGGGACAGTCACCAAGAATGAGTATCGTTTTCCCCATCGGACTCCTCGTTATTTCAATTTATAATACCTTCTCGTTCAATGTCAAGGACCGGGAAGAGTGTTCGACGCTTTTATTGATATATCTGAATCGGCAAGACGCTATTTTACATTGACTTTTCCTCTAATCCGCAATGCCCCCTGTTGGACAACGACCACCTTTCCGCCCCCACAGGTGGATGGTTGATTACAAATTGAAATCCGGAAATAGCCGTCAGGATTGAAAATGAACTATATTCTTCGTGGCAGGCACTTAAACGGAGGATCGAGGGCAGTCGCGATCTATGAAAGGAAGTTACAATGAGAATGAAAATCGGAGTTGTTTCCCTGATTGTCGCCGTGGCGATGGCCGGTTGTAATTGCACGAACGACCCTGAAGGTAACCGCAGATCTTCGCCCGTAGGATACTGGGTCCTGCCGATTACGGACTTAATTCCCGACACGATGAACATTATCCTGGATATCAATGAAGACGCCACGTTTCATCTGGAGCTGAATCAACGGTCGGAGAAAGTACTGTTTCAAAGTGAAGGCGGCTGGGAGACGAGGGGCGACTCCATTGTTTTAGACGGCGACGAATGCCTGATCCTCGATACCGTTCCGGATCCCGATACCCTCGCCCATCTGGCCGATTCCATCTGTAAAGCACCGATCCCGCTGAACCTGCCGGAAGAGGAGAAAACCTGGAGAATCCGGACGTCAAGTCTGGCTCTGATGCTGTCCGCTTTCCCGATCGATGAGGAGGTTATTGCCCTTTTCATCGCCCTGTTCTCCTCCATCATGCTTACGAAAGAGGGTGAATAGGTGCCTGTTAATTCATTAAAAATAAAAACGTTAGGAGATATCGAGCAGGGCATCCGATGACGAGGCAGCGTCTATTTCAGAGTGAAATCGAAAAAGCATTACGGATTATGAAAAATTACACCAAGGAGCATGGACATGATTAAGAGTAAAAAGTTTCGAGAAAATCTAAAAGAAGAGCTAAAGGACCCTGAAATCAAAAAAGAATAAGAGAACCTTGGGGAAGAATTTGAGCTTGCCGATAAAATTATTGAATTACGGAAGAAAGCAGGCCTGACGCAGGAAGAACTTGCGAAGAAAATTCACACTTCTCAACCATCAATCGCCAGGCTGGAATCCGGCAGCTATCAAAACGTAAGTCTCTCTTTTCTACGGAAAGTCGGTAATGCCCTTGGGGTTGAGCCGCATGTTGACTTCCGCCGGTTAAGGGCGGCTCATTAAACATGTTCGCTTTCACGAACGGGTGCGCGGTATCGTCGACCGGATAAATACGGAAATCGATTCCCTCTTTCACGAAAACGGATGGACGGGGAATTAGGTCTTTATAACCTCACCCTTCGGCAGCAGGCCTCAGTGGCCTCTCCCCCGGGAGAGGCATACATGCCTTGTACCCAAGGCATGTTTTATTACACCATGCCCGCCGTGCGGGCATAAATACCTCGCCGGGCGGAAGAGGCGCCGCACTGAGCAGCGTCGAAGTGTCGGCGACGGAGTAGCCGGGTGAGGTCGAATACCCGAAAGCAAAGTACTGGGTTCCTCACCCCGGCGCCTTCCCGGCATAATGGCCGACCGGATTCCGGATTGATTTATCGTCATCCGGTCTGGTTTTCCATCAAATATTGAAAGTGACGGTAAATAAGCTATGGTCTATTTTTGAAACGAACAGCTAACCCGCATACATTATAGCGATATATTTTTGTAAAAAGTTACCGGAATACCACGAACCATGGTAAAATTTCATTACTCATCACATGCATTGTTTGAGATGGGACGGCGTAATATAAGCCGCACAGCGGTTGATGCCGTTATTGCTTCTCCCGGGCAGAAGACACCAGAATATGGAGATATTACCTGCTATCAATCCATTATGGTATCGGGAAGGCATAAATATTTATTGAGAGTTATGGTAAACGAGCATAAAAATCCACAGGTAATTGTAACGGTTTACCGTACAAGTAAGATCGATAAATACTGGAGGAAACATGAAAGTGATTTATGATCCGGAAGTCGACGTCATTAATATTATTCTGAAAAAAGCCTCCATTGCGGAAAGTGATGAGAGCAGGCCGGGAATAATTCTCGATTATGATAAAAAAGGCAATGTCGTAAGTATTGAAATTTTAGATGCTTCGAAGCGAACTGAAAATCCCCGGTCGGTTGAGTACGCGGTTTCCGCCTGAGTGAAAAAACTCATCTCCGTCGAAAGGTTGCAGATGAAAGCGAAAGAATGGCCCGTTGTCTGGCGATTTTCAGAAAAAAGCCGCCAAGGAAAATTTCCAATAAACGGACCTCCTGGATCGATGCATTTAAAAAAC
>JAFGNB010000230.1 GCA_016927235.1 Chitinispirillaceae bacterium
AACCAGTATCTTGATTTTGTGGGTTCATGGGGGCCGATGCTTCTGGGGCACGCCCACCCGGCGGTGGTGGAGGCCGCAGCGGCGGCGCTGCGGCGCGGCAGCAGTTTCGGCGCGCCCACCGAAGCGGAAACCGAACTTGTCGAAAGGATCGTCGCCATGGTGCCGTCGATCGAGATGCTCCGGCTCGTCAATTCCGGCACCGAAGCGACCATGAGCGCCGTGCGCCTTGCACGCGGAGTTACCAAACGGGACCTCATCGTTAAATTCGAAGGGTGCTACCACGGGCACGGCGATTCGTTTCTCATCGCCGCCGGATCGGGCGTACTCACCTTCGGTACGCCCGACAGCCCCGGAGTGCCTTCGGCGACTGCCCGTAAAACCCTGCTTGCCCGGTTCAACGACGCCGATGCGGTGAACGCGCTTTTCGAACGTCACGGCCGGAAAATCGCCGCCTGCATCGTCGAGCCAATAGCGGGCAACATGGGTGTCGTCCCGCCGAAGGAGGGATTTCTCAAGGCGCTTCGCGACATCACGCGACAATGGGGGGCACTGCTCATTTTCGACGAGGTGATGACCGGGTTCCGTGTGTCGCCGGGTGGCGCGCAGGATCTCTATGGCGTATTTCCCGATATCACCACGCTCGGTAAAATCATCGGCGGCGGAATGCCGTTAGGAGCATACGGCGGAAGCCGCGAACTCATGGAACATATCTCCCCCGCAGGACCGGTCTATCAGGCGGGAACCCTTTCCGGAAATCCGGTGGCGACCGCCTCGGGGCTGGCCACCCTCAGGGTGCTGCGCGAAACGCCCGATCTGTACGGCTCCCTTGAACGCAGATCGGCCCGGCTCGCACAGGGCATCGAGGCGAACTGCCGCGCGCTCGGAATTCCGGCAATAGTCAACCGTGTAGGCTCGATGATGACGCTTTTTTTCACCGATCGACCGGCGGTGGAAAATTTTGCCGATGCGAAAGCCGCCGATACGAAACGTTTCGGCGCCTACTTCCACGCATCGCTCGATGAGGGCGTCTATCTTCCTCCGTCGCAGTTCGAGGCGATGTTCGTCAGTGCATCCCACCGGGACGCAGATATCAATGTCGCGATAGAAAAGAACCACAGTGCGCTTGAAAAGGTTACCGTGCCGGAAAGCGCAGCGAAGGAAACGGTGAGCAACGCCGGATCCCCTGCGCCTGAGAAACGGATGCGACAATGATGCTGCATGTCGGGGCACTGGGAACCGATTTCCGCAGCGCGTCGCTGCGCATGCGCGACGCGCTCTATCTTGAAAAGGAGCGGGTGAAGCAGTTTCTCGACTCGATCCCCGACGACTCGCCGCTTCTGGAGGTGGTCGCACTTTCCACCTGCAACCGTATCGAAGTGTTTTACGTCTGCAGCGACCACCCCGCCGCCTCGGCCTGGCTGCGGAACCACCTTGCCTCATTCCACCATATCCCCGGGGGCCATATCGATAAGGTAATGAAGGAGTACCATTGCGCTGAGGCCGTCCGCCATCTTTTCCGCGTGGTATCGGGCATGGAATCAATGGTCTTCGGCGAGCATGAAATACTGGGACAGGTGCGAGAGGCCTATTTCTTCTGCATGAAGAACGCGTCGACCGATTCCTATCTCAACCGGCTTTTCCAACAGGCGATCGCTACCGGAAAAAAAGTACGGAGCTCGACCGCCGCGGGCCGCGGAGCGCTTTCGATCGCCTCAATCGCCGTCGAACGGATGCTCGAACTGGAGGGAAGCCTTGCCCAAAAGCATCTCCTTATCGTCGGTACCGGCACCATGGGAGTCCGTGCGCTCAAGCGGCTGCACGGGGAGGTTGTCGGAGCGCTGACGCTCTGCAACCGGACGGAGGAGCGGGCGATACGATTCGCACGGCGGTTCGGCGCGAACCATATTCCCTTTAACGATCTCATCAACGGCATTCCCCGGTTCGATATCGTCCTGCTCGCAACCGCCAACAGCGGAGCGCCCATCATCACCGCGGAGGGCCTTCAGCGCGCGCGCAGCAATCCTGAGAAACCGCTGCTGATCGTCGACGTCGGCGCTCCGCGCAATACGGAAAAGGCGGTTGAAACCCTGGAGGGAGTGCGGGTCGTATGTGTCGACGATCTCAGGGAGACCGCCGAACGACGCTTGTCGGAACGGAAAAAGGAGCTCGAAGCGATCAACGAGATCGTCGAGGAGCAGGTGCGGGAATTCACCCGCTGGTACCGGTATAAACATTCGCCCCTATGCGGAACCGACGAATAGTCATCGGAACGCGCGGATCGCAGCTCGCCCGTGCGCAGGCCGCCATTGTTGCGCAGCGTTTGCGCCGAGCCGCCCCCCATTGCGACGTCGAGATCAGCATCATCGTCACCACGGGCGACCGTGACCGGAGAAGTCGCCTGGCGGAAATCGGCGGCAAAGGCATTTTCATCCGCGAGCTCGAAGGAGCGCTTCTCGACGGCTCCATCGATGTCGCGGCGCACAGCTTCAAGGACGTTACGACGCGACTGGCGTCTTCACTTATGCTTGCGGCGTTCCTGCGCCCTGAGTCGGTATGCGACGTCATGGTGACCCGCGGAAACGCTCCTCTGGAATATTTGCGGAAGGGAGCGCTTATCGGCACCGGAAGCATGCGCCGCAGAGCGCTGCTGATGCGCCTGCATCCCGACCTGCGGATCGCCGAGATCCGCGGGAATATCGATACGCGGATCGCCAAGGTCGAACGCGGCGACTATGACGGCATCATGCTTTCCGAGGCGGGGCTCATCCGGCTGGGGCTTGACGACCGGATCGCCGTACGGTTCGATCCCTCAACCTTTTATCCCGCTCCCGGGCAGGGGGTCATTACCCTCGAGGTGCGCGCAGGCGACCGGGAAATCCGGGAGCTGTGCGCCGCAGCGGGCGACCCGGAGCAGTTGTCGGTTTCCACGGCGGAGCTTGCACTTCTTGAAACGATCGGCTTCGACTGCCGCACCCCGCTCGGGATCCATACCCGCGTCACTGATTCGCGGATGCGTATGGGGGGGTTCTTTATCGATCCGGAAAGCAATCGGTTCAGAGAGCAGCATACCGAGGGGGCTCGTTCCGATCCCGTTGCGGTCGGCACCGCCATGGCCGGTCTGCTGCTGCGGAAGGAAATGAAGCAATGATGTACCCCGTGTTCCTTGATCTTGCAGGAAGGCAATGCCTTGTGGTTGGAGGAGGACGGGTTGCGCTGCGCAAGGTATGCGCCCTGCTGCGTGCGGAGGCCGCAGTGATCGTTGTGGCCGTGAAGTGCTGCAGCCGCCTGCGGTCGCTCGGACACCGGATCGAGCTGCATGAGCGACAGTTCAGGGAGAGCGATCTGACTTCCGCATTGACACTGGTGATCGGAGCCACCGACGACGAGCGTGTCAACCGGGCCATATCACGTCGTGCGTCGCTGCTCAATATTCCCTGCAATATCGTCGATCAACCTTCACTCTGCTCGTTTATCGTCCCCGCACAGGTGCGACGCGGCGACGTCACCATTGCGATTTCAACCGGCGGAACGGCTCCGCGGCTTGCACGCTATCTCAAGGACGCCGTCGCAAAGGCGATCAGCCCCCTTCACGGCGAACTGGCCGCCTACCTCGGCGTCGTGCGCAGAGGTATCCGCTCGGAGCTGCCAACGATCAACCTGCGCAGCGCCTTCTGGGAAGAGCTGTTTGCCGTCGATCCGATTGACGAAATAACCAGCAGCGGATGGGAGTCGTTTCGAAATAAAACGGAACGGCTCATTAAGGAACACCGTCAAAAGGCTTCCACTAATGGAAAAAAATAATGGCGTCGTTTACCTGATCGGTGCGGGTCCCGGAGAGGCCGGCTTGATCACCGTGAAGGGGAAAAAACTTCTCGAACAGTGCGACGTCGCGGTCTATGATGCGCTTGTCAGCGAGCTCCTCATTGCGGGCCTGCCGCACACCGTTCGAAGGATTTTTGTCGGCAAACGGGGCGGCTCGCCGTCGCCGAAACAGGAGGAGATCAACCGTCTTCTTGTACGTGAAGCACGAAAGGGACTTCGCATCGCCCGTCTCAAGGGCGGCGACCCGCTTGTGTTCGGTCGCGGCAGCGAGGAGATGGAGTACCTCGCAGCGCACGGCATTCGGTATGAAGTCGTTCCCGGAATCTCTTCCGCCATCGCCGCACCGGCGTATGCCGGCATTCCGGTTACGCATCGCCGCGTCTCACGCTCCTTCGCCGTGGTCACCGGTCATCTGCGGGAAGGGGAGGAGATCGATTCGCTGGCGCTTCCGCAGGCCGACACCCTGGTTTTTCTCATGGCGATGGAAAACCTAACGCCCCTCATCGACAGGCTCATCGCATCGGGAAAGTTTACCCGCAGTACCCCGGCCGCCCTTATTCGTAACGGGACGCTTCCCGACCAGGAAACGACAAGCGGCACCCTCGAAACTATCGCGAAACTCAAGGAGCAGCGGGGAATACGGCCTCCCGCGGTATTCATCGTCGGGGAGACCGTCCGTTTTGCAAAGGCACTTTCATGGCGGAAGCGGCTGCCGCTTGACGGGACACGGGTCGCCGTGCTGCGCACCGGCGATCAGTCGGGTGACCTCATCGATGGGCTGGCCGCACGGGGCGCCGCCGTCCTCCCCTGCCCGATCATGCGCATCCGTCCGCGTTTGCGCAATTTACGGAAAATAACCGCATCATATCTGAAGAACTTTACCATGGTAATCTTTACAAGCCCCAACGGCGCGTCGCTCTTCATGAAACACCTGCTCGACAATGGTGCCGACGCCCGTTCCCTCGCCGAAAAGAAAGTATATGCTCTTGGAGGCGGAACCGCGATGGTGCTGCGACGTTTCGGCATCAGGGTCGATGCCCTTCCCGAAAAATTCGTCGCCGAGGGGGTGCTGGGGATGCTGCCCGATAATCTCTCCGACGAATCGATCCTTATACCGCGCGCATCGATCGCCCGTGAAGTGCTTCCCGAAACGCTGCGGAAACGGCGCGCACGCGTGACAGTGCTGCCCATTTACGACACCGTAAAGGCCGAGGTGGCGCACTGCTCCTTCCACGACGGCGATTACGTGCTTTTCACCAGCTCCTCGACCGTCGAGTTCTTCTACGGCGACCCGCAGCACCGGAATATTGACGTACGACCGGTCTGTATCGGCGACATTACCGCCACGACATTGAAGCGTCATTACGGGGGGGATTTCACCGTTGCGAAAAACGCGACGATGCAGGCCCTTATTGCTGCGCTTGAAACTGCGGTACGGAAGGAGAGGCGCAACAAAGGAACGGGGAGGTGAACCGGCATGCAGCGGATCGAACGTAACCTCCTTAACGCGGTTCAACGCGACTTCCCGCTCGAGCGGCGGCCGTTTGCCGCTCTCGCGAAGCGACACGGCATCACCGAGAAGAAGTGCATCGAAACGCTTCGCCGCCTTAACGATCAGGGAATTCTTCGCGGAATTCGACCGGTTATTGCATGGAACAGGGTCGGTTTTACCGGCATCCTGATCGGCATTGAAGCGCTCCCCGACCGGGTTGACGAGGTCGCCGCAGCCATCAACGCCATCCCCGGCGTTACGCACAATTACCTGCGCGAGGGACGGTTCAACCTCTGGTGCACCCTGACCTACGACGGCGAGGAGAAAAAACAGCGATCGCTTTCCTTCATTCGTTCGCTCGCCGGTGTTCTTGACCTCAGGGAGTTCGCCGCCGAAAAAACCTATAAAATAGGACTGGTGCTTGATGTCTGATACGTCGAAGGACATTATCCGCACGCACATGTCGGTTTTTCAGGATCCGCTCCCGCTTGTCGAGGAACCGTTTGCGTGCTACGCCGAGAAGTTCGGCTTTACGCAGGATGAGGTCATCGAACTCCTGCGCCACTACCTATCCACCGGCGCCATCCGCCGCGTCGCCGGGGTGCTCAAGCACGACCGCTCCGGATTCGTCGTCAACGCCATGGTTGCGATGGCCATCGATGCTGCGCAGTGCGATGCGGCCGGCGCGGTCCTTGCGCAGTTCCCGTTTATCACCCACTGCTACCGCCGTACCGCCTATCCCGACTGGCCCTATACCATGTACGCCATGGTTCATGCGAAAAATAAAAGGCAATTCAACCGCTACATCAAACGAATCAGATCATTGATCTCCCCGAAGGAGATTGCCGTCCTGCGGTCAATCAAGGAGTACAAGAAAACGTCGTTCCGGCCGGGGTGAGGATCACTTCCCCACCTTCACCCGCACCCCCTCCGAATGGCTCGCGAACTCCGGCGCATACATGCACTGGATCGTCGTAATGCCGTTAGAGAAATCACCCGCGTGCGACACGACAAGCGGGTATTCGAAGACGTACGTTCCCTTGCCGAGCGAGGAGAAGAAAAAATTCGTCGCCGCGTCGCGGGTGCTCTCGTAGTACCCCAGCCCGTCCCGCCACTTGTACCCCGAGAAAACATTGAGCGGTTCGAAGCCCGAGGCGCGCAGGTCTTTCATGTGGACGTACTCCATATCACGGTCAACGCGAAGCTCGATGCGGACGGTGAGTTTGTCGCCGGGTTTGAGGGAGGTCGTGCCGTCGACAGGCTTTATTTTCGGCCCGGTCGCACTTTGCTGCTGGAGGAACAGTTTCTTTTCGAGCCTGAGCGGCGTATCGTGCGGCTTTATTTTATCGAGCTGCTCGAAGTACTGCCAGTAAAGCGCTCCCCAGGCCGCTCCTGCGTCCTGTTTCGTTATTGAGACATTACCCATTGACGGTTTGATGTCGCTCCCGCTCCAGGCAATCTTGAAATAGCCTGTTCCCGCTTCAGCCTTGACATCCTCCCTCTTCGCCGGATCGACGGTCACATCACCGAGTTTCATTGCCACGCTCGACGGTTTCTCAATCCATTTCGTTCCACGGAGAAGAAGCGCATAGCATGCCTCGGCGGTCGCCTTGGTCGTACGCCAGTTCTGGGTCTGCTTGCTTTTAATAAGCCAGGTCTTGAGCGCTTCCACGGCCGCGGTGTCGCGGCCGACCTCCTCGAACACCTCGACCATGAGCGCCTGCTTCTCGATCGGCGCTTCATACCACCACCATCCTTCGTACATCTCCTTCCAGTACATTCCCATCTCCTCGCTGAGGAGCGCGTTTTCCCTGAGGGAACGGATGATCTTCGACGAAACGGTTTTCTCGTTCGACCGGTCGAGCGCCAGTGCGATCATTCCCTGCAGGTAGCGGCGCTTCTTAAGGCAATATTTCTTTGCCTGCCCGAAAAAGTAGTCGACGGCGGCTTTGTTTCCCCGGGGAAGCCCGACATTGCCGAAAAAACTTCTCATGTAAAGGTACTGTATCTGCGTTGCGGAAAGGTTGTCTTCGTCGGGGTGACCGCCCCGCATGATCCGTTCGTAATCCTCTTGTACTCTATTGTCAAGATACTGTAGCGCCGAAGCGAGCATGCCGCGCACGGAGGCGTCGCCGTCGACGTCGACGATGCCGAGATGGTCGAGCCGTCCGAGTCCGATGGCGATGTATTGGGTGATGAACCGGTCGTCCGCCATTCCTTCGAACCAGGGCCACCCGCCGTTGCCGAGCTGCATCTTTTTAAGGCGTATGAGCGCGCGCTCCTTCTTGTCGGCCATTTTGTTGAGATCGAACAGAAGCGCCACCCGCTGCTTGCGCTCCGACTCACTCCTGCCGTCGAGCAGCCACGGCGTCTCTTCGAGCGCGAGCAGTTTGAGTTCCCGGTTCTTTTCGAGGTTCGAGAGCAGCGCGTCGGGCGACTGCGTTCTCCAAAGGTCGAATACCTTTTTAATGCGCGGCGAGGAGTTGACGATATGCGATGCAATACTGTTGGCATAGAACCTGCTGAAAAGCTGCTCGGCGCACTCGTAGGGATACTCAATCAGAAAGGGGAGCGCCTGAATTGCATACCATGCCGGATTGGCGGTGAATTCGAGCGTGAGCCGGTGGTTGCGCAGGGTTTTCGAACCGTCGTTCTGCGAAATGAGCTTCCGAAAGGTGAACCGCTTCGTCGCTTTTTTACGGATGGGAAGCGGCATGCTCTCGGTGACGAGCATGCGGTTGCTCAATATGGGCAGTACCTGCTCCTCGCCGTCGCTGAAATTCTTCGCCTTCGCAACAACCCTGAAGGTGACTGCGCCGATGCCCTCGGGAATGGAAAGATTCCAGGCGAGCGGAGTGCTGCCGTCCTTTTTCGCATTAAACTTACCTTGAGGGGCTTTGTTGCCAAACTCCGTATCGACGGGCTGCATGGTGGAAGCGTCGAAAAGAAAAAGCTGCGCCGTGCCCTCAAGCGCTCCGCCTGAGAGATTCGCGACCTTTGCGGTAAATGCGATCCGGTCGTGTTCACGGAAGAACCGGGGCGGATTGGGTATAACCATCAGCTCCTTGCGGGTAACGAGGCTTTTGTCGACCTGCCCGTAACGGAGGTCTTTCGTATGGGCGAACCCGAGCATGTTCCAGCGGGTAAGCGCCTCGGGGATCGTGAAATTGACGATTATTTCCCCCTTGTGGTTTGTCGTGAGAAGAGGAAAAAAGAAGGCCGTCTCGTTAAGGTTGGTGCGGCTGGCTATTTTAGAGAGGTCGGGGGAAGGAGGCGCCATAGCGGAGTCGCCGTTGCGGGTGTCACCGCCGCCTGCCTTAGGGCCGCCGACGCCTTCAAGAACGGCATCGATCCCATCGGCGAAACCGGCGCTGCCACGATTCTCCTCCGGGGCGACGCTTTTGGCAAGCATCCGGCGCGGAGCCGGTGCCGAGGGAGGCGGCGGCATGCTCTTCGTTTGACCGACAGCATCATACTCGTCGCCATAGCCGCCCCCGTATCCGACACCTCCCCGGTAATAACTCCCTTCGAATCCGTACCCGAACCAGTTGAGCGCCGGATAGGAGCGGTCGGGTGAGGGCGAATAGGTATTCCATTCCGAAGCGCACTGCTGCGCCCGGCGAATGGAAAATCCGTCGTCGGAACCCCATGCGCGCTGCGAGCCATACGAAGGATAGATGCTGAACGACCAGGCGTGCGGCGTAAAGGCGTCAAGCGACGCGTCGTAGAGGGTCGCCACCATCTCCGCAGCGACTTTATCCTTTCCCTTCCCGGCGATTTTCATCTTCCACCGCTCCTTCTCCCCGGGTGTCAGCTTGTCGCGGAACGTTTCGAATGAAATGTCAAGCTCCTTGTTCGTCCAAGGAACCGTGACGTTGGCGGTGTGAAGGTAAGCGCGGTTTTCATGGACAAAATTGACATGAAGTGAAAAGCCGCCCCGGTGCTTCTCCTCGATGGGAATTTCGATGAGTGTCTGGCCGTTGCCGAGCTTCAGCCGCTCTTTTTTCACGATTTCCCGCTTATGCTCGATCTCGTAAAGAATGACGACATTCTTATACCCCGATCCGACGAGGAAACGCGCCTTTTGACCCGGTTCTCCCTTGTCGTTGACAGCTGCGAACCAGTCGGCCTGCGGCCGGGGAAGCCTTTTCCCCTTTTCGGCATACAGGGTGAAATACCGGGTGTCACTGACCTCATCCCCCCATTGGTCTTTTGTTCTCCCTTCCGCGACATACACGCCCGGCAGCCATTCGCCGATGTCGTTGATCGCGAGTTCCTTACTTTTCTTTGTATCGAAATCCGCCCTGAAAACACGCTTCTCCCGCTTCCAGGAAGTAATGTCGGTTTCATTGCCGAAGAGGTCGTGGGGAAATGATTCCCGGTGTTTCGCTTCCGTCATCACGGCGGTATCGGGGCGCTCCCAGAGGCGGCTGCGGAAGACGGACGTGGGAGCGGCGAGCCTGTGGACGGTTACCGTTCCCGTTGCCGGTTCGAAAACGCCGCTGCAATTCGCCGTAGTCAGCGGGACGGTAAGCGGCATGGTTCGGTTTACCATCTCCGGAATTTCCATATGCAGCGTCAACGCGGCATACCCGACATTAACGGATGCTGTGGTCGACTGGGTCTCTCCGGTAATGTCGGTGACGTCGACCGAAATAGCGTAGGAAAAAATGAGATTTTCTCTCTTCGGAATCGATTTGTCGGCAAGCGCGACGAAATCGATCGCAAAGCCGCCGGTATCGCTGGTGACCGTGCTGCCGTTCCCGATTTCCGTCTCACCCGACCATCGCGGCGGACGCCACCAGCACCACCAGCAGTCGGGAAAACGGGCGCGGCGAACGATGCGGTATTTCACCTGAGCGCCGTCGATCGCCGATCCGGCATACGCCGTGGCCTTGCCGGTGACACGAATCGAATCGCCAAGCCGTTTTGCACCCCCGAAAGGAGTAATGCCTACTGAAAACTTCGGCCGTTTGTAATCCTCGACGGAGAAATAGACGGATCCGGTGTTGTTGGCGATGTGCATCCGGCCGTTGAGAGTATTGACCGGTGCGGTGAACGATCCGTGTATCGAGCCGTAAGCGTTACTTGTCAGATCGAGGCGGGAGACCTCCTGCCCATTGACATTGTAGAATATAACGGCGGTCTTCCGCTCCGCGGCGATTGTGCTTTTCTCGCCGTCGGTCGTGAGCATAATGCCTTTGAAATACACCGTCTGGCCCGGCCGGTAGATCGCCCGGTCGGTAAAAAAGAAGGTCCGCTGTCGCGTATATTTCCGATGTTCGCCGTAACGGTAGAGGGAGAATCGTTGATCGGAGTCGAAGCGGTCGGTGCCCTTCGAACAGACGATCGAACAGTTACTTCCCCCCTTTCGTGCCGGAATCACCACATGCCCCTCCTGGTCGGAGGTATAGGTGCCGATATTGACCTGCCGGTAGTTCCGCGCCCGCTGGTCGTACTCCTCTGCCCATGCGGTAACGGTGACCCCGTGCAGAGGGGCTCCGTTGTCGCGGCCGAGCAGGTGCAGTTCCCGGCCGCCATCCGGAAGGGCCCGGGAGAGGTAGCCGATGCGCGACAGCTGGGTCGCGCCCCACATGATTGCCTGTCGTTTGCAGATAAAATCAGGGTGCGAGGAGCAGAGAATAACATAGTGGCCCGGCGGCAGCGCAGGAAGCGCTACTTCAACCGAGTGGTGCTGAAAATCACCGGGGGTGGGGAGATCAATGCTCCACTGCCTGACCGGCTTGACGGCCTTCAGTGCGGCGGCGATGCTGTCGTCACGAGAACGGCCGATCAATGAACGATACTTCTCGTATGATATGGAAACCTGCCGCCAGTAGACTTTTTTCACGTTCCGGTAAGAGAGGAGCGCCTTGAAGGGTCTGTCAGGGATATTGACCGCTTCGACCGCGAAACCAATCTCTCGCTCCTTGATCTGATCGACAAGGGTTTTGCACAGCCCCGCTCCATAGGAATCCGGAAAAACGTTGATCGCCTTTTCACACAGCGAAAGCGCCTCCCGGTTCATCCGGCGGTATCGCTCGTCAATGCGGGGCGTCCACGTCTGAGCCCAGCCGCGATAGAGGAGCGCGATCCGGAAGGCGACCTCTGTCGATGCGGGATGTTCGTCGAACCGCTGCTTCAGTTTCCGCAGTGCGCCAAGGCAGAGCGAGTCCCTGTTTTGGATGACCGACCGCTGCCGCACAAACTCAAGCCGCTTCAGGTCGACATCGATGAGCGCATCGGGCGATCGGTCGTCTGCATGAAATGCGATAAGGTCCTGCAGGAGCTTGATCGCATGGTACTTGAGGGATGCGGTATCGCGGGCGGTGATGCGGTACTTTGCGAAAACGTCGAACGGCGTGAAGTAATCGGCGCTTCCCGGCGAGAACTCGAACGCCGGTTTTGTCAATTCATTGTCGTCCGTCGAAAAATAGTCGACGGCGCGGTGGGCGAGAAGGTCGTAGAGCGTGGGCCGCAGTTTGTTGTCAAGCCGGTGATCGATGATCGCTTCACCGAAGGATTCCAGCCGCACCTTTTTCAGGTTGTCCGCATCCTCAAGTGATTTCCCGTACGCCTCGGTCATTTTTTCCATGATGGTGCGCAGATCCCAGGTGTGTATGTCGTCAGTCGTGAAACCGACCGTCTGCGTGCGATCGTAAAACCGCCACCGGTTGTTCCGGTAGTAGTGCCAGTAGCACTCCGCAAGCATCGATTGCAATATCGGTGCGGCTGGAAAGGGGGCGGTCGCAAGCTCGGAGCGTATACGGCTGAGCGCTTTGACAAAGGCATCCTCTTCCTTGTATGATTCGAGACGCATCCGGTAGATGAGCGCCTTTACCATCTGCTCGCTGTTCGAGGCGTTTTTCGCCGTCGAGTAGACTAGATCGACGGTGTCGAGCGCCGACCCGGTGAGGCCGTTGTCGATCAGTGAATCGACGACGCGCCAGGATGCCGAATACAATTCCTGCGGGGGAGTGGTGTCCTTCCGCGCGGCATACAAGGCGGTGAAAAAAAACGAAAGGAATAATGTAATAATGAAATACCGGGAATTGTGCGGAGTATTCATGGCAATGGTCCTTGCTGAGAAATTGTTTACGTGACAAACGCACGGAATTACTGCACCGTTACCTTGAAAAAATAACTTCCCGCGCGGAGAGACGGTGATCAAAGCAGCTCTTTATCCGCGGTGCGCCGGCATTGGCCGAAAAACTCGAAATCAGCGAAAAGAACTCCTTGCGTGCCTACAGTATTGCTGCAACGACAGTCCAATCTGGTATATTTATCCGAGGTCTCTCCATCATTACGGCACACGGGTAACGAGCATCACCCGCGGCCGCGGGAATTAATCGTCAAATTACCAAGGGAGCGTTATTATGGTTGCCGCTCAACGCTGGATTTCGCCTATCGTTCTGGCGACAGTGTTCGTTTTCGTGCTCGCTTCGCACGCCGCTTTTCATCCGGAGCGCATGTATCGGCTGAGAAAGAAAATCAGCCTGAACCTGGACTGGAAATTTTACCGCAACGATCCTGCGGGCAATGCGTATGAAACGGCGTATGACGACGCCTCATGGGAAACGGTGAATCTCCCCCACTCCGCGATGTACGTCCCTCCCACGCCGGAAGGCGAACGAACGACCCTGCCGGGAGAATCGACCTGGAGCGGCATCTGCTGGTATCGGAAAACATTCACCGTCCCGCAAG
Organism: Chitinispirillaceae bacterium; assembly: GCA_016927235.1. Taxonomy (GTDB): domain Bacteria; phylum Fibrobacterota; class Chitinivibrionia; order Chitinivibrionales; family Chitinispirillaceae; genus JAFGNB01. The sequence goes on from JAFGNB010000230.1 coordinate 13,019, forward strand.
GGGCGCACACGCAGAGGGTCTTTCTCGAATTCGAAGGCGCCATGCAGAGTTCGGAGGTGTATCTCAACGGCCAAAGGATCGGCGGTCACGGCGCAAGCGGCTATACCGCCTTCGGCTTCGATATAAGCGCCGCGGTCAACCGTACGGGCCAGAACCTGCTGGCGGTCCGGCTCGATTGCAATTACAAATGGGAAATACCTCCGGGCAATGTGCCCAATTCCGGCGCCGGAGGGGAATACCCCGATTTCTATATTTTCAACGGTCTCTATCGCGACGTCTGGCTCGTATGTACCGATAACGTCTACATACCGGCCTATGGTCACAAGATCACCACGCCGGAACTCTCCTCTTCAAGCGGCACGGTACGAATAAGGGCAACCGTCAATAACGCGGGTGAGACAGCGGCTGAGTGCACGGTCATGTCCGTTATCGTAGATACTTCGGGCGCCGTGGTCGCCCAGGCAAGCGCCGCCGGCAGTGTCACGGCGGGAGGATCGCGACTGTTCGATTATACCGCTCCGGCGATCACCGCCCCGGCGCTGTGGTCGCCCGAAACGCCGGGTCTTTATAGAGTGTTCACTAAGGTTTTTATCGACGATCAAGAGGTCGACGATCAGGTCGATCGATTCGGTTTCCGCACCATTGAGTGGCGCACTGCGGGCGGCTTTTTTCTCAACGGGACACGGTACGTGCTCAAGGGAGTGAATATGCACCAGGTATTTGCATGGGTAGGGAACGCGCTTCCCGAAAGCCGCTATTACGAAGAGGTACGGTTGGTCAAGGAGATGGGGGCGAACGCGATACGGTGCGCGCACTATCCGCGTTGCGCTGCCTTTTACGACGCATGCGACGAAATCGGCATACTGTGCGAACCCGAGCTGCCCTCCTGGGGTGGAAGCATAACGTCCTACCCCGCGATATTCTGGTCCCGGATGGATTCCTGCGCGCAGGCCATGGTGAATACGGGTTTCAACCACCCTTCGATCATTTTTTGGGGGCTCTTCAACGAAGCTGCGGGAAATTTTCCGCAGCAGTTTACCGCACTTTGTAACACGATAAAAGGCATTGATTCGACAAGATTTACAGCGGTCGTTAACAACAAATCCCAGAGTGCCAACCAGACAACGGATATTTACGGGTATAATTACAGCAACCTGCCCAACTGGTCAAACGCCCGCTATTACAATGCGGAGTATCATGAGGGATGGATGATTGCCTGCTTCCGGGGAGATACCATAAATTCGACAACGAAACAGGAATGCCTCGTCAGCACCTGCTACCTGCGCAGTGAAAACGACTATGCTACGGAGCGTTACGACAACCGCTGGATCCGTGATATTCTCTCCAAAACGGGCGATACCAAGCCGCTTGCGGGGGGGCACATGTGGTGTTTCGTCGACTACTGGTCGCCATGCAATGTAGGGAACCATCCCATGGGAGTGCTCGACCACTACCGGATTCCGAAAAAAGTGTATTACACCTTCCAATCAAACTGGAGGAGCGGGACGGCAGGTGATTACCCTGTGACAAGCCTCACGGGAACAAAGGTCAGGCTTGAAGCGGATGTGACGACCCTGGTTGCCGACAGCACCGACCTTTCGCGGGTGATCGGATCGATACGCGACGCATCGGGCGACTGTGTCTGGTCTTCCGCACCGATCACGTTTCAGGTGACCGGACCGGCAGACGTATTCGAAGGCACCCCGGTGACCCGCAACGCGATAGCGGGAAAGATCGGGATCATTATAAAGTCAAGGAAAACGCCGGGCGCCGTCACGATCGCCGCTACGTCGGAGGGTCTGGAACCGGCAACGCTTACGCTCACAATCGCGGCGGCGGACACGTCGCCGTTGCCCTTCATATGGCCCTCCAGCGCTGTCGGGCCACGAACCCCGGACGCCCTCTCCAATCGGCAGCCTGTCGTGCGACATACCGGCCGCGCGATCGTAGTCGCATTCGGCGCTGCGCTCGCGGGCACGGAACGAATTTCACTGCTGACCATACAGGGGAAGCTTCTGCCGTCTTCGGTGATACGACGTGCGACAACGCTCGCCGTTGCCACCGACGGCATGGCGAGCGGCTGCTACCGCTTACGTATCGAAGCAGGCGATCGTACGGTGTACAAAACAATCGTTCTGGCCCGTTGACCCGCCGCGAGACCGCACTCCGTCAATATGATTTCATGCGATTTCCTATGGAGCGGGTGGGCTGTGGTCACTCACCCTTGCCATCTCCGCCTATTCATGATATACTCAACTGATAGTGGAGTGCCGTTATGGCGAACAACATCAACATGCTTCTCGATGTCAATGTCCCGATCAATGTGCAGCTCGGACAGACCAGAATGACCATCCGCAAGCTTCTGAACCTGAAAAAGGGCGGCATCGTGCGGCTCAAACGCATGGCCGGTGAAGCGGTCGACGTCTTCATCAGCAGGCGACTCATGGCAAAGGGAGAAATCACCGTCGTTGACGACCGGTTATCAGTCCGGATCGTGCAGATTTACGGCGAACGGGAGAAGTTCAAACACCTCTAACGACTACTGTTTCACGGGATTCCGTTGGATGGCGGGCAGCGAAATGCCCACCGTAAGGCGGATGACCGAGAGGGCGATCTCATCGAATCTTAAGGCATAGTCGATGAAAAAGCGGCGGCAGCGCAGTCCGGCTCCGAGGGTCGGCGTGCGTCCGGAAAATCCGACGCGGAAAAGGGCCATGTTCCAGAATTCCGCCTCGATCCCGCCGTGATAGGTCACCTTGTATTCTTTATGGAGCGACAGTGCGATGGTCCAGTGGGCGAACAGGTCGCCGCTGCGATCCACGAAAGCGACCCCGTAATACTGGGAGTAGTGAAAGGGTTCGCGGTAATTTTCGGGTGAATACATCACTCTATCATCGCGAGCGTAAATCCAGACGACATCGCTGGGAAGCACGTCCCGTAGTGTCGCTCCAAGCCACACCTCGCGGCATACCTCATTGGTCCTGACGTCGAAATCAAGTCCGATCCGTGTCTGCAGCCCAAGATCGGCGTTGTACCCCATCCCGATATGCAGCACTCCGTTCGGACTCATGGTCTGCGCATAGGCTTTCAGGTTGGCGCCGATCGACACATCAAAAGGCAGCGGCAGATCGGTCCCGGAAAAACGGGGCATCCGCAAGGGAAAATTCCGCGCGAATGCCCCGATAACGAGGTGCTGATAGTTCCGTATGAATCCTGTAGGTTGATGACTTGTCTTCCCGTCGATCGGCGATTCCGGAATGGTATCGTACTGCAATATCCTGCCGCTGTAAAACGGCTGATACGAAAGGACTGCGCCGAGATTGTTCTGCAGCGGCGCCGTGCCTGCAAAGCACCCCTGCTGGGAGAGATGCCGGTACAGGTCGGCCCCCTCCATGCTGAACTCATACCGCTCTAGAAATGCAGCGGCGGCGGGGTTCCAGACGGCAGCCGTCGCCCGGCGAGGCAGGACGACTCCCGCATCACCCATCGCTGCGATATCGGTGCCCACGGGAAGCCGGGAAACATCGGCGGTATACCTGATGGAGTCTTCCGCACGGCACTCTTGTTCCGAAAAATACCACAGCAGAAGTACGCTGATGCCGATCATCGACGGGAACCGGCCCACCTGTAAACGGCGATACGTTTCAGGCCCTTGCGGTCGAGGAGTGTTCGCCTTCGGTAGATGATGCTGCATAACGCTCCCCCGCCAGAGTTACCGCGCACCGCCGGTTGCGCGGACCGTCGAATTCACAGAAGTAAATCGATTGCCACGTACCAAGCACCAACCGTCCTTTATCAATCGCTGTCTGCACGTGAAGCCCCACCAGTGATGCCTTGATATGGCTGTCGGAATTTCCTTCCGCATGATGAAACGACGGATCACGCGGGACCATTGAAGCGAGTGTATCGAAAAAATCGGTTTCGACATCGGGATCGGCATTTTCATTAATGGTCATACCCCCGGTGGTATGCATACTGGTTACGGTACAGACACCCGAAACAATTCCCGCGCGTGTTAGAATGCGCTGTACTTCACCCGTAAGATCAACCCAGCAGCACCGCCGGTGCGTTGAAAACGAGAAGTAGGTAAAGTGTACCATATCACGGCCCCGAAAACAAGAAGCGATTGTTCATGAAAGCTTCGAAAGGCGGCCTAATCGACAATGGCATCGGTGGGAAGAATGAAACTGAGCGGATTGACCGGCCGATCGCCGACGCGTACTTCGTAATGTAAATGCGAGCCCGTGCTTCTGCCGCTGTTTCCCATATAGCCGATCAGGTCGCCGCGTTTGACAACCTCTCCTGCGGCGACCGCCGTCTGGTGGAGATGCGCATAAACGGTCTTGCACTCGCATTTTGGATGATTGATGGAAACCATGCGGCCGAAATAATCCTGTAAGCCGACGAATTTGACGATCCCGTCGGCGGTCGCATAGATCGGCGTCCAGATCTTGTTGGCGATATCGATTCCGTCGTGGAAAAGCATGTGTCCGGCGATCGGATGAAACCGGTATCCGAACGGGGAGGTAATCCTTCCCTCTGTCGGCCATATTGAGGGGCGCTGCGACCATTTCTTGTGGACACGGCAGACGTATTCAGACACGCGGGAAAGCGTTGAGTCCTGAAGTTTCGATTTCCGCAGGAGCACCTCGAGGCTTTCGCGCACCGCTTCAGCCCGGAGGAGCGGCGGATCAAGCATCTTGGAAAGCAGCAGTTCCTCGGTCGTGGGCCGTCCGCCGACGCCGGCCCTGCGGATATCTTTACTTATGAGATTCATGCCGTACTGAAGGCGGATTTTATCCTCGAAGGCGACCAGCGCGTTGACCTTGGCATTCTCTTTAGCGATGAATTTATTGAGAAATTTGACTTTCATCAATAATCCCCGGTTGTCACGGTGGGCTTCGTAGACGCCGAATTTCGCGTATGCATATGATCCGGTACACCAGAGAAGCCTGCCCATGCCGGCAAGTCCCACGCAACTGACAATCACAAGTGCGATCAGCACCACGCCGGAGACATATACCTGGCGTACCCGTGTTGCCGCTTGAGCGGTGACGATAACGAGACACCAGCGTTCTTTCTTCATGCCAATACATCCGTGAGGGAACAATAGTGAGGAATATGCTTCATAAATTATATTGTATCATCGAATAAAAAGATAATCAATGAAAAATTATGCGCTTAAACAACTCCCTGTTGCGAACAATATAGGTTTTAAGTACTATTTACGTCAATAAAAATAAAAATTATTACCTTTTTTTTACCGGATTTTTAAAAGCCGCCTTCAAAAGCATCATCCTGTCGATGATCCCTGTGAGGCTCCCGCTTTGATCGGTAATTATAAAAAAGTGGCTTTCTTCGTCGGCTGACCTAAGAGCGGAAAACATGGTTTGCTCCGTTCCAAATCGCGGCAGCGGTTTGCAGCAGCTGCCCAACGTGGCCTCTTCCGGCGCCTGAATCAGATCAAACAGGGAAATGTATCCGGCAATATCAGCTTCACCGGCGGTATAGACAATTATCCCCGGTTGATCGGGAATGCGCTTTTTAACCTCCCCGATACATTCATGGGCATAAAAACGTATCCCGTTCAGAGTCGAATCCCTCGTATTGATCATATCGCCGACCTTTTTCTCGTTCAAGGCAAGGACGTTTTGAATGAAAATATCGGCAGACTTGAAAAGAGTACCGGTTTTCGATCCTTCAAGCGCCACAAGCACCATCTCTTCGCGTACCTTGGACATGAATGATTCTCCCCGGTGAGGCGCGTTCTTCCAAAACATACCGGTAACTACTGAAAAAACAAAGGTAAAGGGCAATGTTGCAAAATAGACCACCATCAGCAGGGGAACGGAATTCATGGTCAACAGAAAAGGATAGATACGAAAAAGCGATTTCGGCAGCATTTCACCAAATAGTACTATCACCGGAGTCAACAGCCACGATTCGGGAGAAGGTATTCGCGACAAATTCCAGGAAACCGAAGAATCGATTGTTTTAAAGAGTGATGCAAAGGTCAGCGACGCGCCGATAACACATATATTATTCCCTATGAGCTGGGCGGAAAGCAGGCGGTCTTTATGTTTTATCAAAAAAAGCGCCCACCGGGCTACAATATCCCCTGAAACGGCGCGATGTCCGATTTTCAGCGGATTCCACGAGACAAAACCGGTCTCCGACCCGGCAAAAAAAGAGGCGCCGCATATGAAAAACAGGCAAAGAGTGGTCTGAAGAGCGATTTCCATGTAATTTCGTGGTCAAATGGATGTCGATAGCAGTACTTCGGATGGGTGCTTAACCAACCACTCCCGGATGATCAAAAAAATTCATCCGCTACTGAGAAACGGTTGACGGTCGTGCTTTCAAACACTCCTCCCGCCTTTAGTACCGTCGAAGGAAATGACTTCTGGTTGGGCGAGTCGGGAAAGTGCTGCGTTTCAAGACAGAATCCGCTCCGTTTCCTGTAAATAACGCCCCCCTTTCCCATGAGCGATCCGTCGAGATAATTCCCGCTGTAAAATTGCATCCCCGGTTCAGTGCTCAGCACTTCCAGTAACCGGCCGCTTGCCGGTGAATAGACCGCAGCCGCCTTTGACAATGATCCGTCCGTTGAACAGACGAAATTGTGGTCATAGCCGAGTCCGTTGACGATCTGTTCGTCGTCGCTCCGCCCGATACGGCTGCCGATCCTTTCCGGACGGGTGAAGTCAAACGGCGTTCCCGCAACCGGCCGCAGCTCGCCGGTGGGGATCTGCGTCGCATCGATGGGGGTGAATGACGTTGCATTGAGCTGCAGCAGATGATCGAGAATTTCACCTTCTCCATCGAGGTTGAAGTAGGTATGATTGGTCAGATTGACAATGGTGTCCGCATCTGCCTCGGCGCGGTACTCGAACCGCAATTCATTATTATCGGTTAATTGAAAGGCGACCGCCACCTTCATCGTACCGGGATACCCCTCCTCGCCGTCGGGGCTTACATACGACATCGTCACCGCCGCATCATCCTTCCGCTCGATGTTCTCCGCCCGCCAGAGCACTTTGTCAAATCCCGTGATGCCGCCGTGCAGATGGTTAACGCCGTTATTGGTCGCCAGCGCATACTCTTTTCCGTTCAGGGTGAATTTCCCCCGCGCGATCCGGTTGGCAAACCGTCCGATCGTCGAACCGAAAAACGGATTTTCCCTCCGGAGATACCCGTCGAGCGAATCGAACCCCAGCACAATATCGCCCATAGCCCCCTTTTTATCGGGAACAATTATCGATACGACCGCCGCACCGTAGGTAGTGATCGTTACCGTGACGCCGTTGCAATTCGTAAGGGTAAAAAGATCGACCTTACGCCCGTCGGGCATGGTGCCGAAAAGTGTCCTCGCACATTGACCTTTACCTGTAGCACCCATTTGCGCGCTCCTTGTATATCATTTGTAAAGTAAAAACGGTACCGTCTGCGTTTTGCCGTTCAATAAGGTCCCCTCGGCGCCGCTTCCGGCTCCGCAATAGAAATAAAAATATAATTCAGCGTACTGCCTGAGTGAGTGTGCGTGTCGTCGCGGGCGGCAATCCGCATAGCCTGCACTCCTCCCACTTTCTCACCGAGTTGATGCGGAAAATACGTGAAGCGGTCAGGAGGTCATTGATCGTAAGGTTTTTTTCCCGTATTGTTCCCTGCGCAAGCAGTTCGCCCCGGAACACCCCCGCAAGAAGCCCGCTCTTCACCAACGGCGTATACAACTTTTCGTCGATCTGCACCACAATGTTTCCTATGATCGTTTCGGTAATCTCGCCCCGTTCGTTCCGGAAAAGAAGGTCGTCACCCGCCGGAAACTCACGGCGCAATGCATCATACTGGTTGCGACGGGTCGTTTTATGGAAAAGAAAACAATCGGTGCTGTCGACCGGGCGCTCGGCAAGGTAAAGTTCGATCGTATCCCGTTCGGTAACGCCCTCACTCCTCAGCGGCGAGGACTCCACATTGATCGCGCCGGTCCGATCAACGAGCAATCGTACCCGCCGCATCACGGATTCGAATGATGCAGCCTGTTCCGTCAACACATGCAGTACCTCGTCCCCATCGACACGAAAGGAAAAATAGGTCGCCGAATCCATCAACCGGTCAAGATGAGGTTCGAAAAGGAAGTACCCCTCACCGGGGGTCCAGAGCAGGGTCTCAAGGAGTCGGAAATCAGGCGGCTGAGAGGCGACAATGACGGCCTTCAGGCGGCATTCCTCATACTCCCGCTCTCCATCGCTTTCCCAGACGATGCCGCTCCCCGTTCCGTATTCCGCGGTTTTTCTCTCTCCATCGAAAAGAAGAGTGCGGATAGCCACATTGAAACAGGCGCGCCGGCGCGGTGCACACCATCCGATGGCGCCGCAATAAATATGCCGCGGTGTCGACTCAAGCTCCCTGATGATCCGGCTGGTGCGGATTTTCGGCGCACCGGTTATAGAAGCGCAGGGAAAGAGCGCCGTAAAGATGGCATGCAGCGGCGCCGTCACCTCGGCCCGTACTGTTGAGACCATCTGGACAATCGAGCGGTAGTGACGTATGGCGCAGAGTTCCGGTACCGATACCGAACCAGTGGCGGCGATTCTCCCCAGATCGCTGCGCACCATATCCACGATCATGATATTCTCCGCCCGTTCCTTGGCATCCCGCTGAAGCCGCTCCCCGAGAAGCAGGTCTTCGCCGGTGAACCTCCCACGGCGGGAGGTGCCTTTCATGGGCTGCACCGTGATACGCTCGCCATCAAGACGAAAAAAGAGTTCCGGTGAAAACGAGCAGACTTTATAACGTCCGGCGTCGATCCAGGTGGCATACGGTACCGGATGGCTGTGAACGATCAGGCGGAAATAGTTCCACGGATCATGTTCGAACCGCGCGCGGAGGCGGAAGGTATAATTGACTTGATAGGTGTCACCCTGCGCGATGTACTCTTTAATCCGGTCAACCGCCGTACGGTATTCTTCCGGGGCGATCGTCGGCCGCCACTGCGGGTCTGCGTTACAGGCGCTCCCCGGCGGCACGATCTGCGCTTCAAGCGGCTTCCCGAAAATTCCGAACCACAGCAGGGGCATACCGTCGGGTGCAAAGGCATCCAGTGAAGCGTCGAACGCCGGCGCCGCCTCATAGCCGATGAAACCTGCCGCATGCCATCCGTCGGAAACATAGCGTTCGATCTCCTCCAAACAGGGCAGGACGGCATCAATGCGGTCGGCGAACACCACGGCGCGGGGCCGGTCGAACAGAAGCCACGGGCCGTCTTCTTGACAGAAGGCAGCGACGGGAATGCTCGGCGGTCCGGACATGGTACCATCATTTCGACGGTGGATGCGGAAGCTGTTGTTTAACGGCAAACGTCATCGATGATTCCCCCGCCGAGGACAATATCGCCGTCATACAGCACGATCGACTGTCCGGGCGCAACCGCTTCCGCCGGCGTTATGAAGTTCACGGTGACGGCAGCACCGTCCGTCGCCGCCTCGCAGGGGAAGTCGGTCTGCATATACCGCACCTTCGCAGTGCATCGGGCCGGCAACCTGTCGACGAAAAGGTTCATCTCACGGGCCGTACAGGAACGGGCAAGCAGCTCCTCCCTGCATCCCAAAACAACCGTATTTCCGGGAGCATCGATGCCCACCACATACCGGGGAGAACCGACGGCGAGGCCGAGCCGTTTGCGTTGACCGATCGTATAGTTGCATATGCCGCGGTGGGTACCCAGCACGTTACCTGCGGTGTCGATAAAGGGTCCCGGCATTTCGATACCCCCGTTACGCCGCAGGAATCCCCGGTAATCGTTGTCGGGAACAAAACAAATCTCCCGGCTTTCACGCCTTTGAGCCACCGGCAATTGCGCCGTGCGGGCGATGCCGCGCACCCTGTCTTTTGTTAATCCCTCAAGGGGGAAAACGACATGCTCAAGCACCGTTGCGGGAATGCTCCACAGAAAATAGCTCTGGTCCCTGCCGGTATCGTGATGGCGCATAAGCACGCTCCTTCCCTCCCGTCGCCCGATTTTCGCATAATGTCCGGTGGCGATCGCATCGCAGCCGCAGGAACGGGCGTACTCGTAAAGCGCGGTGAATTTCAGATACCGGTTGCAGCGGACGCACGGATTCGGGGTACGGCCGCTGCAATACTGCCCGATGAAATCAGCGATCACCGCCGAACGCAGTTGATTCGAAAAGTCAAGCACAGAGTGGGGCAGGGCGAGCCGATCGCACACCCTGCGTGCGTCGCTTACCGCCGACGGCCCGCAGCAGGCCGTACGACCCCGTTGATCGGCGATGCCGAGGCACATCGTCGCGCCGATAAGCGTATGCCCCCGCCGGCTGAGAAGGTATGCGGCAACCGATGAATCGACCCCCCCGCTCATGGCCACGCAGATTTTTTTTCGCTTGGATTCCATGGTCGGAACCAATTATAAATCGTAACGGTCAAATTATGCAAAAAATTGTAGGAGGACACTGCAGTGCGCCGTTACGGGCCGTCTCGGCCAGCCTGTCGGGGTTCTCCATCACCGTTTGCGTGGAACAAACGTGCGACGGTTTTCTCGCCATTGTTGCCGCTCTTCGGGGGCAAGTTCGGGGTAACGGTCGAGAAGGTCGGTGATTTCCATCCGTGCCTGATTAACGCCGATATCCCCGGGTGCGGCACTATTAAGATACCGATTGAACCAAATGATCGCCGATTCCGGATTTTCAGTATGAAACCGGTAGAGAAGCGCCAGGTTCTTCGCTATCTGCGGCTTACCGGGCGCCCTTTGGTACGCATCGAGCAGGTGCTCCACCGCTTCAGGGGAACGGTCCATAAGCGGATAAAGCGCTCCAAGTGCAAGCCGTGCGTCGATATTGCCGGAATCGAGCCGCAGCGCCTCGTGCAAGGCATCTTCCGATTCGTGAAACCACCCCTTTTCTTTGAAGACGACGCCCAGAAAGTACTGAGCTTCGGCTGATTCTTTGTCACGTTTCGCCGCCCGCCTGAAGCAGGCGAGAGCCGAATCGACCTTCGCTCCCCGGAGCCAGTCGGAAGAATCGGTACCGTAATGCCGCCATCCGTCGTCCTTCTGCCGCTTAAGAGCGAGTGCCAGAAAAATCTTTCCCCTAAGCAGCTCCTTTGCGACGGACTCACCGGGAACCCTTTCCGAGAGGGCGAACGCCTCGTCGAGTTTTCCCATACGTAAATATCGGTCGGCATTGGAGACGGTGGGGGAAAATCGGGTCGCGATGAGCTGAAAGGAGAGGAATACAATGAGCGAAAGAAGCGCCAGCAGTACCCCGCTGACGACGACGACCGGAACCGAAAGCCCTTTCTCGCTACTCATCCATTGTCCTATCCGTTGAAACGATACAACCCGCTTTCGGGCGCCCCGCCCGACGGCGACAACAACCCTGCGACAAGGACAAATCATCGCACCGGATGACTGATCGCCGTGCGGCACCCCTATCCAAAGGTGCATTTATACCGCCGCGACTTCCTGCGCATCGAGAAAATCCTTTCGGGAACCGTAGGTGGTAATCAAACGGTTGATACCGACCATTTCAAGCACCCGTCTGACCTGCATATCCTCGGCAATGATGAAAACGCTCCCGTCGTTCTCCTGTGTGTCGCAAAGGCAGTGGATAAAAATGCTCAACCCCGCGCTATCGAGATAGGTGGTCCGGTCCAGATTGAAAACGAAGTGATGACGCCCTTCGCTGCTCATTGCAGCGATTTCATCGTCGAGCCGTTTGGTGCTTTCGGCGGTATCGAGGTTCCCGGCGATATGGATCATCGTGAATCTGCCGACCTTTTCAAATTCATACTTCATGAAAAATCCTTTCTAATTAAATTGTACTATCCGGCGGGCACCCGCTTCAATCACCTGCGAACCCGTGGCCTTCCGCATCGATGAAAGTCGCACATTACTCAGGCGACCCCTCTTCCCCTTCGGCGACTTCGCGCTCGAAGAAAAGATGTGCGCACCCCAGTCCGTCCTCAAAACAGGTATCGTGCAGCCGCCATCCCTCACGGAGCATCACGGCGGAAATGGATTCTATTTCGTCAAATATTTTTCTCGGGTTCCGTTTAAAGCCGACTTTGACCAGACGTTCGACGCACTCTTTCATAGCCGCTTCACCACGATTTCGTATCATACGACGGCGCCGTGGCCGGAAGCGCCGCCGCGATCTCCCCGAAGGCTTCAACCAGAAACCGCTGATCGGAAATTCCCGCACGATTGCACGTACCCAGCATGCTGATACGCCATGCCGTTTCCATCGCTGCGCAATCCCAGAGTTCCGCTTCAAGACCGATACGTTTCCGCGACCGATGATTGAACGTTCGGATGTCCATGCCGTAACGCAACCTCACCACGAGGAGATAATCGGCACCCACGGCTTTCCAGAGTGAATCCGCCGACTGCAGGGCAACGACCTCACCATTAAAAAGCAACCGGTAATACCGCTCCAACGCAACCGCAGGCAGCATTGACGACAATGCCGCATGAACATCGTCGGCACCCTGGAGCCGCAAATCGGGCCTTTTTTTCCTGAGTGCCGCAATCATTGCCGTCGACGGCAGTTTCGTTCCGGGAACAGGCCCTCCCGCATTCAATAAAGGACATACGCCGATTGAATGACCGCCGATGTCGCGCCCCGAAAAACGATCCCGCGTATAATGGCCGGAAAGGGTGAACCCGAACGGTGAAGGCGTACATGATGTCAACGATCCCAGCACGGCGGCGATAACGATAAAGGCGCCATTCAAGGTAAAAAGCTCATGTTTTCCTGGTAGGTACACGACCGACTCCCGAAACATTTACAAATCTGATGACGCCGTCGGACGAAAAGATTATACCATCTCCGTCGGACAAGGGTCAAATACCTCCGCCCGTATCGTACGGCGGGGCGGTGATGCCTCCGCAACGCAGCAAACGTGCCGCGAACATGCCGTCCATTTGATGCGCGTAGGGGGTAATCGATAAAAAACCGCGATCGTCGATAAACTTCTGCGGAATGGCGGCCGGACAGCCTTCGAGTTCAAATTGGGGGTGGTCCGCGAGAAAACGTTCGATCTGCTGCTCATTCTCTTCGGGCTCGAGCGAACAGGTGGCGTAAACGAGCGTACCGCCGCCGGCCACGAGCGTCGCCGCCGCATCGAGCAGCATGGCTTGCACCTTAACCAGCCGTGTGATATCGTGGACGGTCCTTATCCATCGCGCCTCCGGATGACGGTGCAGGACGCCGGTGGCGGTACAGGGGGCATCGAGCAACACCTTGTCGAAGCAACCACGAAACGGCGGTCGGGTACCGTCGCAAACCAGCGGATAAATATTCCGAAGATTCATTGCGCCGGTGGTTTCCACCACCATCCGCAGCCGTTGCAGACTGACCTCGCAGGCGCAGACCGTGCCGGCGTCACCGATGATTTCCGCCATGAGTGCACTCTTGCCCCCAGGCGCCGAGCAGACATCGACGATACGATCGCCTTGCTTGACATCGAGGAGTGCGACCACCCATCCCGACGACGGCGCCTGCACGTTGCAGAACCCCTGCCGGATAAGCCGTATGTTTTCGGGGAGCAGCGCCTTTTTCAGGCGATAGTAAAGATCGCGGTAGCCGCAGGCCCTCTCGCAGAGAAGCCGGACATCCGCCTCAAACCGCCGGCGCGTCATTTTACGGAGGGAACGCCGCAGAAACACGGGAGGTTTTTCGTTGTTATAAGTCAACAAAGCCCGGGTATTCGACAGGCCGAAGCGACGGAGCCACCGTTCGATCATCCATTTCGGATGCGAGAATTCAACGGCCAGACGGCCCGCAAGGTCCTTCTGCGGATCGGGATACTCGACTTGCTTTTTTTTGGTGATGAGCGCCCGCATGACGGCATTGGCCGTTCCGGCGAAGCTTCTGCTCAGTCGGGCTGCCTTTGCCAGCTCGACCGTTTCGTTGACTGCCGCATGATCGGGGATCCGGTCGAGATAAAGCAATTGATAGAGTCCGATCCGCAGGATCCGCCGCAGCAGAGGATCGCTGCGGTTCTTCTCATCGTTGACATGACAATCGATCAGATAGTCGAGCGTCGCACGTCGCCGGACGATCCCGTAAACGATCTCGAATATCAATCGCCGGTCGCGGTGATCGACATGCAGTCCGGCCAGTGCATGATCGATCAGCCGATCGAGGTTGCCCGGCCTCCTGTCGTACCCGGTCATGATACGCAGGATAAGCTGACGGCTATTCATCGAACCGCAATCCCTCCCGCAGTCGTGCGCCGTGAAGGTACTCGCCCGCCTGCAGGATTCTTCGCCCCTGCGGCTTTACCGATAATACACGAATGACCCCTGCGCCGGTCTGCACCTCGAAGTACTCCGGTGTCGTACGAAGTACTGTTCCGCAGGGGGCCGTCGTTCCGGACTGCGGCAACGGCAGTGCCCATTCGATGCCGAGCCGCTTTCCTTCGATCAAAGTGTAGGTCCCGGGAAACGGCTTGAAGGCGCGGATTTTATTGAAAATAAACGAAGCCGGCAGTTTCCAATCAATAACCGCCTCATGTTTTTTAAGCTTCGGTGCCCTGCTTGCAACTGCATGCTGCTGGGGAGAGGGTCTGATGTCTCCGCGTTCGAGAGCCGCAAGCACCGCGCAGAGCGTATCGGCACCCAGCTCGCTTAGGCGATGAGCGAGTTCGGGGGTCGTCTCTTCGGACCCAACGGCGACCGCTGCCTGCTGCAGGATCTCACCCGTATCGATACCGTCATCGATCCGAAACACCGTTATGCCGGTTGTCGTTGCTCCGGCTTCGATCGCTCGTTGAATCGGCGCCGGCCCGCGATACGACGGCAGCAACGATGCATGAATATTGAGCGTACCCAGCGGAGGAATTGCGAAAACAAGGCGCGGCAGCAGCCGAAAGGCGACAACCACGAAACAGTCGGCATCAAGCGATCGGAGGGATTCAATAAAGAGCGGATCGTCAAGCGATTCAGGTGCAAAAAGAGGCGTCACCTTTTCTTGGCGGGCAAAAACGGCAACCGGTGAGTCCTTTAATTGCAGCCCCCTGCCGCAGGGCCGCGGCGGCGTCCTTACGACGCCGGCAATGGTATGCCGCTGCTGTAAAGCCCGGAGCGCAGGAATTCCGAACTCGGCCGATCCCAAAAAAACGATACGCATGGTTAGGGCAATCCTTTCCGAGAACCATCCCGGTTAAAATACCTAACGGGAACCATTGAAGATTCATTAATTCTTTCCCATAGGGTGTGAACGCACCAGATCCCGTTTCCGGCCAGCCCACCGCCGATGTTGACGGTTCCGATCATCGGTCCGATACCGGGATTTTCACTCTTCCCAATACAGGATTTTCTCCTGTTTAACTAGTTGATTTCAGCACCGCCATGTAATAATTTCAGGTGAGAGGACGTTTCAGTTTTCAGTTATAGTCAGGTTGCACCAAGAATTAGAAGGGAGGAGTATGTCCTTGCCCTTTGTACCCGTTGAGAATTTAGAGATCTATTGCCGTTTCTGTGATAAAATTACTCCCGCCCAGCTCGACCGGAGTATCGCTGAAAACGGGCGAACGGTTGATCGGAATTCGACCTTTGAGTATCTTTGCGGAAAATGCCTGAAAACATTCTGTTTTTCGGGGAAGGATCTGCTCGAACAGCCTAAATCCGATACGCCGGAATCGCCTCCTCATGAATACGCTCCCGATGATCACTTTCTCGTCGGCGAAAAAATTTTCCATAAAAAATGGAAAGAATCGGGTATCGTCATCGGAAAAGACAAGGGGAGTCCCGGCAGTATCCTCGTCAATTTTGAAAAATCGGGAGTGAAAAAATTGATCGAGGACCTCTGCTGACCACCTCCGAAGTCTCCTCCCGGCCGGTACGGTGGGATGAGGAGTACTGCAGAAGTGCAGGGAGAGGCGGACGCTGCGGGAATGACTTGCCTTGCCGCCGGGGAACGGTACCCTGACCGCTTTGTGTCTGAAAGCAGTGTCCGCCGCCATGTGCTGCGGCGAACGGTGTCCCTGTGGAACTTTATTAACGTTCCTCCTCAAAACTCCGGCGGCGCCACCTCCCTGCCGGCATACTGCTGCTCGTAGAGGAAAACCGCACCCGCTTCGTCAAGTCCCGCACTCTTCCAGATCTCCGTGATCGCACCGATACCGACCGTCCCGCGATAGACGATCGTCGCCGTATTGTCCAGACAAACGATCTCCTCGGTCCGGTGGTTGTGAAACCGCCGCACGAGCGGCCCCCTCCAGCCGCGGCTCTCGTTAATCACCAATTCCCGGCTGTAGAGCGCGCCGGTCGGCCTGCGATTAATGCCGATGATGCGGGTCGGGCCCAGCTGCGCGCGCATCAATGCGATGAATGTGTTGATTTCGGGCGCTTCCATGAAATCCGCCGCCGGCCCTTCGAAAAAGTAAAGTACTACGTATCGATGCTCGCCGCACTCATGGTAAAGTGATACCGGGCAGGCGGCCGACGCCTTGAAATCCTCCGCCCATGTTCCGATCATCGCCTCAGACGGCAGCTCGTTCCCCTGTTTGATATCGCTGCAAAACAGGCGCAGGCCGTCGGGAGGAATGGTGTCGATCACGAACGACAGCGTGTCGAAAACGATTCTACCGCACGCATGTTCATATAGCTCGCGGCTCCCTTCACGGCCGTCAAAATGACCGTCGTTGTTCCGGTCGATCCCCAGCATCACGGAGGAAAGCCCGGCATAATTGACACATCGATGATCCCACAGGAGCAGTGCATACCTCGACGAATCGACAGTCGCCATTCCCCGCAGTGCATCGGCGCGGCGGAAACGCAGCAGCGGTCGCGGCCGGTCGAGCCCCCGGAGCTGCAGGTCGAGAAAATAGCGGACCGCGCCGATCGTTACACTGTCGATCACCCGGCAGGTGCCCGCCGTGCAATCCTTCCCGCCTCCTTCATTACGGTCGAAAAAAGGCGCCGGCTGCTCGTCGTCAAGGTTGTTATCGGCGTCACGGTCGATCCAATACCAGGTCCCTTCGGTCAGGAGCCCGGCCTTATCCTTCATGATGCGGTAGTCCCGTATGGGCGCCACGGCAATGGCGATCCTGGAAGACCCGATCGGCAGGGTTGTGAGAAAAAGCGTATCAAAAGGAAGGTTGGCGGTAACGCCGGTCGGCACACGGTTCGAGAGCGCGAACTCATCATAGGAGACGAAGGAATAGCCCGTGTCAATGATGACGGTCGTTGCCTGTTCGAGCCGCAGGGTCAGCTTGCTGCGTCGATCGAGATTGCAGACGATCGTATCGGGACCGTCCTTTTTGCGGAAATGGCACACGCGGTATTTCTCGAAAGAGTACCGTATCGTATCGCTCCAGCCCTCCACGGAAACGTAAAGGAAATAGGAGAAGGGGATTCTGGAGAGTGCAAACGAGCCGAAATCGTGAAAAAGTACGAATCTGCCGTTATGGTCGGTAAAGGTACGGTAGATCATGTTGATGTTTGAATTATCCCACAGCGAAATCGCCGCGGAATCGATCCCCCGCCCCTGCTCATCCACCACATAGGCATATTCGTACGAAAAGTAATCGGGACAGATGGTGCTCAGGCGCATATTCGCCCAGGTTATCCTGCCGACGATCACGGCAACGGTAATCATTACCGCGGCAATAAGTATTAGTATGGTCAACAGCGTTATGGCAAACGGCCTGCTCGACAGAATCCGGTCTCGAAGATCCATACGATACCCCTCGCACTGGGAATAGGTCTCTATTGAGTATACTAAACGTGCAGGGAAGGGTGGTTGTTACATTTAATTCTATTCTGTTTAAATCGGAGGGGATGTGTTTTTCAATCATATTTTTATCATCTCACCCCATCTCCCCCATCCTTTCTTCCACTCTCCGTTTGCAAAGAGGGAAAGAGGGGGGGGGGCCTCGCGTATAGCAGGACGGAAGCGGGTGATAGGGTTAGGTGCGCCGGTAGAACATCTTCAATCCACCCGCAGCGGATAAGTATATTTTACCGGAATTTATACTTAAACCTTATCAAATGGGATTTTACATGAAAGCCACCATCCGTACCGGTCGTCTAAACACCGGTAACCTGTTGCTCAGGGTTGTATCGCTGCTCCTTGCAGTCACCCTCGCTTATCTCTCCTGCACACCCGGCGGAGCCGGTAAAAAATCATCGGCCTCCCTGCCGCCCGCCGCATGGAACATCGATACCCTGTGCCGGGCGCTCGGCGCATGCATCAACCTTGGTAATGCATTGGAAGCCCCCAAGGAAGGCGAGTGGGGCGTTGTGCTGAAAAAGAGTTACTTCAGCCATGCTAAATCGCTCGGATTTCAGTCGGTCCGCATCCCGGTGCGCTGGTCGGCGCATGTCGACACCATAGCTCCCTATGCTATTGATCCGGCCTTTATGAACCGGGTCCTCTGGGCAATCGATCAGGCGCTGATAAACAATCTGAAGGCGATCATCAACGTCCATCATTTCGAACCGCTCATGAGCGACCCGGTGAAATTCTCTCCTGTCTTTATTTCGATATGGAAACAGGTCGCGAAGCGTTGTGCTTCCTACGGCCCCGAACTCTATTTTGAACTCTGCAACGAACCCAACGGCGCAATGTCGGCGGCGCAATGGAACGAACTTGCCGGCAAAGCGCTTGCCGTCATACGGCCGACCAACCCACGACGCAGCGTCATCATCGGCGGAACCGAATGGAATGCGGCGCGGGGACTCAATACGCTCACACTCCCTGCCGACAGTTTCATCATCGCCACCTTTCACTGTTATGATCCCATGCAGTTTACCCATCAGGGCGCCTCCTGGGTCAAGGCATCCTCGATGTGGAAAGGTATCCGCTGGCGGGCGTCACGCTGCGATACGGCACTGCTGATCGCTATGTTCGATGGCGTTGACGCATGGTCGAAGAAAGCCGGCGTTCCGATGTTCCTCGGTGAATTCGGCGCGCTCGATACGGCGGACACCATTTCACGCGTACTCTACACCGCCTTCATCGCCAAGCAGGCGGTCGAAAGAGGATGGCCATACGCGTACTGGAAGTATAACAATAACTTTGGGATTTACGACGACGAAACCAATACCACGAGGGACTTTCTGATAAACGCGCTGCTCAAACCCGAGTCAACCTTTATTGCTTATCAACAACTGGCGGCCCGCGACATGATGGTCATCCCCGATCCCGGAAGCGACCTCTTTCTTCTGCTTGATGATTTTGAGGACTCTCTCCCGGCCCAAAACAGCCTCGTCGGAATAGCCGGAGACTCCGCTGCATCATGCTGTGTCTGGAACGTCTGGTACAGCGACCGCAGTATTGTTCTAAACCATAACGGAGACACGATTGCCGTCGGAAGCGGCTACAGCGGAAAACTGGTCGACAACCGGGGTAGGGACGGAAAATGCCTTTACGCAAAAGAGTACCTCAACGGAAGCAGCTACCCCTCCATCTCCCTGCAGGCGCCGTTTCCGGGCGAAAACAACAGAAACTGGTACGATCTGTCTCCATTGACGGCGATCTCCTTTTACGCGAAAGGATTCGGCTTGCTCACCGTCGACGTCATTACCGACACCATCCGAAACGGCTACCCCCCATCCGACAACTGGGGACATTTCAGCTGCCCCTTCGAACTGGCCGACGCCTGGAAACAATACGTCGTTCCGGTGAAGGATCTCAAACCGAAACCCTGGTCCCAACCGCAGCAGGAGATGCTCGACTGGAGTTCGGGCATGAAAAGAGCAGGCGCCGTGTCGTTCACCACCCATCAAAATTACGGGAAAGAGGTCGACGACTCGCTGGAGGTCTTCATCGACGACATACGGCTGTATGGATTGACGGAGGGCAGCTTCAGGCCGGCGGGGAGATGACGTGCGATTCTCGCCTTACGCCGCAGCAGCCGGACCGCCCCCTTACTGCTTCTCCCAGATGGTCAGGGCATGAACGTATCTGTTCTTTCCGATCTCCGTCATCGACATAAGTCCATATTATATTTTTAGATATTTATGTTATATCGAGAGGTTGACAGCAATGCTCGACATGCAGCGGATCAGGGACAATCCCGAATTCATTAAAAAAGCATCAGAAAATAAAAAGAGTCCTGTCGATATCGACACTATCATCAACCTTGATAACCGGCGGCGCGACACGATCAAGGAGGTTGAGCGCCTTAAAAACCTCCGGAACACCAGGTCACAGGAGATCGCCGTCCTCAGAAAAGAAAAAAAGGATGCAACCAAGGTGATCGCCGAGATGAAGGAGGTCTCCGACCGCATCAAAGACCTGGACGGGCAGCAGAAGGAGATCGAGGAGACCCTGCATGAACATCTCATCCGGGTTCCCAATATTGCGCACGAGAGCACCCCTCACGGCGAAAGCGAGAAGGACAATGTCGTGACCGCTACATGGGAGAAACCGCCGTCATTCGATTTCAAACCCAAGGACCACATCGAACTCGGCATTATACTCGACATCATCGATTTCCCGCGCGGTGCGAAAATAGCGGGTGCGGGATTCCCGGTACTTAAGAATGAGGGTGCGCGGCTCGAACGGGCGCTGATCAACTTTTTTCTTGAAACGCATACCCGTCGACACGGTTACCGTGAAATCTTTCCGCCGTTTCTGGTGAACCGGGCGAGCCTTTTCGGTACGGGACAGCTTCCTAAAAGTGAAGAACAGATGTATTTCATAGGCGAAGACGGCCTCTTCTGCATCCCCACCGCCGAGGTGCCGGTAACCAACCTGCACCGCGACGAAATCCTCGACCAGGCACAGCTGCCGATAAAATACTGCGCATACAGCGCCTGTTTCAGACGTGAGGCGGGGAGCTACGGCAGGGATACAAAGGGGTATCTGCGCGTGCACCAGTTCAACAAGGTCGAACTGGTGAAAATGGTGCTGCCGTCTACTTCCTATGATGAGCTCGAACTGCTCCGTATCGACGCGGAATTCATCCTCAAGGCGCTCGGACTCCATTACCGCGTCCTTACGCTCTGCGACGCCGACCTCTCATTCGCGGCGGCAAAATGCTACGACCTCGAGGCATGGGCGCCGGGGGAAGGAAGCTACCTCGAAGTATCTTCCTGCAGTAATTTCGAAGATTTTCAGGCACGGCGAATGAACATCCGCTACCGGCCTGCAAACGGCGACAAACCGCGGTTTGTCCATACCCTCAATGGAAGTGGCCTAGCGACGGCACGTATCCTTGTGGCGCTTCTCGAAACGTACCAGACGGCGAACGGCACCGTCCACGTACCCGAAGTATTACATCCCTGGATGCAGGGACTTACGGAAATCGGGCCCCGGTGAAAGCGTGGATCAGAAAAATCATCACCGCACCGCTGCTGTACTTCATCTTCATGAAGATACGTCCTTTTACACGGAAGAATGTTCTTCTCGTTCTCTGCTCGTTTGCGCTCATCGGTTACAGTATTTTTTCCTTTGCCGTCATCGGCCGCCTGAAGGCCGAAACCACCGGCCTCACGCAGGCGTACGCCGAACTGATCCAGACCACGGTTTCGGGAACCATGACCTACGGCGAGATCCGGAGCGTGCTCGGGCGTGTTCTCGACAAGGCAATCAATCCCATCATCGTCACCGATACGGTATGGCGTCCGATTCTATGGACCAACATCTACCGGCAACACCGGCTTTTCGGTAAAAGGGAGCGACTTCCCGAAAAACTTGACGGTGTGCAGCAGGAATACCTTGAACGGAAGATCGTTTCCCTGCGCATGTCCTTCAAACCCCGTCCGATTTACTTCAGCAAAGACGGCGGACGGCTCATGGGATATCTGGTATACGGTAACAGCATGCTTATCCGCAGCCTCTACTTTCTACCGTTTCTGGAAGTCGGCCTGGTCGCCGCGTTTATCATCCTGCTCTACCTCGCCTTCCATAACATCCGGGTCACCGAACGCAGCCATCTGTGGGTCGGCCTGGCGAAAGAGACCGCCCATCAGCTGGGAACGCCGATCTCTTCGATCATGGGGTGGGTGGAGTATCTGCGTACCTTTGTTGACGATGCCGCCGTCGATCAGTCGCGTGAGGTCAGGCAGATCCTCAACGATATGAACAACGACCTGAACCGGCTCTCGAAGATCACCGCGCGTTTCAGTCAGATAGGTTCCACCCCGTCAATGGTACCCTGCGATCTCCGTCACCTCCTGACCGACGTCGCTTCGTATTTCACCATGCGCCTGCCGCTGCTGCGTAAACACATCACCATCGAATACGATTTCAACCGACTGCCGCTCGTCCATGCCAACCGGGACCTCCTTGAATGGGTATTCGAGAACATG
Organism: Chitinispirillaceae bacterium; assembly: GCA_016927235.1. Lineage (GTDB taxonomy): Bacteria > Fibrobacterota > Chitinivibrionia > Chitinivibrionales > Chitinispirillaceae > JAFGNB01. The sequence goes on from JAFGNB010000230.1 coordinate 35,301, forward strand.
TTGAAAAACGCCATCGATGCCATTACCTCCAATGACGGAAAAATCGGCATCAAAACCGAGCACCTCGCCGTTACCCGTATCGTCCGTATTCAGATAAGCGACAATGGACACGGCATCTCATGGGAAACCCATAAAAAGATCTTTTCGCCCGGTTTTACCACCAAGCGGCGCGGATGGGGATTGGGGTTGACTCTGGCTAAAAGAATCATTGAAGATTACCACAAAGGAAAGATTTATATCGCATGGTCGCAACGGGACAAAGGCACCGTTTTCAACGTCGACCTGCCGGTCAGCAAACAAGACGCCGGAACGGTCGCATCATCGGAAGCGTGAGGAGGTTGTTGCACTATGGCTTCGGGTAGAAAAAGGGTTCTCTGGGCGGATGATGAAATAGAGTATCTCAGGTCGCATATAATGTTTCTTGAGACGCGCGGCTACAGCGTGGTTCCCGTTTTCTGCGGCGATGACGCCATCGCACTGGTGAGCGAAAAACCCCATTCGTTCGACATCGTTCTGCTTGACGAGCAGATGCCCGGGAAAAGCGGCCTGACGACACTCGAAATAATCAAGGAGATCAATCCCGATCTCCCGATCGTCATGGTCACTAAAAGCGAGGAAGAGCAGCTCATGGAGGATGCGCTCGGCAAAAAGATCGACGGGTACCTTACCAAGCCGGTCAACCCGAGCCAGATCCTGATGGTCTGCAAGAACCTGCTCGATTCCAAGCGGATCGTCTCCAACAGCATCGCCCAGAAATACATCAGGAACTATTCCGAAAACCGCACGCTCCTTGCCGGACACCTCTCTTTCCAGCAGTGGATCAAGCTGTATGAGAGTATTACCGCGTGGGACCTCGATCTCGAATCGGTCGATGACGAAGGGCTCCGGCAGACCCATTCAGGCCACAAAACGGAATGCAACGCACGTTTCGCAAACTTCTATATCGAGAATTACGCCCGCTGGATCCAGGAGAGCAGCCCTGCTCCACTTCTGTCAACCAAGGTTATTGAAAAGCATCTCTGTCCGCATTTGACTGCCTGTAAACGTACCTACCTGATCGTGCTGAGCGGCATGCGGCTTGATCAATATATCGGTATCGAGGAGGCGCTTAAAAGGTTTTTCCGTATACAGCGGAGCTATTTTTTCGCCACGCTTCCGACCGACGATTCCTTCGCACGGGCGACACTTTTCAGCGGCATGGTTCCCGGAAAAATCGCGCAGAGCTACGGATCGCAATGGTCGATCGGCAGTGAGGGCGATTCATTTAAAGTTCATCTGATCGAGGAACGGCTTCTGGCGGAAAATCTTTCCCGGCTGGGATTCTCCATTCCTCACGACGAACCGTGGTTCACCCGGATCACCGACCGTCTCGAACCCGAACATCTTCAGTCGCGGATTGAATCGTGCCGTAAAAGCCGGCTCGTCACCTTCATCGTCAATTTCTTCGACCAGGTTCAGCAGGCTCGCACCACATCGGGAATCATGCAGGAGATCACCAACGACGAAAGCGGCATGCGCTCCCTCACCCGTTCGTGGTTCGAACGATCGGCGCTCCTCGCACTGCTGCGGGAAGTGGCAACGCAGGATTGTCGCGTCGTGGTCATGTCCGATCACGGCAGCGTTCTCTGCAGCAGGGGAACGGAGCTTTACTGCGCGAAAAAATGGGGCGACAATCTCAGGTACAAATTCGGAAGCGGCATCTCCTCGGATGAGAGAACGGTCGTTTATCTGCCCGACCCGACCCATTTCGGCCTCCCGCACTTCGGCGATGACATCGCCTGCGTCATTGCACGGGAAAATTATTACTTTATTCATCCCGACAAATTCGAGCACTACAACCGGCAGTACCGCAACACCTTCCAGCAGGGCGGCGTCTCCCTGGAAGAAATCATCGTTCCTGTCGGCGTCTTCACGCCGGGAATTGATTGACCAATGCTTCTTACCACCACGTCGGTGGAGGCCACACGCGCCTTTGGCGCGAAAGTCGCCTCGAGCGCCCGGCCGGGAGAGCTTTACGCCCTGGAAGGCGAGCTCGGCACCGGCAAAACCGAGTTCGTCCGCGGTTTCGTTAATGAAATCGATGCGGGCATCGTCGTTCGCTCGCCGAGTTTTACTATTGTCAATACCTACGACACCGTCCGCTTTCCGGTGTACCACTTCGACTTCTACCGATTGCACGATGCCTCGGAACTCGACGAAATCGGATTCGATGAGTACCTCACCGGCGAGGGCGTCTGTCTGATCGAATGGGGGACGCTGTTCCCGTCGGTCCTCCCGCCGCACGCCCGTCTGATCATTTTCCGCGATACGGGACCCCATGAACGGGAAATCCGGTGCAACTTCGATCTCGCGGGAACAGGCATCTGAAAAGCTGGCGGGTTACCGCACGAATCATGACGGATCACCGGCCGGTCAGTGCGATACGGCGGTTTTCCAGACGGCCGTCCGTATAAGCGATGACGAGGAAGTGAATTCCGGAAGAGAGCTCGGGTGACGCAAGGGCGTTTCTTATCGACGGCACAACGGCGCACTCCCACACACAGCGCCCCGCAGCATCGACAAGCATTATACGACGCACCCCGGATGATGAACCGGTCCGCACACGGATTCTACGGTTCTCGCACTGTATGACCGGTTCGTTGGCTGCAGCTCGATGGCCGTGTACTGGAGCGTTTACGGTAACGGTGGATTGTGAGGAATTAATCATTTTTAGCGTATCCCCGTTAACAGCCACCACAAGCGTATCGGTTGAATTCCACGCCCCGCCTGCTGTGAATAAAAACGGCTGCCATCTCCAGAATTTGCAGGAGACATCGTACACTCCGCGTTGCGCGTTTGCTTCGAGCGTCACCTCAACGGGAGAAATGACCAGATGTACCAGCGTATCGTTGAAAAACGCTTTCGTGGTCGAACAAACCGCCGCAGGATCGTGGCGCAGGAGCTTCGAACCGTCGCCGGCTTTATTCAGTGCCGTGGCGACGCTTCCGCTTATCAGGGTTACCGACGGAATCTCCCTGTTGTCATCACTATCCATCAGACCGATGGCGACCCTCAGATCACGGTTATAAGTGAATTGATAGGGATCGTCGTTGAGGCATTCGGCGACCTCCGACGGCGTTATACTGGAAATGGTGGTAACCGAATCGAACAACGTCCTTGCGGAGTAATTCCATGCCTCATCGAGCAGTTCGACCGCCGTGCCGCCCGCGTTCGCCGTCAGGTTACCGAACCGGTAATCGGTGTTCCCCGACGCGTACGATCTCCATGTACCGCCGCGGTTGATCAGCACCGTTCCGTCATCCCCCACGGCGATCCGCCGGTTGATGGATCGCAGCGGCGACGATGCGGAGCTGTTGTCAAGTGTAAACGAGGCTCCCGATCGACGGTAGATCCTGCCTGAAGCGGTACCGGCGTATCCGCCTCCGACGGCCGACACCGTCTCCGAATCGTCAATAATCATTTCACGTTCGGATTCCCATTGACCGTTATTAACGGGAATCAGTCGCAGCAGGCCGCCGCTGCCGCCGATCCAGAGTGCGGTATCACGACCTGCTCCGTCGGGTTCGCCCCAGACGCCGCCTATCACCTGCTGTTCCGCAAGATCGACCGGCAGTGTATCGATCCCCCCGATTGCCCCGGAAGTAGTATGGATATGGAGGCAGTACACCCTGTCACCAGAAGATGCGGCAACCAGATACGCCGAGTCGCCGTTGGATTCCACGGTAAGCAGATGAAACGGAAGCGACGCCTGCAGGTCAAGCGCCGCAAGAACGGCGATTTCGACCGGGTCCCCGAATTCGATCGTCGGTCTGCAGCAGACGCAGTTGTTATCGACTAAAGGGCCCTCCGTCAGCATCAACTTGCCCGCCGCCGTCGCATACACGGCGGTTCCCGGTATTGCCGCGCGGCTCATCGTGATGCCTGCGGGTTTTTCGGCGCACATAGTCTCGGCCGGGAAAAGGACCGACTGATAGATGGTTGCCAGCCAATTTACATTATTAAAATACGGATGAAGAAAAACATACCCGTTTTCCTCGAAACCGCACTGCGCATACAGTCCATTAAACCCGCACGCCACAAGGATGAAGCACGCGGTAACCACCCGACGCATCATCGGCAACCCCATGACGCTTCCGCCACCGCAATTCACAGGGTTGTCACGGGAAATAAACATACACCGCCCTGGTTGATTTTTGCGTCCCGGCTCCACTTTCACTACCGCCGATAACATATATCCTTCCGTCCAACGTAACCGCCACGCTCCCTTCGCGCGCCGCCGGCATCGGCGTGCCGCTCGAAGATGAATCTCCTCCGAGGCAGGAAACCTCTACCGTCGTAACCGGCGCCTCATCAACGGTCGCATTGGTAAGTCCGCCGATAAGGACGAGTTTTTCCCCGGCAACCGCAGCGCAGAAACCGAACCGTGCGGTCCGGAGATTACGGTCTATCGGCGGGCATGACGATCCGCTCGATACCGGGATACACTCGATGGTGTTGAGAGGCATCATTTCATCGTCACGCTCATCATAGGTCAGGCCGCCGATGACGAGGATAGTCTGTTCGAATGCAACCGCCTGATGCATCTGGCGCGCAATCCCCAGATCATCCGACGTCCCCCACTCCTTCCTGCCCGGATCATAGGTGAGAATCGTCTTCACCAACTTCGGATTTCCGCCGGTTCCGGTTACCCCTCCGGTAATGTATATAATTCCTTCAGCCGCACATGCCGCCGCACCGACGAGCGGTTGCCGCATCGAATCGACGATTTCCCATTTGTCCGACAAAGGATCATACCGTTCGACCGTGGTGTGGTCGATTGTTCCGCTGGTTCCGCCGAACACGTAAATCATACCGTCCACAACCGCATAGGCGGCCTTCAGCCGCGCAACGTTCATCGGAGCGATTCTGCTCCACGTATGCGATGCCGGATCGTACATTTCGGCGGTTTTGATCCCGGCGAGCGACGCGGTTCCGGTCATGGTCAGTTTTTCCCTGCACCCGCCGAAAACATACATCTTCCCGCCGACGGCACAGGCGCCCGCATACCGCCGCTCCTCCAGAAGACTGTCGGAGTGCTGCCATGTATCAATCGGCAGAAGCGACGCCGCATCGATGCTGTCGGTCCACGCCGAATCGGCGTTGTCGATAACCGTCACATAGAGCCGTTTTACCGCAGGCGATATGATCCAGAGAAGCGTATCGCTCCCGCACGTATCATTGTCAACCTCTGCAACTTTAACAACCGAATCGGGGTTGTCGGCCCACCAGGTAATTTTATTGACTGAACGTATCCTGCTCGCAAAACTCATCGCGACATATACCGAGTCGATCGTACCGCCTCCGTCGACCTTTTCCAGCATAATATCCACACGGAGCCATGAGGGGGGAACGGCCAGAAGGATATCGATTTCACCGCGAGGGCCCTCGTTGTTGTCGTTATCAAACGCAGCGATCTGGAAGGTAACCGACGCCGCCGAATCATCGTCTATGGAAGAAAAAATCCGGATCGTATCGGTCGTATCGGCTACCGTATCAACGGTGTGAACATCACCCACGATGCTGAAAACGAGATACCGCTTTACATCTTCGAGGGGGACGCGATTCCAGGCGAGACGCGCACTGCCGGTGAGCGTGTCGTAGACGACCGTCAAACCCGTCGGCGCGATTTCCGGCTTGCCGGCGGGATCGAGCACCAGAAGGATGGTGTCGTCAAGAACGGTAATTTCGCCCGGCCTGACCGGGATCTGAGAAATCGACACCGATCGGTAACCGTCGCTGGATATTGTCACCTCGTAGAATGTATCGGGCGGAATGCGGCTTATGATGAAATCGCCCGTTTCACGATTGACTGTTGCAATAAACGAAGTTCCGTCGACAGAGCAAAAAATGCCCTGCTCCGGAAAACCGGCCGTCGTGACTACCGTCCCCCGAATCACTCCCAGTTTCTTCATGACCAATATTCCCAGATCGATCCGCCGGGTTGAATCGGGTTGAAACGCCGTAAGCGGCAGAACGAGCGAATCCGACTCTTGACTTGCGAAAAGAAAATACTCCCCCTCATCAAGCTTTTCAAACTTGAACATGCCGGCATCGTCGGATACGACAGCCGCCGCCGTATCGAACCGGGGATTTCCGGCGGAGTCGATGGACGTCACGGCAAGCGCCGCCACCCTCGCTCCCGCCACCGGGAGAGAGTCTTCCGTCACCAGTTTTCCGACAACTTCGGATCCGCCCAGCGATCCGATCACCTCGGACCCTCCGCATCCCCACATCAACCAGGCCCCGAGCAGTAACGGAGCAATCGCTGCAGCACGCAAAGAAGTGGTCGGCGTCATACTTTCGTCAGGGGAAACACATGAAAATTGATATGGTAAACCCGGTCCTGTCGTTTCTGGTTTTTGTCTTCGCGTACGATCTCCAGCAGCTCTCGCCTGAAACTTTTCAGACGCTCCTGTATGGTGGAAAAACCCTCTTCCGACAAGGTAAAAGTGAGCGACGATATGTCCCGTTTTTCACGGGAATAACGGTCGATCGCCTCTTTTGCCAGATCGGCCATTTCAATGAGAAAATTGGTAATCGCCACTGATCTGGCCTCATAGCCTGTGGTGATGAACGTATCGGTCTGTTCATAAACGCCGTCGACATTTTTCCGGATGAAACCGATTTTTTCAAGCAGCTCCACCGCTTTTTTCGCCTCCGACGCCTTAATCGGCGGGGAAACCCGTTTCGCCAGTTCTTCAAAATCCCCCTTAAACGGAGAAATATCGATCAGCTCACGAATCGCCGTATAGTACCACGAGCTGTAAAATTCATACTGCTGCGCATCGGTTATTTTAATCTTCGATTTTTTATGACGTAAAATCTTCTCGAAATAGAACCGTTTCCGTGAGTGATCCTTTGCCTGGTCGAAATTTACCAGAAGTTCGAAATACTCGGTTTCGCTCTTTTTAAGTTTAAAAACCTCGGCGAATTTGAAAATATATTCCGGAGAGATATTGCGCTTGCCGGAAAGAATATTGGTAAAAAATCCGGCCGAACTGAACCCGACCTTCTGGGCGATATAGCGATACGAAAAGAAGGGCTGCTCCGCTTTTCGATCTTCATAGAGATCCTTAAGGAGTTTGCGGTAATTGAGATACTCAAACGGCTCTATCATGACAAAACGCCCCTCTGCTGTTTTCAGGTTTTCGGCATAGTATCCCTTCTGATTTTAATATACGAAAAAAAGGCCGGGTACAAAAGGGATTATAAGCGAAAAACGTTTTCTGGTGGAAAACAAGTGTTTTCACCTAAAGTGAGCGGTTTTCATTTCTTCGGATAGTTACGAACGGCGGTCAGTAGGTGTAATCAAACCGGTCGATATTCGCAAGCCCTCCCGATGTGGTCGCGGTGAGACGTATATTGCCTTTTTTGCCGACCCCGTATGGCGAAACACCTTGCGATATTTCTCCATCATTGCGGATCGTACCGTATCGAACACCAGGCACATTGTACCAGCATCGCACGCATCGCTCCGCGGCGCTGTCCCTCATGGACTCGACGGTGAGGTCGAAGGGGGAGGAGAAGTGACGAATACCATTTCGTGTTCTTACCTAAAAATTATATCCCTCTTGATCCTGGTATCTTTACAGAATTAAATCTGTCCGATTCCTTTTTACCCCAAATGAATCGCTGCTCCAACAAAATCCTGAAATCGCTTCAGGATATACAAACGACTTATGCCCAGGGCATGCCGGCCTGCTTCAGGATCAAGCCACCGTTGCACTCTTTAAAGCACTCCTGGCAATAAACGCACTCGGAAACCAGTTCCGGTACTGCTGCGATTTCGCGTTCAATGCCTCTTCCTTTGAAGTAAAGCACTTCTTTCTTCTTGATCTCTGAACAATAACGGACGCATTTTCCGCACATACTGCAATCGGTATGGTCGTTCGAAAACCGTGACGCGGTAATACCGTACTTTTCAGCCAGTTCGGGCGCCAGCGGCCAGAGCAGTTCCACAAGCAGTTTCCTGACCTTCCGCAACGCTTCGCTGTCGGTCTTCACCTCGAGCCCCTCTTTGACCGGGTAGGCGCATGACGCAACCATACGCGTACGTTTGTTCGCCGTAACTTCAACCATACACAAACGGCAGGCACCGTAAGGTTCGAGTTGTTCCAAGTAACACATATGTGGAATATCGATTCCCGCGGCAAGCGCAGCCTGCAGTATGGTTTTACCTTCATCCGCCGTGACGTTCTTCCCGTCGATTTTCATTGCAACGGTTCCCATGTATTCGCTCCTTTGAACGTTGAGTCTTTCGTTTCAGACGGCATTCTGAAATTGAAATGCCGGGACTTTCTCAACTGCCCGGAATTTTTCGGGACAGACGGAGATGCATAACCCGCATTTGATGCACAGATCCTGATCGATGACATGTACCTTATCCGCGGTTTTCGTGATTGCGTTCGCAGGACAGTTTTTCGCGCATAAACCGCACCCTTTGCACTTTTCGGGGTCGATATGAAAAGCAATAAGGTTCTTGCAAACGCCGGCCGGGCACCGTTTGTCCTTGACGTGTGCTTCAACTTCCTTTCCGAAGTACTTTAAAACGCTCATGACCGGATTAACGGAGGATTGGCCGAGGCCGCACAGCGAAGCCACCTTGATGACCGAGCACAGTTCCTCGAGAAGACCGATATCCTCCATGGTGCCCTCACCGCGGGTAATTCTGTTGAGGATCTTCAGCATCTGCCGCAATCCCTCGCGACAGGGAACGCACTTTCCGCACGACTCGTGAGCGAGAAAATCGATGTAATAGCGGGCGGTATCAACCATGCAGGTATCTTCATCCATCACGATCATTCCGCCCGACCCCATCATTGAACCGGCTTTGGTCAACTCGTCGAAATCGACCGGAAGGTCGAGAAGTTTTTCGGGCAGAACGCCTCCGGACGGTCCACCGGTCTGGACTGCCTTGAATTTTTTATTTCCCGGAATTCCCGCCCCGATTTTGAAAATGATATCCCTGATACTCATTCCCATCGGCACTTCCACCAACCCGGTATTGTTGACTTTGCCCACAAGCGAAAAAATCTTCGTCCCCGTACTGCCGGGGGTGCCCATACGCTTGAACCATCCGGCGCCTTTAGTGACGATGAAGGGAATGTTCGCCCAGGTTTCGACGTTATTAAGACAGCTGGGCTTGTCCCAGAGTCCCTTAACCGATGTGTGAACATACTTGGGACGCGGTTCGCCCACGCGTCCCTCGATGGCATTCATCAGGGCGCTCGACTCGCCGGAAACGAACGCTCCGGCGCCGTGATGGACCGATATGTCGAAATCAAATCCGGATCCGAGGATGTCGGTTCCCAGAAAACCGTATTCACGCGCCTGTTCGATTGCGATCCGGGTGTTTTTGCATGCAAGCGGGTACTCCCGTCGTACGTAGATGAACCCCTCATTCGCGCCGATCGCATACGCGCCGATGATCAATCCTTCGATAATACCGTGCGGATTGCCTTCGAGAAGGCTTCGGTCCATATATGCTCCCGGATCACCTTCATCGGCGTTGACAATGGCATATTTCGGCTTGGCGGATGCATTGCGCGTCGTTTCCCATTTTACCCCCGTGGGAAATCCCCCTCCTCCCCGTCCCCTGAGTCCGGATTCTTTTACGATATCTATGATTTCTTCCGGAGTACTCTCGAATAAGGCCTTCGCCAGCGCGGCATAACCCCCTACCGCCAGGTAGTCCCATATATTGGTCGGATCGATCAGTACGTTGCCGGCAAGCAGAATGCGTTGTTGATGTTTGTAAAACGGAATATCATCCACGTATCGGATGCGTTTTCCCGTTTCGGGATCTTCATACAGGAGACGATCAACCAACTCTCCTTTGATGAGAGTTTTCTCCACGATCTCGGCGACATCCTCCACCGAGGCGCGAAGGTAACAGATTTTTTGAGGAAGGATGACCACGATCGGCCCCCGTTCGCAAAAACCGTGGCAGCCGGTGGGACGCACCTCCACCTTATGCGCGAGTTCCTTTTTTTCGATCTCCCGTATGAAGGCGGCGGTAAGTTCCACCGCGCCGCAGGCAAGGCATCCCGTACCGGAACAGACGGTTATCATCTGTTTTGCGCCGCGTTTGCTCTGGATCTCATGTCGAAGGGCTTCCAACTCTCCGGGCGATTTTAATTTCGACATACGAGTTCCTCCTCATTCTGAATGGAAGCGAATAGTTTTTTCATCTGATCGAGCGACGGATTGCTGTAAGGTTTTCCGTCAATTTGCATCACCGGCGCCAGTGCGCAGCAACCGAGGCAGTGAACGGTTTTAAGCGTGAATATCTGTTGCGTATCCGTTTCACCGGCTTTCAGGCCGAGCAGCGCTGATATTTTCGCAAGCAGATCGGTCCCGCCCCGTACGTGGCATGCGGTGCCGAGACAGACCTCTATCGTGTGCCTGCCGCGCGGTTCAAGACTGAACGCACCGTAAAAATGAGCGATCGTATTGATTTCGGCGAGAGAAACGCCCAGCCGCGCCGACAGCCATTTGAGCGTATGGCGGGGCAGCCAGTTCAATCGCGCTTGAATATCCAGGAGAATCTGAATTAATGCGTTTTTCCTGAAACCGTGCTTCTCGATTATTTCATCGACCACCTTCAATTGATTGATTATGTCAAGAATGGCCTTTTCCCTCTTCTTCACCTGACCGAGGCTTTCGGCATGGTATTTCGCCTCCGACTCGAGATATCTGAGTTCATTAAGCACATCCTGTCGTTCCAGCCCGGCTTCATAGCCGTGCATGAGCATGGCGAGACCCTCGAGAAGCACTTCATGTTTGTCAACTTTTTGCGGCATCGGTTGCTTCGGCGCCGCCATGGTTTCCTTTGCGGTCGAAGCCGGTGTTTTTCGGATTTCACTGAGCTTGATTCCCCGTTGTACCGTTTCCAGAAGCCGTTCGGGATCGAAAGGTTTCGTGAGAAAGTCAAAAGCGCCGATTTTCATCGATTCCACGGCGGTATCGATGGTGCCGTGACCGGTGATGACCACGATGACTATGGAAGAATCGATCTGAGGTATTTTGGCCATGACTTCCAATCCGGGAATCCCGGGCATCTTCAGATCGACAAGCGCAACATGCGGCCTGGTATGCCGCACCAATCTCAATCCATCGTTTCCGTTTCGGGCGACAGCGGCGCGAAATCCACCGGCCTCAAGCGTCTGCCTGCAGCCTTCACACATCGAATCGTCATCATCAATAACAACGACATCCGCATGTTGAGGGTTGGAACCGAACAGTGTCGCTTCCTCGTTATTGTTCAGGTACATAATGCCTCCTTCTTCCGCAGTGTGACCGAATCGGCTACGGGGTACGTCCCCGGTGGATGCTGTAATGCAAATACTCTGCCAACGGGTAATCGGAATAATGCAGGGGTAATAAACCGGAGATTTAAAGGGGAGAAATCGATTTATTCGAACCCCCGGGAAAAAAGAAGGATGCCTCCATCACCATTGTACGGTACTTTTTGTACCATTTACCGAATCGATGTGGGTAAAAATGTATCAACCGTTTTAATGGAAAGCTTTATTGCAAATCAATGGAGTATTTGCGGATTTTTTCACGCAGGGTTTTTCGGTTGATACCGAGGTATTCGGCGGCTTTATTCCGGTGGCCGTTGAAACGACGGAGCGCGGCGACAATCTGTTCCCGTTCGGTATCCGCCAATATACCTTTGGATGAAGGCTCGAAAGAAGCAGGCGAGTGGAGTATCGTCCCCGTCAGATCGCAGGGGTGGATGGTGTCGCTTTCGCATATAACGATGGCCCTTTCAACGGCGTTTCGCAGTTCCCGTACGTTTCCCGGCCAGTCGTGCCGCTTCAGGAAACTCATCGCTTCCGCGTCGATCTTTAACAGCGGCCTGTTCTTTTCCCTGCAAATTGTTCTTATAAAATGGTCGGCGAGCACGGGTATGTCCTCGATCCTCTCGGTCAATGAAGCGACTTCGATATGAAATACATTCAACCGGTAAAAAAGGTCCTCCCGGAACGCGCCGCATTTAATCTCATTATCGAGGTTTCGATTGGTCGCTGCGATGATTCTGACGTCGACTTTCTCCCATCGGTTGCCGCCGACTTTCGCGATCTCGCGTTCCTGAATCACGCGCAGAAGCCGTGCCTGCAAGGCGATGGAAATGTTGGCGACCTCATCGAGAAACAGGGTACCGCCTTCAGCCAGCTGGAATTTACCCTGTTTCGTCTCGATGGCGCCGGTAAAAGCCCCTTTAACATGACCAAACAGTTCGCTTTCGAAAAGACTTTCGACCAGCGCTCCGCAATCGACGGTAACAAACGGTTTTGTTGAACGCGGACTTAATGAATGGATGGTGCGGGCGACCTTCTCCTTTCCGCATCCGGTTGCGCCGGTAATGAGGACCGTCGAATCCATGGAGGCCACTTTTCTGGCGAGAATCGCCACCTGACGCATTGCATTCGATCGTCCGATAATCATGTCCCCTACCACGCTCTCCTCGAGAGCTGATCGTGCGCACGCCTCCCTGAGTGCAGAGTGTTTCCACTCCACTATTTTCCGTACGGTCGATATCAGTGCCTCGGGAGTGAAGGGTTTGGTCAGAAAATCGACCGCGCCCTGCTTCATGGCTTCGACGGCGGTTTCGACGGTTCCGTATGCGGTAATGATAATCACTGATACATTCGGGTCCATCCGCCGCAGCCGCTTCATTACCTCAATCCCGTCGATGCCCGGCATCTTGAGGTCGAGGAGGACGACATCGAATGATTCACGCTCGAAAAGTTCAAGCGCACGGGGGCCGTTTTCCGCATTTTTTGTGTGGAAAGCGGCCTCCGTCAATGTCTGAGCGCATGCGATGCGCATCGATTCTTCATCGTCAATAACAAGTACGTTTCCCGACGGGTTCATTTGCGCGGCGCCTTACGATTTATCGGAGGTGCCGGGAAGGCGGATGAAAAAAGTCGTACCGGTGCCTACCGCGCTGGAAATCCGGATTGTTCCGCCGTGACGCTGGATGATCCCGAGGCTTATCGAGAGTCCCAGTCCCGTTCCATAGCCGACCGCCTTGGTGGTATAGAAGGGTTCGAAGATTTTATCAATCTGTTCGGCGGGAATGCCGCACCCCGTATCGGAGAACGCGATTTCCACCATCCTATTGTCTTCGACAAACCGGGTGTGAACCGTGAGACGGCCCTTGCCGTTCATGGCATCGGCGGCGTTGATGATAATATTGACAAATACCTGCTGGACCTGCGCCGGGTCGATGGTGACCGGGGGTATCCGCGGTTCAAATTCCTTCTCGATGCGGATGTTGTGGAACATCGCCTGGTTTTCGAAAAGGACGAGCGTTTTAACCAGCAGATCGTTCACGTCGACGTTTTCCATTTTCGGTTCCCTTTGCCGTGAGAATTCAAGAAGGCCCTGAACGATGTTCTGGCACCGTTTCGTCTCCTTTTCAATTCGCTGCAAATTGCCACGCATGACCTCATCGGCGGGAGCTTTTTGCAGAAGGAGCCGGCTGAAAAGCAGGATACTTCCCAGCGGATTGTTGATCTCGTGCGCCACGCCGGCCGCGAGC
>JAFGNB010000231.1 GCA_016927235.1 Chitinispirillaceae bacterium
ATCAACGACGACGAGCCGGGGCTTCTGCGCGATTACGACGACTGGCTCGAAGGGCTCGCTCCCCACGAGCCGCTCTCCCGCTACCGCCACAACGGCGCCGAAGACAACGGCGACGCCCATCTCAAACGTCAGGTTATGGGCCGCGAAGTGGTGGTCGCCGTCACCGCGGGAAAACTCGACTTCGGTCCGTGGGAGCAGATCTTCTACGGCGAATTCGACGGCAGGAGGCCGAAGAGGGTGATGATCAAAATAGTGGGGGAGTAGGGAGGAAGGAGTCAGAATTCAGGAGACGGAAGTCAGAATATAGTTTCTATCTGATGTCAGCCTTCCTTCTGTCTTCTGTCTTTTGTCTTCTGACTCCTGTCTCCTGTCTTCTGACTTCTTATAACGCAAGGAGCAATGAACATGCCTCAATCCATTTGCATCGGGGTCGTCGGCGCGAACGAAACCGACCCGGCCAGCAGCGCCGTCGCCTACGAACTCGGCACCCATATCGCCGACCGTAACGCAGTGCTCGTGTGCGGCGGACTAGGCGGCATCATGGAGGCGGCAAGCAGGGGAGCGCGGGAACACGGCGGTACCGTGATCGGCATCCTTCCCGGAAATGACAAGCAGGCAGCCAACCCGTATGTGTCGATCGCCCTTCCCACGGGCATGGGAATCGCCCGGAACACGCTCGTCGTCAACATGTCGGATGTGATCATCGCTTTTCCCGGCTCCTACGGCACGCTGAGCGAAATCGCCTTTGCCCTCGCAACCGGGAAGACGGTGGTCTACCTTCCCGGCGCATGGGACCTCAAAAAGATCGCGCCTATCGACGGCACTCTTTTCAAAGAGGCATTCGACGAGCGCCACGCGATCGGCGTGGCGCTCGGGGCGGTAGGGGGAGGGTAGAGAAACCTCCCGACCCTTCGACGCAGAGAGAGGAAATACCGTGACTACCGGGACAGGGATACGTTGAATTCCCTGCCGTTTCAGCTCCGGCCTCGAGGCACCGTTTGCCGATCCTGCGGTCAATCGGGCAGACCGTCGAGTCGAATCCTGTAAAAGACGAACTCTCCCCGCCGACTGATCTCCTCCATTTCACGCATGAAAGGCAGCGCGGCAAGCTGAGATAGTAAAGCGGAGTCATAGGTGGTATCCAAAACGGCAAAACGGGTGTTGTAATCTTTAAGAAACCGATGAAAATCCCGAGGGTCGTTGTAGGGAAGAACGCTGATCGTGTTTACCCGGTGCATGAAAGCGTAATGGAAAAGCCAGCTGCTCAGGACCGCTTCCGAGGGTGGTACCGTTTCGGCGACGATCGCCACCATCTGGCGTGCGCACAGGTCTTTATCCCAATCGTCGCCCCGTACGGAGGAATAAAATTCGATGGGGTACACGACCGTGAGCAGAACCGCCGCGGTGCACAGCAACGTCACAACCGGTTGTAAATACCTGTTGTGAACGAATAGACCGATGCGGTAGGCGCCGATGCCGCAAAGCGCATAAATCCATATATAATACATCACCAGGAATCTCCCTACCCATTGTATATAAGCAGCGAAACAGATGACCGGAAAATAAAAAGCGGAGAACAGCAGTACCGGCATAAGTTTTTCTTTTCTGCCGCGCACATGCCATACCCCTGCCACGGCAAACGGAAGAGAAGCAAGCGACAGGTTATGATCGAAATAACCGAAATCCTTCAGTACGTTCACCACGCCTTTGCAGAATCTCAGCGCCATCGACCCTACACTCAATGATCGGAGGTACTCTGCGGCACCGGGCAGTTTCGCCCCTATCATGCTTCCCTCGCCATAGCTTTTAAAAAGCAGCTGGGATAACGATGAATAGATAAACGGAGTGCCGGTGATCAGTGCATTCCGTATCATCCAGGGGACGGCGAGGATGCAGAACGCCGCGACGAAACAGATACACTTGATCCAACGATCCGGGTTGTCGGGGTTGACGAGACAGATAAGCAGAAACACCGGCAGCAGAAAAAGACCGCTGGCTTTAAGCAGAAAGACGGCGCCGCACATGAGTCCTGCGATAAGTGCGGCAATGCGTGTACGAATGAACCGGTCGCTGTGCCAGAGAAATACCACGACCGCCGCCGCAAAAATCAGGTCCGGGTAGACTGTTGCGCTGAGCGTTATCAGAAACGGGCTGCAGGAAAGAATCGTCGAGGCGCTGAGCGCACAGTAAAAACCGACAAACCGATACAGTCCCACTACAAAAAGGAGGTGGAAGAAAGCGTATCCTACAATGGTGGCGATCTGGCCGGCACGAAAAATATTGTGAGTAAACAATCGTGAGATATAGATAAGCACCGGGAACAGCGGGTCGCGGGTGGCATCCACCCGCGGTACGCAACGCGGTTGTCCCAGATCATGATCCACCACATTGCTCATGAAAAAATCGGCTGCAGGCAGACGGGATGCCAACCTCAGCCACTGTCCCTCGTCACCACGAGGGAAAATGTGCTTTGCGGCCACGTTAATTCTAATCGTCAATGCAAAAACAAGGATCAGAAAAAAGATACCCCACTGAATGCCCGTCGGTTGAGGGTGTGTTTTTTTCACGCTGTTGTTTTCCGACATGAGCAGGAACTGAGCGCCTTATGACAATCATGTTTGATGCTTATATTATCGGATGAATGCAGGTCTTTGTCCACAGGAGATCCATCGCCCGCGCTCGGCGACAAACGGCATACTCTTCGTTACCCGTATTACTACAACGGCCCGTTATCTATTGACCTCCCGAACGGCATTGTCTGATTTCCGGTAAGCGGGTACAATAGTTGCATCCTCAACGTATCTCGGTGAATCGGACTGCCCGGTGCGTCGCACCTTCGTTCACCACGGCGATATATGCGCCGGGCAACAACGGAACGACGCAGCTTCCGCACGATGCCGGCGGCCCGCCGGGGTATTCCGCCGCCGTTTTCCCGTCTACCGAGAAAATTCTGGCCGCCGTCACCGCAGGATGCTTTGTGCAAATTGTCAAGCGGTTGCCGCCGCGGGTCGCTGCCGGCCGCCGGTGCAACGTTCCCTCCCGGAAAGCGTTGACGGCGGTCGAATTGTATCGGTACACCCGCACGTAGTCGACGATCATCTCCGCCGGACAGATATCCTCATCGACTCCCTGCTGTCCGCCCCAGGTCCCGCCCACGGCGATATTGAGAAGCACATGGAACCGCTTGTCGAAGGGCCAGACCTTGGAACCGCCTCCCTCATTCCTGAACGAAAACGTCCTGTTGTTGTCTGCAAAGAAGACCATTCTGTCCTCGTACCATTCGAGCGCGTACACGACAAATGCGGTATACGGATCGGCAAGTGTGGCGCTGGCGCCCCTGCTCGTTCCGATCGAATGGTTGTATGATTCGGTATGGACGGTGAAATGGACGATATTGGGTTCGAAACCGACATTCTCCATGATGTCGATTTCGCCGCTTTTCGGCCAGATGCCGTACGCGTTATCGGTCGGAAGCATCCAGATGGCAGGCCAGAGACCGACTCCCTTGGGCAATGTGGCGGCGATTTCAAAACGGCCGTAAAGCCAGTCACCTTTATTTTTCGTAATGAGTCGGGCTGACGAGTAGGTGTTCTGCCCGACCTTCTCCTTGATCGCGGTGATGGTCAGAACGCCGTTTCCCACGCGGGCGTTACCGGTGTCTTTTTCGGTATAATACTGCAGCTCCTGGTTCCCCCAGCCGCCCCCTCCGACATCATACCCCCATCTGGTAGTGTCGGGCAGTCCGGTATAATCGAACTCATCGGACCAGACGAGTTCCCATTCGGCCGAGGCGGAAAGGTGCAGAAGTGCGATAAACAGGGCTGTCGTCAGAATACACCGTCGCAGCAGCCGACGTTCTTCATGCATCGTCATGCGAATCCCCTCTCCCAATAATATATCTTTGCGTGAAGGCGGTTCCATCGATTTCACCGGAAATCTTGCTCCTGCCGGACGAAGCAAAATATTTTCAGTTTCAGCCCGCGGGGTTACGGGGGGGAGGGGGCGATTCACGGCCTCATCAGAAAACCGGACTGTCCACAATGCACCGAGCCTACACCATTCCTCAACTGATCATGGTCCTGGCCTTGTCACTCTTCGCAGGATTGCCCCTCAATCAAAAGCCTCCCTTTCTGGAACTTTCGGGCACCTGCGGCGGACGGCTCGACGGGACGCCCTGGTCGAGCGTCGAGATAGCCGGCAAGGTCTTCTCGGTCTATTACATCGATCCCGATGAATCGGAGGTCAACGAGCCGCTCTTTACGGCGCTCAAGGCCGAAAACTTTCCCGGCGATAAAGTCCAGTCCGTGGCGATCATCAACATGAAGGCGACCTGGATGCCGGGCGCCGTCCTGTCGATGGTGCTCAAGCGTAAGCAGAAAAAGTACCCGCGCACGATCTATGTCAAGGACAACTGCCGGCTTCTCGTGACGGAGTGGCGTCTCGCCGACCATTCGAGCGACGTGCTCCTCTTCAACCCGCGGGGCGAGGCGATCTTCAGTCGCGACGGCAAATGCTCCGACGAGCAGATCCGTGCGATCATCGATCTCATCTGGAAAACGATCGGCGGGAAAGAGGCGGATGCACGGAAGTAGCCTTTGTGCGGCGACAGCAGCGACCTGCCTGGTCATCGCCGCGGCAGTCGGCCAGGAAGCGGGAAATACCATCTCACGCAACGAGTTCAACTTCGGGCACCAGCTCGGGTACATGTATTCGCGCATGGATGATGCCTGGTTCAGGGAGCGGGGGGTGTGGCGGTTCGAAACCGGGTTTGCCGCCCTTTACACAAGCCATATGCCCCGGGTGCGCAACCCCTACTGGAGAGAGCGGACCATGGCCTACATCCCGCTCTATTTCGAGCTGTTTCCGAGCGACAATATCTCCCTGCAGATCGAATTGACCGACCTCTTCGTTGAATTTCCGTACTACGACATAGGCAGTATAGGCGGCAAATCGCCGCGATTCAAAACGAAGATCCGCCTCCTGCGCGAGCGTCATTACCTTCCGGCAATAGCCCTTACCGTGGGGATCAAGTTTTCAAGCGCGAAGCCGTACGTGATCTGGCGGGACAGTTGCAACTACGACGAGAGCAACGGTCTCGCCGGAGCGGGCACCGGCGTAGCCGATTACCTGCTGCTTTTCACCGTCTCCAAATCGCTCACTGCCGCCACCTCACTCCACGGCCGCATCGGACTCGCGCCGCTCGGCAGTCCGGTTGACGAATACGGCTACGGCTCCCGGCAGGCCGATGAAATTCCCTACGGGGTTTCGCTGCGGCACGTTTTTTCACCACACTGGTCGGCACGGATGGAAGTCAGCGGCATGTATAACGGCCTTCATGCCGCCCGGCTTGCCCACTATTCGGTGGCGCGGGTACAGGGTTCGTGGCGTCCGGCGGGCCGCCATACCGTCACGCTCAATGTCGAGCATGGGTTGACGGAAGAGTCGGATGAGTGGGTGGGTGGGCTTTTTGTGACGTTCGAGTGGAAAGTGCGGAAGAGGGCTGACGGCGCAACAGCAATCCCCTGCCCCCGGAAATCCGGATGAATCATGCCGGGCGGCGACATGAAACACAGCACTGTGGACCTGCCGTCAGTCCACAAGCAGTTTTTGGTAGATCCGCACATCCTTCTCCGAAAAACAGGCGAAGATGATCCTGCATGAATACCGGTGCGATGCGATGAAATCCCTGCAGGCGGCAACGGCGACTGCGGCCGCCGCATCGGCGGGATAACGGTAGACACCCGTACTGATGCACGGGAAAGCGATTGAGCTGCAGCCGTTTTCCCGGGCGAGCTTCAGGGAGGTGCGGTAACAGTCGGCAAGCAGCGTTGCCTCATTGTGTCCTCCCCCGCGCCATACCGGGCCGACCGTGTGAATGACATGCCTCGCGGGAAGACGGTATGCCGCCGTAATCTTTGCGTCTCCCACGCTGCATCCGCCGAGAGTCCGGCACTCCCGTAAAAGCTCCGGACCGGCAGCGCGATGTATCGCGCCGTCGACCCCTCCGCCGCCGAGGAGGGTGGTGTTTGCGGCATTAACTATTGCATCCACCGCGAGTGTGGTAATGTCGGCGAGAAGTGCTGCAAAGTGTGCGTCGTGCAGTGGAATCGTGTTTTTTTTCGCTGAGGGCATACGGGCTGCTCCCTGCATGGATGAATGTGGTAAAAATAAATTGTGTACTTCCGTTGCCGCCCGTTCCCGCTCTATTGGCAATACCCAGAATTCGATGTATAATGAAAGTGTTCTTCATTTCCTTTTCTGATACTCCTGGAGCGGTGGTGAAGCGAAAAAAAATCCCCGGACTTTTCGGCGCGAATAATACGGGTCCGCTCATTCTCCTCTTTTCGCCGCGCGACCGCATGCGGGAAATTCTCACGGTCGGGCTGGTGCAGTGTAATTACCAGGTGGTACAGGCAAACACCTCGTTTCTGGCCGGGATTAAAGCGAGCCAGATGTTGCCGAAAATGGTGGTTGCCGATCTGTCGTGCGAAAACCCGAAAGACGTTCTTCTGGCGGCACGGATACAGAAATCGATAAGGACCAACGATATCGCCATTCTGCTGATCGTGCCGGCATCGCCGGATCCGTTTGTCACGAAAGTCGTGGCGGAGCTCAGGGATCAGGCACTCAATGATGAAAAGACCGCCCTTGATACGATCCGGTACCCGTTTGCTTTCGCCGACCTTTTGGTGAAAATTCATTCGCTTATTTCGCCGGGCGACGACACGGCTACTCCGGAACAGGCGATCGCCGCCGATGTCAACCGCATAGTGGCGGAACGACTCTTCGATCCGGCGGTGAAGACGGAGAAAAAACTGCAGGACATCGGAGCGGTGCTCAATAAGAACTGGGGATTTCCCTTTACGGTGATAAAGGCGCTTGATATTCTCGAATCCGATTCGGGCTGCTGTACCGAGCTGGCCAAATGCATC
>JAFGNB010000232.1 GCA_016927235.1 Chitinispirillaceae bacterium
CCTTCATATTGAACCTGATTTTTTTCATTGCGCCCGTCCCCCGCTTCCCGCCTTCCGACCAGATACGGTAAGATAGGCGTTATCGTTGATGGCGCATGATAGAAGAAAACGGAATATCCGCTCTTGAGGGCTGAATTGTTCAATTTGTGAAAGGTCAATCGAAGAAATGTAAGGACAGTCCTTGAGGTTCGACATGAAGTTGGCAACCTCGGGAAATGAAAAGGTGCGTCCCTCTATATGAATAGCCGGCGGCTTGCTCATTTCCTCCTTTACGGAAATCAGCCAGGTATATTCGGGAAGACGATTTGCCAGCTCTTCCATTAAACGCACCCATCGCTCACGGTTGACGTCGATCAGTTCCAACCCCCGGATTTTTTCCTGGATTATCCGTTTGTCGTTCTGCAGGCGGTTAATTTCTTTTTGAATAGGGCGATTCTGTTCGATGCTCGCCTGGAGGGCGCCTATTTCGTTACGATGCATCCGTACCGAGTTCTGAAGGCCGATATAGACAAACGCAAGCGACAATCCGACGATCCCCGCAATGATTAACGGATAGGCGACTTCCCTTTTTATCTGGAATTTTTTACGATGGACGCGGTATTCCGCGGGGAGCAGATTGATTTCGATGCGTTCGATCATTCGACTTCCACCTTCCGCAGCGCAAGCCCGATAGCCACCGTTAACAGCGCCGAAATATTCTGCGGATCAATGGAGCCGAACAGCCCCGGGTCATACTGTATAAAAGCGAGCGGATTGGACAGTTGAACCGCTGCATGATGGCGCTTTTCCATAAAATCAACGATATGAGGAATATAGGCGCCTCCGCCCGAAAGAACGATTTTGTCGATGGAATCGCTTTTTTCGGAACTTCTAAAATAGGAAAACGCCAGATCGATACCGGAAGAAAGTTCTTCGGCGGCATACTCTATACCCTGCTGCAGTTTGGCCTGGTCGATCGAAGCGGTGCTGCGTCCTTTTAAAACGAGAGCCGCTTCATCGCCGGAAAGCCCGAGGGTACGCTGAATGGCCTTATTGAAAAAATCACCGGCCGTCGAAATGTCCCGCGCCGAATGATAAATACCGTCTTTGATGAACGTCACGTTGGTGAGATCGTGCCCGATATTGATAAGGGCCGTCACCCCTGCATGCGGAAGCCCGGCCGATTCCAATGCATAGCAATTGTTAACAGCGAATGCATCGACATCCACGATGACCGGTTTGAGACCCGCCTCATAAAGCATGTCGATGTATGTTTGCATCACCTGGTTCTTTGCCGCCACGAGGAGCACTTCGATTTCATTGGCTTCGGAATTTCGATGCAATATTTTATAATCGAGCGTGATGTCATCGACATCAAAGGGGCTGCGCTGACCGGCCTCCCATAGGATAAGCTCCTCCGCGTTTTCTCCCGGCTCGATTTTGAAGGTGAACTTGTCCGATATGATGCCGTGTCCCGACATCGAAAAAACGACTTCGACGATCGAGGGGTCACATTCATTAACGAGTTTCGTAAGTACTTCGATGAGGACTTCCCTTTTTTTTATTTCACCCCCCTCGATTGTTCCGTCGGGCAGTTCTTTGATGCCGGTTGCTTCGAGAAAATAGCTGTTTTTTAAATGGCGTAACTTGACTAGTTTAATCGAGTGGTTCCCGATGTCCAGTGCTGCGGTCGACGACTGCCCCCGTAATTTTCCAAGTATGTTCATCAGTATGTTCCTGCTAATAAATTGACCGCGAACAAATTACAAAAGGATACCCCTCTCGCTTTCGTGCGACGGCCGTAAGACACGCCATCTTATATATGTATCAATAAGACCGAAATTTGTCAATAGAAAAATCCTTCTCTCGGACAGGCCGGAAAAAAAGATGCGTCACCTGAAGCGAGGAACGGCTGTCGCATAAGGGGTACGTTTACTGTTAACGCATGCTTTCGCGCACCCATAACGTGTCGGGTCCAAGAATGTTCTGCCGTAAGATGCATTCCCGTTTCTCCATGACCGAACCGGCGTGGCCCTCGGAGACAACGGCGAGAAAAACCGTATCGTTCCGAACGTACCGGTTGAAGGAAATCCGGTACCACCCTTCCTCGAACCCCGTTCTCGGAATGCCGTCGGTTGCTAAGGGGCCGTCATGTATCTTTTGTAAGGCAACCATAAGCCCGTATTCGCTTATTTTCAGAGCTTTCCGATGGTTAATTTGCTGGTTCTGCCCGAATTGTCGGAGCAGGCCATAAATGGTGCCTCCGACAATACACAAGGTTACGAGTACGATGACGGCCCGTAAACGAACGCCTCCCCGTTCGAAGGTCGTTGACGGATGTTCCCGACGCGCTCCATGTTGCATCATTGCGTACCGCTCCGCAGTATGGCTGTTGTAATAAGTGGCGCCTAGCGTAACTGGTTCTGCTGGCGCTGTTTTTCAAATATAAATTTAACGATCCGATCGCGGTTTTGCTGTTCGATCGACAGAAATTGAATATGATGCCGATACAATGTTACCGATTTTCCCTCCTGAAGACTCACACGCAACACCTTTCCGGTAATGCACGAAAATGAGGCGTCGCCAAGCGAGAACTGCATCGAAACAATATCGCCCGGTACAAACGGCTTCTCGTAAAGAAAGCTCAAACCTCCGCCGCTGATGTCGACGAGTTTTGCGTCAAAATGGAGGGCGAACGGTTCCGGCTCCGTCGCCGCCTCGGGCGGAATAATTCGCACCCTGATCGGTAATTTGACTTCAATACGAACATACCGCCGCATCTGATTCCGTGTTAATTGCAGCGTGTGAAGACAGTCGATGGTCGACGGCTCGTCGACACGGCAGATTTCTACCTGCACCCCGTAGATGCCGTCACCCTGCCGGGCAAAAGCAAGATTTACTTCCTGCCCGGTTGAAAAGTTGACGGGATCTTCATTGTCAATGTTATACTGCAATCTGAAAAACGTCTCTTTATTTGCCACAACAACGGCATGCTGAACAAGGGGAACGGCCCCCGTTGTCTTGAACACCGTCATCACCTGGCCGATTTCGACATTCCGCGTCGAAAGAAGCGGATGTTCCAGGGGCAGATAACCGTAACCGAGTTTTTTCCGGATTCCGGAGAGCATTCTTTCATCATTTTCAAGGAGATCTGGATCATTATTCGTCAACAGTAACAGTCGCACCTCGGCGTCGATACAGCGTTCGAAAAGCGACACCGACTGGAAAATGGTGTGCGGATGCGATACCACCTCATGCGTAATAAGCTGCCGAAGCCGTTTCAGTTCGGAGGGATACAGATCGGATTTCATGGCGTGGTACTGAAAAAGCTTATTCGACATCTCCTTACGGTCATGTTTGATCTTCAGCTGTGTACGTACATACAAAACAGTGATGATAAGCAACAGCGATGCAAGTATGAGAACTACACTTGCGATAATCGTTCCGGTCGCCCCCTTCCAGCCGATCTGTTCGATCAGGCTCTCCCCGAAGACCGCACATGGAAGGCCCGCACATACTGCTGTGATTAAGGCATTGAATAATTTTTTCTTACCCGCGACCGATGTTTCCATCCCTTCAAATGTATAATCGGAACCGGCTTTTGTCGATGATTTTCTGAAAAGATCAATGAAAATTAAAATTATATTGCCGAGATGAAAGTTGTGCAGTATCATTTGACTGCATAACCGTTTGACGGCCGGATAGTTGTTACCGTAGGTAGGGGTACCGTTTTTTTAAAACCGGGACGATAATGAAAAAAATACCGGTGGAAAAAATTGAAGACAATATGGTGCTTGACCGCGAAGTCTGCGGCACCGGTGGAAATACTTTGCTCACCAAAGGCACCATCCTTTCGCGTGCGCTCGGCCGGCGGCTGCAGAATTGGGGAATCGCATATGTCTATGTTCAAGGTGAGGAGGAGTTCCAGCAGGAGGAGAGCGTCGTCACCGTCTCGCCGGAAGATCTCATGCGGCATCTTTCCGAGAAATTCGCCAACGTCATGGACAATCCGTATATGCAAAAAATATGCAATGCGGTGTATCATTATCGCCTGAATAAAAGCGGTAAATAGGACGGAAAGCCATCGTGCCTCTGCAAATTTTACAAACGATTGAAAATATCTCCTCGATTCCGACGCTCCCGACGGTCATCGAACGGTTGACCCGTCTTCTGCAGAATCCGAAAACTTCGGCGGAAGAGGTCGGTAAGGCGATCACGACCGATCAGGCGCTTGCCGCTAAAGTGCTTAAACTGGTGAATTCCGCGTTTTACGGATTTCCAGGCCGTATCAGCACCATCACTCATGCCATCGTCATTCTCGGATTCTCGACAGTAAAAAATATCGTACTCACCGCTTCGATATTCGACGTTTTTCGCAATAAGGGTGAAGGGATAACGGGATTCGACCTTGAGGATTTCTGGCTTCACTCGATTGCCTGCGGGGCGGCCTCGGCGGCGATTGCGAAACAGATCGGCGGCCTCGAAAAGGAAGAGTGTTTCATCGCCGGGCTCATTCACGACCTCGGAAAGCTCATTTTATGCCACTATCTCCCGGATGAATTCCTCAGTGCCTTGCAGCACAGCGCCGAGAACCGGCAACTGCTTTACGAAAGCGAAAAACAGCTTTTCGACAGTACGCACGCCCAAATCGGCGGATATATTTCCGAACGGTGGAACCTGCCGCTAAGCCTCCAGAATCCCGTCAAGTATCATCACCAGCCCTCGCCGACGCATGAGCATTACCTAATGACCGCCGTTGTTCATTTCGCCGATATCCTTGTACGGGCGCTCGATTACGGAAACGGCGGAGACAATCAGATCCCTTCGCTCTCCGAACAGGTCTGGAAAAGCCTTGACATGGAAAAAATCGACCTCGACGCCCTGCTCGGCAGTATCCATGCCGAAATTGAAAAAGCGTCGGTATTCATTCAGTGGACCTGATCGGGCGGTTGTTCCGAAGGATTTCCGCGGCCCTTTCCTTCGCGGTCATCGGAAGAGGGATGGAGTTTCTTTTTAAGCAAAATGCGACGTAAAACGTCGCGCCGGTTCCGCGTATGAACATGTTCATCGGGCAGGCGAAGGCTTCGCAGCAGTACCACCAGCAGGGCCAGAAAAAAAACGGCCGCGGCAAGCGCGATGATCGAAATATCAGGTTCCATGCAATTGTGCGCTCTCTGTCATCTTTTTCGGCGGCAATTTCCGCTCTTTAAACCGGTACGCCTTCCCGCTATCCCCGGTGCATGACGTAGTAATTGTATTTTGCGGGTGCCTGAGTATGCAATATCCCTGTTGATCGAGGTAATCAAAGAAAACCCGCCCGATTTCAAAGGCCATATTCGAGAGCTCCGAAAGGCGGCGATTACGGTGTGTCCGCATTCCCGTGTCGACCTGGCCGATGCAATCGGTCCCGAACGTAAAATAGTACTCGAGCAGCAGTCCGATCTCCACGCCGTACCCCGGATAAAAATGCATTTTCTCAAGCGTGAGGCGTCGAACGGCGTACTCCCCCGCAAGCGGCTGGCGCAGTTCGGCGAGTTCAGGAAGAAACAGGGAGAGCAGCGGTCTGACAAGGATTTCCGTTATTCGTCCTCCCGATTCATTGATCATCTCCCCGTTGTTTTTAAAAGGACGTTTGTAGGCCGCCTTTACCAGCTCAAGCTCCTGACGGTGAAGCAGTGCTCCCGCCAGACCGACAATAAACCGGTCGTTGAAATCGAGCAGGTCGGCATCGACAAAAACGATGATTGAACCGCCGGCGACATACTGAGACTTCCACAGCGCAAGGCCTTTGCCATGCGCCTGCATACAAGGCTCGATGCCCCCGGCTTTCACGACCTTTGCACCGGCCCGCCGAGCGACCGACGCCGTCGCATCATCGGACGAATCATCCATAACGATTACTTCATCGACAAGTCCGGTTGCATCCATCAAGGTGCGGGCGGCGGTAACGATAGGGCCGACGGTCGATTCTTCATTGAGTGCGGGTATAACGACGCTTATTGTTTCATGCTGCCGCCGTTTTAATGCGGTAAGCGCGGAAAGCGGCAGAAAATCATCACACGTGAAGGTTTGAATCATTACGCCCTTTCTCTGATGCAAAGTGATCAGCGTGCCGAGGCACCGGCGCTTTAATTGTACGCGAAAACGACTGATCTTTCCAGGTGAATTTACCGAAAATGCCGGCCAACAGCGCAGCGAGAACGAAAGGAAGGTGCACAAGGGATGCGAACGGCAGGGCGGCAAGCAATTCCTGATGGCCGAAAAGGTGCAGGCCGGGAACGAGAAGCAGGCTTTCCCCGGCGTATTTGACAAAAAGCAAAGTGAGCGCGGGAAGCAGCAGCCGACTGTCGGCAATGCAGAACGGCAACATCGCCGCGACCAGCACATAGAACATAAAAATCCCCGAAAGCAACACCACCTGTTTCGGGTGATAGTTGACGGTTTTCGATCCCCATCGCGCCCGCTGATGAAACAGCTCTCCCACCGTCCGTGTCGGCATGGTTTCCACCGAACCGCACTCCTCGACCATATAGACAATCTCCCATCGACCCTGCTTCCATATTTCCTGCAGTAAAAGGTCGTCATCCCCAGAGACGACGCGGCCGATCCGTCCGGTCAAGCCTCCGGCCTCCACATACGCATCACGTCTGACGGCAAAGTTATTGGCATTCGCATTGATCGGCAGCCGCGCCCCGATTGCCGCCGCCGCAACAATGCCGTGCGAGAGAAAATCGAGTGACTGCAGCCGAAAAAACAGCCGGTTCATTCCGGGGATGCAGCGATAGGAGGTGATCCCCTGAACCAGTCCGACCGCAGGGGCAAAGTACCGGTCGATGGTTTCGAGCCATGCGGCGCCGACACGGCAATCGGCATCGGTAAAAACGATAATTTCGTGCCGCGACCGCGCCGCTCCCTGCGCCACCGCCCATTTTTTCGGTGACACGCCCGGCGGCGTCGCTTCAATGCTCAACAGCGACACCTGCGGATAACGGCGCTGGAAATCCGTGACGATCTCCCCCGTCCCGTCGGTCGACCGGTCGTCCACAACGATTATTTCATAACGGTCGGAACCGATCGATTGCCGCACAACCGACTTCAGGCAGGCTCCGATGTTTCCCGCCTCGTTGCGTGCCGCGATAACAACCGAGAACCGGTGGTTGCGGGACTCGCCCCCCGAAGTCAGCGTGCGGAGTCCCCGGTAGAGAAAGACAACGGCGCCGCAGTACCAGCAGGCGGAAACGGCTCCGAGAATAACAACGACAAGGAGTATCATAACCAGTCGTAGCGGGCTGCAATGGGAAAACGCCGGCCAGGCCCGAATGCTTTCGGCGTCACTTTCAAGCCAACCGGCGCCTGCCGCCTTTTGTACTCGTTGCGCGATATGGCCTGCGCGATCCAGGTTACGGTTGTACGGTCGAACCCGTCGGCGATAATCTCCGACAGCGAATCGCCCCGTTCGATCAGCCGTTCCAGAACGGCATCAAGCATCGGATAGGACGGGAGCGAGTCCTCATCCTTCTGGTTCGGACGGAGTTCCGCCGAGGGGGCTTTGTCGATAATCGGCCGGGGGATGACCTCCCCTTCACGGTTGACATACTCGGCAAGTTGATACACCATCTCTTTTGAGAGATCGGAAATGACGCTCAGTCCGCCGTTCATGTCTCCGTAAAGCGTACCGTACCCGACGGCAAGCTCGCTTTTATTGCCGGTAGAGAGCAGCAGTAAATTAAATTTATTCGAAAGCGCCATGAGGATCGTACCACGGATGCGTGCCTGGAGGTTCTCTTCGGTGACATCGGGCGTCATGCCGGCGAAAAACGGATCGAGCGCGACACAGAGTGATGAAAAAACGTTTTCTATTGGGATGCGTGAGAACCTGATGCCGAGCCGCTGCGCAAGTTCCCGTGAATCGTCGACACTCCCCGGTGAAGAGTACCGTGACGGCATGGTCACCCCCCAGACATTGGCCGGTCCCATTGCCCGGCGTACAATCACCGCCGTCAATGCGGAGTCGATGCCGCCCGAGAGGCCGAGCAGCGTTGCGGAAAAACCGCATTTTCTCGCATAATCGGCAACCCCCAGCACCAGAGCATCGTGAACCGATTCGATCCGGTCATGGTCGGGAACCGCGCATGGCGCGTCGGTGAGACGCGTGTCGATAACGGTTATTTCCTCCCTGAATGCCGGCAATCGACCGCGCAGCGTGCCTTCAGCATCGAAGAACATGCTGTTGCCGTCGAAAATCAGATCGTCGTTGCCGCCGATCTGATTGACGAATACCAACGGAAGGCGGTGCCGGCGGGCGTGACGCTGCATGGTCGAATACCGCGCGTGTTCCTTGCCGCTGTGGAACGGCGAGGCGCTGATGTTGACAAGAAGGGTCGCTCCCGCTGCGGCGAGTTCGGCTACCGGTTCCCGTTCGTAGCGACGCGCGGGTCCGATTTCCGTATCGTTCCAGGCGTCTTCACAGATCGATACGCCGATCGTTTCGTCGTTGATTTTTGCGACTTTGAGCGGCCCGGCGGATTCGAAATAGCGCGTTTCATCGAATATGTCGTACGTGGGAAGGAGCGTCTTGTGTTGCGCAAGAAGCGTCTCGCCGTTCTTGAGGAGCACCGCGGCATTGGCGAGCCGCTTGCCGTATGTTTTTCCGGAAGGGAGTATCGTGCCGAACAGTATGGCGCTGTCGGGGTATGACCGCGAAACAGCCGTCAATCGTTCGAGCGCCGCCATGCTCTGCCGTACGAACCACTCTTTTTCGAGAAGGTCGCGCGGTGGATATCCCTGCAGATAAAGCTCCGGAAAAACAAAAAGGTCGCAACCGGACGACCGGCGCTCCTCGAGCACCCCGCAGAGACGGTCGGCGTTCCCTTTCACATCACCGACGAGCGGATTCAACTGACAGAGGGCGATTTTCATTTACCTACGCCGTTTTTAAGCCTGTTGACGCTTTTCATAAACAAGCCTTATTATTATAGGCCCGAATCCACCGCTAAAAATACGCCCCCCGCCCCTCCGCAGGCAAGAAGAGAAGCGCGGGCGGAAGAGTGCATGCGGGCAACGACGGCAGCGGTTTTATTTACCCGGAATTTCATGCTCCGGAGAAGCGGATCAATATCGCGGACAGCTCCTGCAGTGTTCATTCCCGTTTTCGCGCATGGACGTGCGCCACCGCCGCATGACCTCGCCGTTCCATATCGTTTCAAAGGGTTGCTGCAGTATATTCCCCGCCACGACAGCCGGAGCGCAATTACAGGGGGAAACGGTTCCCTGCGCATCAACCACCGCAGTCCGCCACGGCGCGAGGCAATGGGTATGGCGGGTCGACCGTCGGACGATGTCGTCGCACGATGTGACAAGACAATAACGAAGCCCCGCTTTCACGCTGGGGAAATCGTGGATATGCGGATTGAGCAGGAGGATGCCCGTCTTCCGCGCACGGCAGACGGCGTTGTCGATGGAATGCAGCGCATCGGGGGCCGCGGCGCAGGCGTCATGACGGTTCTCCGGGAAATTCAGATCGGTCACCGTCAGGGCGGGCAGGCCGA
>JAFGNB010000233.1 GCA_016927235.1 Chitinispirillaceae bacterium
GGCGACCTCATCTGCATGCTCGTTATGCTTCCGTCAACCATCTGCGCCGGGATGGTGCTGCCGCTGATCATCCATCTCTTTTACCGCCGCGGTAACGGCGAGGCGACCATCGGGAAGGTTTACGCCGTCAATACCTTCGGCGGCATCATCGGCGTTATCGTTTCGGTGTGGCTGTTGATGCCGTTCGCCGGCGTTCGTCTGCTCGTCACCATTGGCGGCATCATCGACATCGCCATCGGCTTGTACATGCTCTATTTTTTCGACGAAACCTCCGAAAGCGGCCTCAAACGTTTTCTGCCGGCAACCTGCGCCACGATCGTCGCCGCAACGGTCGTGTTCGGAAGAATCGATCCGTCGCTCGCCGCTTCCGGCGTTTTCCGCAACGGCACGATCACCAAGGATATCAGGATCCTTTCACACCGGGACGGCAGGACCGCAACCGTTTCCCTCTACCGGAATTGCGACAATCTCGTGCTCTGTACCAACGGTAAACCGGATGCCGCCGTGAACGTGCGCGGGGGCATCTGCGGCGATGAATACACCATGGCGCTCTGCGCCCTCCTCCCCATGGCGATCTGCCGTGACGGCGGCCGTGCCGCCATCATCGGCATGGGAAGCGGCATGACCGCCCATTACCTTCTGTACGATTCCACCATTACGGCGGTGGACATCATCGAAATCGAACCGGCAATGGCCGACGCGGCCCGGCGAATCGGCGACAAGGTGTCGAAGGCGTTTTCCGACAAACGCGCTTCGCTCCACATCGACGATGCGAAATCGTACTTGTCTACCTGTAACCTCACCTACGATATGATTATTTCCGAGCCCTCAAACCCCTGGGTAAGCGGTGTTTCAGGGCTCTATTCACGTGAATTTTTCAGCAGGGTCAAAAACCGCCTCCACGACGACGGCACCCTTGTGCAGTGGTTTCACCGGTATGAATCCGACCTTTCGATCGTTGTTTCCATCTTTCGTGCGCTCCGCGAACATTTTCCCCGCTGTCACCTCTATTTCAGCGGATCGGACTGTATTGTCGTTGCGTCGAAAAGCAAGAGCGCCGACCTCTCGCTCAAACGGGATATTTTTTCGATCGGCCCCCTTGCAACGCGCCTCAATAAAATGGGGCTCACGTCGCTCCACGACATTGCGTCGCTTCGCTTTTCATCGGAAAAAACCATCGATGCGCTCGGCGCGCTCTCCAGCGCTCCGGCCAATTCCGATTATGAACCTTTCGTTGATCTCAATGCGGTGAAATACCGCTATATCGACGACAATATCAAGCAGTTCGATACGTTGCGCACCTGCATCATTCCGGTGCGGAAAATCATCGAATCGGATACCGATTATCTGCCGTTTACCTTCAGGGATACCTATCCCGATCTCTCGAATCTCCAATCGTTCATCGAGGCAAAAAAAATGTACCGTGAACTGGTGACTGACCGGTCAACCATCGACACACTGCCGTCCGATGTCGCATCCGCATCCCTTCTGCTCGATTACGTATCGCTTGCGCCGCACAGAGTCAATTTCGACATGTACTTCAGTGTCATCATCGAGATTCTCGAAAAGACGCTCCCTTTTCTTTCCGCAGCGGAAATGCGCGATATCTGGAATGTCGTTGCCGAAAAAACCGCAGGGATGCGGCTTTCGATCGACGATGAACTCTGGATGCGTTATTTCAGGGCTTTGTGCGGCTACGACGTTCCCGCCCTCCTGAACCTTTCAATGGAACTGCTCCCTGAAACCGGTCCGATCGACGATGATTACGTTCACCGCATGCTTTTGACATCGCTCATGACCGCATCATCGCACCTCCGTGACACCGACGCGGCGGACAATATCTATCAGCGGTTTGTTGGAAAGGAAAATCCCGGCATGATGATCACGTTGGCGATGTGTATGCGGGACAGGTAGCGCATATTCACTTTTACGTGATCCGGCACAGGGATGTGGGGCGATGATGCTACTGCTGCATGGATGCGCGTAATTATTTTAGAAATATACCACTACGGGGAGTCCCATGCTCGGCTTCATGCTCAAACGTATTCTTTCCCTCGCTATCTCAATCGCCACAATTTACGTCCCGCAGGAACAATGGCAGGAAAAACTCGATTCCCTGCCGGACCAGTCGGAACGCAGTGCGCGGAATGCATTCGGAGGATGGCAGTCAGGAACGACATTCTCGCCGTATACCGGCCTGAAACACTACTATTACCGGTATCCCTGTGCGGATACGGCTTCACGGCGGGTGCTGCTTCTGCTTCACGGATTCAATACCGACGGGTCGATCTTTTTCAATCTTGCTCCGCTCGCCGACACCCGCACCCTGATTGCCTACAACTTTCCCGAACAGACCGATCTCTTTACCGGCAGCATGCGCGATTTCGAGGACATCCTCGACGACTTCTGCACCGTGATGCACTTCGACACCGTCGACCTGCTGGGAAATTCACTCGGCGGCATCATCGCGACGTTTTATGCGGCGCATACCGGCCGGATGACGGTGCGCAGCATCGTGCTCGCCTCGACGTACGTTCACGGCGCGACAAAAGAGAATGTCCGGCAGGTCAGGGGGATGGCCGACAAGCTTCTTCCCTACCCCGACTACAAACTCTTCTACCTCCTGTCGCTCGGCAGCAGATTATCCGAGCGTATCGAAAAAGGAAACAGCGGAAAGGACTCCCTCCTCGGGACGGTCGTCATAAAACGGATCGCCTGGTACCGGCAAATTCTCAAAATGCTTTACTGGTATGACGGCGTCGGCGACGCCCGAAAGCTTACCTGTCCGGTGCTCGTACTGCACGGCGCCGACGACCGTCTGGTGCCTCAAGAAGAGGTGGAGGCGACTCGCAGAACTATTCCCCGGTCAGAAGTAAAGATTTTCGCGAAAGCGGGCCATTCGCTCATTTTTTCACACGCCCGTGAGTGCATGGCGGCGATCAGGGATTTCGGCGGCAAAGAGGGAAGCGTGGCGAGCGCGCGATGACCGATCGGAACGGACTGCTGCCGTTCTTGCTTTTTCGTTTCGTTTATCCCTTCAGCCGTCCCGCTCCGTCAGCTATCCTGCAGATATAAAATTCCCCACAGATCCCGGTTTTTTCATGATAGATCTTCCGGGCGTTTTCGATGACGTCCGCCGCCCCTTCGGCTTTCGCCAGTGCGATTGCGCTTCCCCCGAAACCGGCTCCGGTCATGCGCGCTCCGTAAACATCGTCCGACTGCAGAAACGCCTCGACCATGCAGTCGAGTTCTTTGCAGCTGACTTCGTACAGTTCTTTAAGCGACGTATGGGAAGCGATAAGCAGCTTTCCCAGTGTTTTCACATCGCCCTTTTCCAGAGCATCCGTTGCGTCCAGCACACGTCCGTTTTCGTAAATCACGTGTTCGCACCGTCGGCCGACCGGATCGGGCAAAGAGCTCCGGGCGCGATCGAATTCCTCCCTGCTGATGCCGCTCAATGAGCGAATAACGCCCCTGCCGATTTTCTCCTGCAGGATCTTCAACCCCTCCGCGCACTCTTCCACCCGTTGGTTGTAAGCCGATTTCGCAAGTTCCCGCTTGACCTTCGTATTCCCGACGATGATCGCCACGGCATCGGCATTGCAGAAGGGAATCAGCCGATGTTCGAGTGTTTCGCAGTTGAGAAACAGGGCGTTGCCTTCCCGGCCGAAGGTGATGATAAACTGATCCATGATGCCGCTCTTCACCCCGATGAAGCCGTTTTCTCCCTCCCTGCAGTAAACCGGGATCAACCCGTCCTCGATGGTGCTTCCCGCCAGGGCGAGCATTGTCTTCATCATGAGCACCTCGATCGCCGCGGACGAGGAGAGCCCGCTTCCCAACGGGATGTCGCCCTGAAAAACAATGTCCGCCCCCGGTAACCTGATGCCGTGTTTTTCAAGCGCCCATGCGGCGCTTAACGGGAAATTCGCCCAGGTCCGCTGTTCGTCAAACGACAGCCCGTCAAGGGAAGCGGTCACTTTATCGGGGAAGTTCTGCGATTTGAGGTGGAGCTGGCGGTCGTTCCTCCGGGCGGCGGCGGCGATAATGCTGATGTCGATTGCCGCCGGAAGAACATACCCGCCGTTGTAGTCGGTATGTTCTCCGATGATGTTGATCCTTCCCGGTGCGTTGAACAGCATGACCGTTTCGTTGTCGCCGAAGAGTCGGTGGTACTCCTGTTTGAGAGCGGAGATGCGTGTCGTCAGTGCATCAGCGGACGCCATAGAGTTTTTCCTTTATGGTTCGCAGCTCGGCGGCTTTCTGTTCCGGCGAGGAGGGATTGCCGTGTGTCCACGTTGCCGTCTCGGAGCTGGCGTTGAATTTCTGGGTCTTTTCGTTTCTGAGTAGTGGAAAGAATTCGATATGGAACTGATAATAGGGGTAGTCGTCACCGTCGGTCGGTTTCTGGCCGAGGCTCATCATATAGGGAAATTCCCGGTTGAAAACATGATTGTAGACGGTGACGATCCGCGTGAGGGACCGTCCCAGCTGTCGCTTTTCCTCGTCGCCGAACTCATCGATCGATAATCGAAGGACCCGCGGAATAATATGCACCTGATACGGATACTCGGCGAAATAGGGCACAAAAGTGACGAACGGGCCGTTTTCATCGACGATTCTCCGGCCGTCGTTCAATTCCTCGTGCAGGATTTCCAGATAGAGATTCTTCTTTTCCCGTTCGAAGTATTCTTTACAGGAGGCAAGTTCGAGTTCAATCTTTTTCGGAATGAACGGAAAGCCGTAAATCTGGCCGTGGGGGTGGGTGATGGTCACCCCCACCTCCTTCCCCCGGTTTTCAAAGATAAATACGTAGCGGATACGATCCATGGCGCCGAGTTCACGGTATTTCTCAATCCAGAGATCGATAAGTTTGTCGACATTGCCCTGCGGAAGATCCCCGAAAGAAAGAGCGTGTTCCTGGGAGTAAAGTATGACCTCGCACTTGCCGAACGATTTCGCGTTTCGGTAAAGCGTCGAGTCGACCGGCACCGGCGCGGGGGGGTTCGGGCTCAGAATCGGGAAATCGTTTGCATAGGGAAGAACATCGTAGCTGTCGGGGACCTTGCCCGATCCCGGACAGAACGGACAGTTTTTTTCGGGGGTAAGCGGCCGTTTTTCCCTGCCGTCCGAAACCATGACCCACCATTTCAACACCGGGTTCCACCGTAATTCCTGCATCACGACCCCATCGCGCGGCAGATTCCCGAAAAGTGGTCGGTGACCGGCGCGAACCGGATCCCGATCGGCACCAGACCGCTGGTCGTCAGTCCGCCGACAAGCAGACACTGTTTGTCAGCAGCGCTCTTAACTATGAATTTTTGATAGATATTCGTCGTGAACAACGCAGCCCTCGAACCGATCGTAGCGTCCATGGAGAAGAGTACCGCCGCGATGGATCCTGCAAACACGATGCCCTTCCATCCGTTGTTCCGGTTGAATCCTATTACCATGGCCGCAAATCCTCCGACAAGCACTACCGGTGTCTGAACCGTATCGGTTATCGCTCCCGCCGCACTATCGCCGGTAACGGTATGAAGTGCGATGATAAAGGCGACAATCCACGTGCTCAGCGCCCGGTCCCCGCCCAGATACTTTTTGAGGATGATACCGCCGGCCCAGAAGCTTTCGTGCTATGAAAAAATAATCGTTGCTTTTTAAGTATGCAAAAAAAACAGGTGCAGTATATGGATCCCGTGCGGCACGAAGTCCGGTTCGAACCGTTACATAAGAAACAAAGGTTCCGCAGCCACGGTATCGAGAAGATCCCTCGCCTTTTTCAGCTGCTTCGCTTCCACGGCGCTTTTTCGTCAAATCAGACTCGTGCTGAAATACCGTTCCGCCCGGTCGGGGAGGATGGTGACGACGGTCGTTTCCGACCCGTGTTTGTCGGCGATCATCATCGAAGCCCAGACATTGGCGCCGGCCGACGTACCGACCAACAGTCCCTGGCTGCGCGCCAGCATCCGGGCGGTATCGATCGCGTCGTCATCAGTCACCTCGACCACTTCATCGATGAGAGCGGGATCAAGCACCGTCGGAATAAAACCGTCGCCGATGCCCTGGATCTTGTGCAGACCCGGTTCATGACCAAGCAGGGCGGAAACATTCTTCGGTTCCACGGCGACAATCTTTATCCGAGGTTTTTTTTCTTTGAGAAACTTTCCGATCCCTGCTAATGTTCCCCCGCTTCCCAGGCCGGAGACGAATACCTCCACACTGTCCCGCAGGTCCTCCCAGATCTCCGGTGCGGTGGAAAGGTACTGGATGCGGGGATTGTCGGGGTTTTCAAACTGGTGAGGTACGTACAGATGCGGTTCGGCCTCCTGGAGCTCATTAACTTTTTTCATGCAGCCCTCGATGCTCTCTTCGGCCGGAGTGGTGACGAGCTCTGCCCCCAGGGCGGTGATGATCTTTTTACGTTCATCGCTCATATTCTCCGGCATGACGATGATCACCCGGTAGCCCTTCTGCACGCCTGCCAGGGCGAGACCGATGCCGGTGTTTCCGGAAGTGGGTTCGGCGATCGTCATTCCCGGTTTCAGGTCACCCCTGCGCTCGGCCTCTTCGATCATATAACGGGCAATGCGGTCTTTAATGCTGCCGCCGGGATTGAGAAATTCCAGTTTCGCGAAAATGTTCGCTCCGGTCGCCTTTTTTAGGGAAAGGAGCGGTGTGCGGCCGATACAATCGAGCACCGACTGAATGAGCATGGTTAAAAACCTCCTTGAATACGGCTGCTATGGATTCACGCAACCGCTCCGGCCTTAGCCCTGTTCATTTCTTTACGCGGCCGTTTTTTCCCGTAAGAACCCTTGAACCTTTTTCCTTTTGTCGTACGGCTGTCTCCTTTACCCATAGAACCTCCTTGCGTTAATGTGTTGGTAGGCGAACTTGTCCCCCCGGCGATTCGTTTCCAGCTTGTATCCGCTATTTCCCGAAAAGCCTGAAATATTCCGGCAGCCTTTTCACGTCGTTGAAACTGACGAAGAGGAAGAGCGCCAGGAAAAAAGCGATGGCGATACGGTTGAAAATAAGCTGCGTTTTAAGCGACAGGGGCTTTCTCCGGATCGCTTCAATGACCATGAAAACAATTTGCCCGCCGTCGGTGATGATGAGGGGCAGCATATTGAGCACCGCCAGGTTGATGCCGATGAGCGCCATGAAATTGAGGATCGGGGCGAGCCCCTGCAGCATCATGAATCCCGAGGCGGGGATAATGCCGAGCGGGCCCGAGAGCTGGTTTGCCGAAACTTTCCGTGCGATCAGTTTGCCGAGCACATCGAAAATCATGGTGGTGAATTCCCACCCCTTGTCGATTGCTTTGGAAACCGCCCTGCCCGGAGCGTAGCGTACGATTCTCCCTTTTCCTTCACTGACGCGAACGCCGATGATCGGCCGTTTGGCATCGGGGTCATATTGCGGTTTTATCCCGATTGCCAGCTCTCTGCCCTCGCGTAGGACGACGAAAGAAAGCACCGAATCGCCGCGGTGTTTCTCAACGGCGGAAAGGAGCTCGAACCACGAGTGAACGGGTTTTCCGTCGATGGAACATACCTTGTCGTCTTTTTTCACGCCGGCTTTTTCCGCGGCGGAAGCGGGAAGCACCTCGGCCACGACTGCCGGAAGCGGAGGCAGCAGGCCGCCGGTCGGGTCGTTCGGCAATGCCTCTTGGGAGGGTTTCATAACCATCGTCACGATCTGTTTTTTTCCGTCGCGTACAAATGCGAGCATATACGCTCGCTCCTGCTGTGCAAAGACGGTTTCAATGCTTTCCCACTCCGCAACAGGATGATCGTTGACGGCGACGATACTGTCTCCCGCCTGCAATCCGACGCTGTCGGCAATCGATCCGTCGCGCACCGCACCGATGACCGGCCGTTCAAGGTAAAGCGGGCGTTCGATACCCGCGATAAACATCACCCAGAGCATAAGAAATGCCGAGCAATAATTAAAAAACGGCCCCGCGACCGCCACCGTCATCCGCTGCCATATCGGTTTCGAAGAAAACTCATCGGGGGAGCCTTTTCGCTCCTCCTCCGGACTCTCTCCGGCCATCTTGACATACCCGCCGAAGGGTATGGTCCCGATGCGGTATTCGGTTCCATTGACGGTTTTTTTATAAAGCGATGTTCCAAATCCCAGCGAAAAGGCGAGCACCCGTATGCCGCACGCCTTTGCTGCAAAGAAATGTCCGAGTTCGTGGATGAAGACCAGAATACCCAAAACGACAAGACCGAGAAGAATGGAAAGTATCGACGTCACGTTGCTCCTTTGTGCTGTATGATTTCAGTTGCGCATCTACGTGCGGTTTCATCGGCGTCCTCAATTGCGGAAAGCGTCGTCGCGGGCCGCACCGTATGCCGCTCAAGGGTAGCGGCGACAACGCGGGCAATATCGGTAAATGAAATCGTTCCCGCAAGGAACGCCGTGACCGCCACTTCATTGGCGGCATTGACAATCGCAGGAGCCCCCCCTCCCCGCTTACCGGCGTCAATGCAGAGTTTGAGGCAGGGAAAGCGGTTGTAATCGGGCTCGAAGAATTCGAGTGCTCCAATTTCCGGCAGCGACAGCCGCCTGCCCGGCAGGGGAAGACGCTCGGGAAACGCCAGTGCATACTGGATCGGCAGCTCCATATCGGGACACCCCAGTTGCGCCAGGAACGCACCGTCGTGGAATTCAACCAGCGAATGAATAATGGATTGCGGATGGATCCAGACACGGAGCCGTTCGTACGGCATCGAAAAAAGGTGATGCGCCTCGATGACCTCGAAGCCTTTGTTCATGAGCGTTGCCGCATCAATCGTGATCTTCTTTCCCATTGTCCAGGTGGGGTGGGCGAGCGCCTCCGACGGGGTGATTGCGGCAAACCGTTCCAGCGGCAGGGTTCGAAAAGGTCCGCCGGATGCCGTCAGGACGATGGATTCGATTGTTGCGGGTACCGTTACTCCCGATATGCACTGCAGGATGGCGCTGTGCTCGCTGTCGACCGGAACAAGTTCCCCCCACCCGTCTGCGAGAAGACCGGCGATACAATCGCCGCCGATCACCAGACTCTCCTTGTTAGCGAGCGCGACTCGGTTTTTCTTTTTCAGGGCGGCGATGGTCGGCCGCAAGCCCACTGCGCCAACGAGCGCGTTGACGACGACATCGCTTGACGTCTCGTTCACCAGCTTCTCAAGACCGTTATTGCCTTCAACGAGGTGCACCC